>JAYKHK010000210.1:0-7226 GCA_035284785.1 Cyanobacteriota bacterium | reverse complement strand
GACTTGATTGCCGCGAGCGGTGAATTCACGACCTTGATCACTTTGGACCACAACACGGCCACCGGATTTGACCCGAATGACCCTGGCGCGAACCCAACCCAGAGCCGCGGACTCCAGCACTTTGACCACATCACCGGGTTGAAGATCCAACTCCATGCTCGGAACGAGGAAACTACAAAAAAAGGGTGCATCGGACGCGCCGTGGAGGACTCGAACCCCCGACATCAGGTTTTGGAGACCTGCGTTCTACCAGCTGAACTAACGGCGCAAGGCGATGCACCAAAGAAGGGAAAAATCCCTCAACGATCGAAGCGCTGCTTAACTCGCGTGGCTTTACCCACCCGGTCACGCAGATAGAAGAGCTTCGCTCTACGCACCTTACCGCGGCGCTCCACCTTCACGGAAGCAACCTGGGGGCTATGCAGCAAGAAAACCCTTTCCACACCGATGCCCTGAAAGATTCTGCGCACCGTGATGGTTTCGTTCAAGCCCCCGTGGCGCTTGGCGATCACAACACCTTCATAGGGCTGAATTCGCTCTTTGTTGCCTTCCCGAATCCGCACACCGACACGGACCGTGTCGCCGACGAAGATCTCGGGCAGATCGCTCTTCAGCTGCTCAGCTTCAAACGCCGCGATCAGCGCTTGAGCGCTGAGTTTGCCGGTGACCACTTGACGGGTTGTCGCTACGGTCTCCGCCGCGGTTGCCTCCTTGGTGGCAGTTGTCGAGGTGGCCTCAGGGAGGACATCAGAGCCTGTGGCCTCCGCAGAAGTGCCCTGCACGCCACTGGTGGGGGGGGCATCGTTCAGATCGGCCGCCGGCCCATCTGACGGGGGTAATGTCGAGCTCTCGGGAGGTTCCGCAGCCATTCCAGCGTCCTAAAAGTTGCGCCAAACGACGACCTTACCTGGTCAAGGGCCCCCACGTCCCTTCAACCCAGCCCGTCGTTGGAGCCGCTGCCAGAGCATCAGCGCGCCGCTGCCCACCATCCAAAGCAGGCCCAAACCATTAAGAAGCACATAGAGCGTTTCAGCGTGTTTGCCAAGCCACGGTTTCAGCCATTCCCCCTCGTGCAGGGTCATCAGGGGATGGCTTTGCTCTCGTCCCCATCCCAGCCAATCCCGCAGCACCCTGTAGGCCACTCCGGTGGAGGCCGTGAGCAGAAGGGGGGCCAGCACAAAGGGGGCCACCGTGGCATGGGCCTGTCTGCACCTCAGCATCAGGGACTGGGAAGGGAGGGATGGGGAACCTTCAGCCATGGGCTGGAGCGCAGCGATCAACAGTTCACCGATAGCGTGGACACTCTGTTTTGTCCTTCCGGGGTCTCCAGCCGCTGCCATGAATCTCTTTGCTGATTTGCTTGCGTCTTCCGGCGGTGATCAAGGCCAGAAGAAAGGGGCCTCCGGGCTCCTCACCAAAAGCGGCCCTCGCATTGCCAACAACCGCCGTGGCGTGGAGGTGAAGTCGGCGCGGGAGATTGCCACCATGCGCACAGCCAGCCGCATCGTGGCCACCGTGTTGCGGGAGATCACCGACATGGTGGCTCCGGGGATGACCACAGGTGATCTGGATCGTTTTGCCGAGAAGCGCATCCGGGAGATGGGAGCCGTGCCCAGCTTCAAGGGCTATCACGGCTTCCCCGCCAGCATCTGCGCGAGCATCAACCATGAAGTGGTCCATGGGATCCCGAGCGGCAAGCGGGTGATCAGGGAGGGCGATCTCCTCAAGGTGGACACGGGAGCCTGCTTTGAGGGTTATCACGGCGACAGCTGCATCACGATTGGGGTGGGCTCATCGGTGCAGGAGGAGGCTCTGCGTCTCAGCCGCGTGGCCCAGGAAGCCCTGATGCGTGGTTTGGCCACCATTCGTGCCGGGAGCAGCCTGCTGGAGCTGGCGGGGGCCGTGCAGGATCACGTCGAAGCCCACGGCTATGCGGTGGTGGAGGATTTCACCGGCCACGGGGTGGGCAGAAACCTTCACGAAGAACCTTCCGTGTTCAACTACCGCACCCGCGATCTGCCGAACATGGTTCTGCGCCCGGGGATGACGCTGGCGGTGGAGCCGATCTTGAATGCGGGCAGCAAGGCTTGCCGCACCCTCAAGGATCGCTGGACCGTGGTGACGGTGGACGGCAGCCTCTCCGCCCAGTGGGAGCACACGATTGTGGTGAGCAGCGATGGCTGTGAAATCCTCACCGACCGTGACTTCTAGATCGGTTTGGGCTCTCCCCGGGTGAGCCAGCGGAAGTAGGCCCAACGGCTCAGGGTCGCGAGAGGCATCAGCACATAGGTGAGGGGGTTGATGCTGACAATGATCAGATTGCAGTTCCAGTCGGCCTGGCGCAGGATTTCTCTGGCCACCCAATTCGCGGAGAGCACTCCATAAGGATTGAGTTCGGAGCGGAATGGCCCCAAAACGAGACGCCGCAGGCGAAGCGCTGGGCCAGCTCGGGTGCCGCTGGTGTCTGAAGCCAGATCGAGGGCCCGCAGGCTCAAGAGTTGGCCCCAGAGACGCTTGCTGATCTCATAGAGGGGGCTCAGGGCGGGTTGGATCTCCGCTTCGGAGGTGTTGACCCACACCTCTCCAGGCGCCTCACGCTTGGCCACCTGCTCGGCAAAGAGCTCGATCAAGCGCCAGTGGCTGAGCGCGTTGACTTCCAGCGCCAGGCTCACCGCTTCAGGGCTGCGTCCCGTCGGTTGGTTGAGTCCATGGTTGAGCACAAGCAGATCCACCTCCGCCAGCACGGGCACCAGCTCCTTCTCCATGCCCCCCTGCCAGCTCACCTGCCTCAAGGGAATGCTCTGCCCTTGGGGATCCAGAACCTCCAAAGGCCGCGCCTGTCCCCCTTCTGGCCTGTGGGTGAGGGCGATCAGATGGGCTCCGCGGCCATGCCAGCATCGAATCAGAGCCTGGCCCAGGGCTCCGCTGGCTCCAGTGATGGCCACAGTGGGGCGGGGCTTGCCGGCGTCGTCGGGGGCGTGGGAGACGGGCTCCATGGGGTTTGGCCGAGGGGACACACCCTGGTTGGCATCCGCCGGGCTGCAAGAATCTGCCACAGCCTGGCTCCGTTGAGGCCTCTCCATGCCCAGCCCGCTGCTGATTGGCTCCTGTGAACCCTTCAGCGGCAAGTCGGCTGTGGTGCTCGGCCTGGCCCAACAACTCCGCCGCAAAGGCCACGGCTTTTCCTTTGGCAAACCTCTGGCCACCTGCCTGGAGCCCCAGGAGATCCACCAGCCTGGCGATCCCTTGCTGGATGCCGATGTCCGCTTCATCGGCGCCACCCTTGGCCTGGAGGAAGCCCAGCTCATCCCCTCCTTGGCCGTGCTGGAGCCAGCCTCGGCCCATCAGCGGCTTTTGAGCGGAGTGGTGGGACCGATCGAGGGGATGGAAGGGCTCCAGGCCCGCCTCCACGATGGCGAGGCGGGCCTGGTGATCCTGGAGGGTGCGGGACGACTGAGTGAAGGGTGGATGTTTGGCTTGGGTCTGGTGCCGCTGGCCCGGGCGCTGCAGGCTGTGGTGGTGTTGGTGCACCCCTGGCATGACAGCAGGGATGTGGAACCTTTGTTGGAGGTCCAGAGCCAGTTGGGCCCCCTCCTGGCAGGGGTGGTGATCAATGGTGTGCCCCCTGGGGCATTGGCGTCTCTGCGTCAGGATCTCGTTCCCGCTTTGGAGAGCATTGGCCTGCCGGTTCTGGGCGTGTTGCCCAGAAGTCCGCTGTTGAGGAGCGTCACCGTTGAAGAGCTCAGCCGAAGGCTTGGGGCGCGGGTTCTCTGCTCCCGTGAACGGCTGGATCTCTTGGTGGAAACCCTCTCCATTGGTGCGATGAATGTGAATTCCGCCATGGAATTCTTCCGGCGTCGCCGCAACATGGCCGTGGTGACAGGCGCCGATCGAACCGACATCCAGCTCGCCGCCCTTGAGGCTTCCACCCAATGCCTGATCCTCACGGGCGTGGGGGAGCCCCTGCCACAGCTGCTCAATCGGGCTGAAGAATTGGAGGTGCCGGTTCTCAAAGTCGACCATGACACCCTCACCACCGTTGAGGTGGTGGAGGGCGCCATCGGTCAAGTCCGCCTTCACGAAGCGGTGAAAGCCACCTACGCCATGCGGCTGGTCGAAGAGAATTGTCACTTCGAGAGGCTGTTTGAGCGGTTGAAACTGACCTGAGCCCCTGTAGCGCTGCTAGTTTCCAGAAGCGAAATGCGGGCGTACGACGGGTGACCCGGTCTCTCGATCTTCCGGCTCTTGACAGGATTGACACCCTGGCTCAGGAGTTGGCCATGCTCCAGGACACAGGCAAGCGTCGGATCGCCATTCTCGGCAGTCGACACGTGCCTGTGGTGTCGATCCACTTGGTGGAACTGGTGGCCCGCTCCCTGGCCCAGGAGGGGCACAATCTCATCACCTCAGGCGCCCAGGGCGTGAATTCAGCCGTGATCCGCAGCGTGCTGGCCGTGGATCCGGGCCGGCTCACGGTGTTGCTGCCCCAGAGCCTGGAGCGCCAGCCCGCCGAGTCTCGCGACCAACTTGAGCAGGTGTTGCATCTGGTGGAGAAACCAGAGCACGATGAGCTGCCCCTGCCGATGGCCAGCAGCCTCTGCAACCAAGACATCATCAGCCGCTGCGATCAGCTGATCTGCTATGCCTTCCACGACAGTGAAACCCTGCTTTCCAGCTGCCGCACGGCTGAAGACATGGGGAAAGTGGTGAGCCTTCTGTTTTTCGATTGATCACGCGTCGCTGTTGGTTCTGGCGATCACCTGCAGGCAATTTCCCTCCCGCCCCATGACGGTCACCCGTTCGCCAGGGCTGAGGGTTCTTTCGGGCTCCATGTTTTGGGCGGCCCAGCTCTGCCCCTGCCATTGCACCCTGCCGCGGCCATCCGGGGCAAAAGCACCAATCACCCTGGCCTGATCCGCCTGCGGGGCCGGCAACAGACTCTGTGGGTCGGCCGGTTGGGCAGACCAGCGCCGGATCAGCCCGTAGCCGATCGCCACCGCGCTGAAAAACGTCACAACCTGCGCCCAAGCCGGGAGGGCAAGGGCGGCCAACAGCAGGGCGAGCAGCAGGGCCGCGGAGCCGCCGACCAGAAGCAAGCCATCACTATCGATGCCAAGCAACACAAGCAGCCACAGGGCCGCGGCAACCAGGAGCCAGAGCAGAGGGGGAGGCGGCATGGCTGAGATCGGGCCCAACGCATTTTCTTCCCTAGCCTGGAGCCACGCTGCCAAGAGTCATGGAACCCCTGATCCCTTTGGTGTTGGTGCTGCTTGGCGCCCTTGGCGTGAGCAGCGTGAAGGTGACGAGCAGCAGCCGCTCGATGTTGGTGGAGCGGCTCGGCAAATACAACCGGCAGCTCACGCCGGGTCTCTCGTTTGTGTTGCCAGGCGTGGAGAAGGTGGTGAGCCATGAATCGCTCAAAGAGCGCGTGCTCGACATTCCCCCTCAGCAATGCATCACCCGCGACAACGTCTCCATCGAAGTGGATGCAGTGGTGTATTGGCAGTTGTTGGAACATGCCCGCGCCTATTACGCCGTGGACAACCTGCAGGCGGCGATGGTGAACCTTGTGCTCACCCAGATTCGCGCCGAGATGGGCAAGCTCGACCTGGACCAAACCTTCACAACGCGCGCCGAGGTCAATGAGGTGCTGTTGCGAGAGCTGGATGAGGCCACCGATCCCTGGGGGGTGAAGGTGACACGGGTGGAACTGCGCGATATCCACCCCACAGCGGGCGTGCAGCAGGCCATGGAGCAGCAGATGACGGCCGAACGGGAAAAACGGGCCGCGATTTTGCGTTCGGAAGGAGAGAAGGAATCCCAGGTCAATGCGGCCCGGGGCCGTGCCGAGGCCCTGGTGCTCGATGCCAAAGCGAAGCAGGAGGCGCTGTTGCTGGAGGCCGAAGCCCAGGCCCAGCAGCAACGACTGCTAGCCAAGGCGCGGGCGGAGGCCGCCGCCGAGCTGGCCGCCGCCATCGAAGCCCATCCCTCGGCGGCGGAGGGCTTGCGGCTGCTCCTGGCCAAGGATTGGATGGCCATGGGGCAGGAGATGGCCCGCTCCCAAGGGGGCAGCGTGCTCATGGTGGATCCCCAGAGCCCGGCGAGCCTGCTGGCGGCGCTCAAGGGGCTGCAGGAAAAGGGCTGAGACGGATGAGGCGGGGCCTGGCCGCTGCCAGGGTGCCACGCAATTCTTCGTGGAGGACGCTGAACAGTTGCTGGCGATCCAGACCCTGGTGATTTACACCGCGCCCCTGCATTTGTAGTAAGACGGCCGTCTCGGCGGCAAGCTCGATGCGCATATCGTTTTGCCGATGATCACGCTGCAGGAACGGGATGGCAGCCGCTTCGAAGCCGGATGGAGGACGATGCGTGACTTGCTGCTCAAGCGAGCCGACCGCTGCCACTTTGCCAGCGACGCCAAGGTGGATCGATTGGTGGAGATTAGCGGCGGCCATCCCCGCGAGTTGTTGCGTTTGCTGAAACTCTGCTGTGAAGTGGCCGACGATCTGATTGATGCCACGGTGGTGCAAACGGCGATCGAGAAACTGGCCGCCGATTACCGCTAGTTCCTCAAGCCTGCCGACTACGCCTTGCTCAAGGCGATCGACAGCCACCCTGCCCACGGTTGGCGTTGCTGCAATACAACGACGGCACCTGGCGCCGCAGCCATCCCGTGGTGCGCACGCTGGAGGGCTGCGCGCTCTCCGCTTGAGCCGCCAGCCAGCCCAACCCATGGCCGGATCCGCCTTTTCGATCGAACAAGCGAGGCAGGCCGAAGCTCGCCACCTGCCCGGGGCCTGCCACGAGGACTTTCTCCGCCTCAGCCGCTCCCTGATTTATGGACCGGAGTTTCAGTGGCTGCTGGTGGATGCGCCCGATGTGCTCCAGCGCGCGGGACTGCGGAGCGATCGGCTGCCGCTCAGCGACAAGATTGCGGATGTGCCGATGCTGGAAGCCCGGCTGGTGAACAACGCGCGCCAGGCGCCCGTGGTGCATGTGATCGGCCGTCCGGGCTGGTTTGATGCGGCCCGCTGGGACGCGCTCAACGCCCGCCGGGAGCGCTTGGCGGCCGAAGCCCGGGCTCGGCTGGTGTTTTGGCTGGATGGGGAGGCGATCGCGCTCGCCTCCCTCGGCGCCCCCGATCTGTGGGCGTGGCGCGGGGGTGTCTATTCCTTCCGGCCCCCAACCCCGCCCTCCTCCACGCCAGGCCCCGGGGTGGACAGGCC
>JAYKHK010000209.1:0-23041 GCA_035284785.1 Cyanobacteriota bacterium | reverse complement strand
CGCCACCGAAACCGAGATGAAGGACAAGAAGCTGCGCCTGGAAGATGCCATCAACGCCACCAAGGCGGCCGTTGAGGAAGGCATCGTCCCCGGTGGTGGCACCACCCTGGCCCACCTGGCCCCCGCCCTGGAGGAGTGGGCCGCAGCCAACCTCTCCGGCGAGGAGCTGATCGGCGCCCAGATCGTGGCCCTCTCCCTCAACGCCCCCCTCAAGCGCATCGCTGAAAACGCTGGTGCCAACGGGGCCGTGATCGCCGAGCACGTGCGCAACAAGCCCTTCAACGAGGGCTATAACGCCGCCACCGGCGAATACGTGGACATGCTCGCCGCAGGCATCGTCGATCCCGCCAAGGTCACCCGCTCCGGCCTGCAAAATGCAGCCTCCATCGCCGGCATGGTGCTCACCACCGAGTGCATCGTGGCCGACCTTCCCGAGAAGAAGGAAGCTGCTCCCGCTGGCGGTGGCGGCATGGGCGGCGGCGACTTCGACTACTGATCGCCACCCCGTTCAGCGGTTTGAGCCGCAACCAGCAAACCAACTCAGGAGGGCGCAAGCCCTCCTTTTTTGCGTGGCCGTTAGCGGCAAAGGGTTGAAAACACCGCTCCGATTCCGATCAAGCCAATGGCGCGTTCCAACAGCCCAGCGCCGGAGTGCCTCTGTAGTCGCTGAGGACGCTGATCGTGGTGGTGTCGAGCAGAAAATGCCGGCCGGCCAGGGGGGGCAGATCCAGCCAGCGGGCCGCCAACACCCGCAGCAAATGGCCGTGGGCAACCACCAGCGAAGGCCCCGCCCCCTGCCGCAGCCGGGCGATCACCCGATCCACCCGCGCCCCCACCGCCTCCGGGCTTTCCCCGTCGGGACAGCCGTCGCGAAAGACCAGCCAGCCCGGCGTCGTCGCCTGGATTTCGGCGCTGGTGCGGCCTTCGTAAGCGCCGTAGTTCCACTCCATCAAATCGGCATCCAGCTCCAGCCTGGCTCCGTAGCCCGCCAGCTCGGCGGTGCGCCGGGCCCGCGCCAGCGGGCTGCAGAACACCCTTGCAAACGCCAGCTGCTCCAAGAGCGGCGCCAGGGCCAGGGCGGCCAGCTCGCCCGCTGGCGTGAGGGGGATGTCGGTGGACCCGGTGTGCTGGCCCGAGCGGCTCCAGGCCGTTTCTCCGTGGCGCACCAGCACCACATCGGTGGATCGCAGAGTCAGGGGGGGCATGGGAGATCGGGCAGGGGCGAGCTCTAGAGCCCGGCGATAGGGGGTGTGATTGTTAAGAGACTGCGAAAGCCCCCCGGCCGGGGCGGCGCTGTTCACACCGCCAACTAGCATGGGGCAACTGTCTTTCCTGGCAAGCAAACCTTTAATCATTGCCCCTTCAAAATAAACAAAACATGACAACGCCCCAGCCTCCATCTTGGAAAGCCAAATTGGCCGATCAAATCCCCCCCCAAATGGCGGAGGAAATCGACACCTTTGAAAACCAGATGGTGTTGCGGTGTCAGGGCAAGATTGAAGACAAGGTGTTTGCGGAATTGCGGCTGCGCCGCGGCGCCTACGGACAGCGCTACGACAACGGCTTTCGCCACGATGGCGAAAAGACCCAGGAGATCGCCTTTCCCCATCCCGAATTGACCAAGGGCCCCGAGACCAAATGGGAAGCCCCTGGCATGCAGCGGATCAAAATTCCCTATGGCGGACTGTCCTGCGAGCAGATGGAGGTGCTCGCAGACATTGCGGAAGAGTATTCCGACAACATCCTGCACATCACCACCCGTCAAGACATCCAGCTGCACTTCCTCTCGCTGGAGGATGCGCCCGACATGCACCGGCGCCTCGCCGCTGTGGGCATCACGGTGCGGGAAGCGTGCGGCAATTCCGTGCGCAACGTCACCGCCTGCCCGCTGGCTGGTGTCTGCCGCGATGAGGCTTTTGACGTCACGGGCTATGCCAATGAAACGGCCAATTACTTCCTTGGCCACCGAGATGTGCAGGATTTTGGCCGCAAATTCAAAATCGCTTTCTCCGGCTGTTCGCAACACCCCTGCGGCCTCACCTACATGCATGATCTGGGCCTGACCGCCCGCAAGCGCATCCACGAGGGCAAGGAGGAAATCGGTTTTGAGATGCTCGTTGGCGGCGGCCTAGGGGCCGTTCCCCATCTGGCCAAACTCTTTGACGAGTTTGTGCCTCCCGAAGAATTGATGCCCCTGTCCCAGGCCATCGCCCGCGTCTATGCGCGTCTGGGAGAGAAGAAAAACCGCAACAAAGCCCGCATCAAGTTTTTGGTGCAGAAGCTCGGCATCGACGAGTTTCGCCGTCTCGTCCTGGAGGAACGGGCCAGCCTTGAGCCCGATCCCAGCTGGACCGAATGGCTGACGGCCATTCCCCAATACACGGAAACAGGCCTGCCCACCCCTGTCAGCGAAGGGCAGGTGGTTGATCTGGGTGATCAGCGGGAGGCCTTTGAGCAATGGCGCTCCACCAACATCTATCCCCAAAGACAACCTGGATTTGTCTGCGTCACCCTGAATCTGCCCCTGGGTGATCTCACCGCCCAGCAGATGCGAGGCCTGGCGGATGTGGCTCGCCGCTTCACCCCCGACGCCACCCGCACCACGGTGGAGCAAAACCTCCTGCTGCGCTGGATCCATGCGGTGGATCTGCCCGCCCTCTACCTCGCCCTCAAGGCCCTCAACCTGCACGCCGCCGGCGCCCAAACCATCGCCGATGTCACCGCCTGCCCCGGCACGGACACCTGCAAGCTCGGCATCGCCAGCTCCCGTGGATTGGCCGGTGAATTGCGGCAGCGCTTGGCCCTCAAGGGCTATCAATACGACGAGGCGGTCAAGGACATCCGCGTGAAAGTGAGCGGCTGTTTCAATTCCTGCAGTCAACACACGGTGGCAGAAATTGGCTTCTATGGCTCAAACCGGCTGATTGATCGGCACCGCGTGCCCCATCTCCATTTGATCTTGGGTGGAGAGTGGGATAACAACGCCATGCAATATGGCCAGTCGCTGGGAGTGATTCCAACCAAGCGCGTCCCCGAGGTTGTCGATTTCCTGCTGGATCTTTATCTGAAAGACAAGCAGAATGGAGAGAAATTCTCGCAGTTTGTTAATCGAATCGGTAAAAAGACAATTAAGGAACGTGTGCAGCCCTTCACAGAAGTCCCCCCCTACGCGGTGGACCAATCCTTCTATACCGATTGGGGTGATGCTCGCGAATACACCATCGGAGACATCGGCATCGGCGAGTGTGCAGGTGAGGTGGTTTCCCTGACAAATTTTGATGTGGCCATGGCCGAAAGTCTCAATTTCGATGCCACCTTGTTGCTCGAGGGTGGTGGAGAAAATGGCAACATCCAGAAAGCCGCCGACAAAGCGATGGCCGCCATGGTGAAGGCTGCTCAGGCGCTACTCAAGGTTCAAAACATCGACATTGCCGATGATCCAGAGGTGATTCTGCAAGATTTCCGCCGCTATTTTTACGACACGGAGCTCTTCTTTGACCCCTTCGTGCGAGGCAAGTTTGCAAGCTACCTCTTCAATGCCTATGAGAATCGTCAGCTCCCGGCCTCCCTCGATCGGGCCAAACAGGCCGTGGAAGAGGCGCGACTCTTCATTGAGGCAGCCTATGAGTGCCACACCCGCATGGTGCAGGCCGGTATCGCCACGCCTGAAGCCTTCCAACGCTGGTTCAAGGAACGGCAACCCGTGAGCAGCTGATCGCTTCCCGCACCAAACCGATTGAAATCAACTGTTGATCTGCCCAATGGATCTCGAGCGTTTTTGCCTTAAATTTCTCGCCCGCCAAGGCCAAGTAACTGTGGATGAGGCCAGCTTCATCCCCATTTTTCACGACTGGATCCGCCTGAAAACATTGCCCGGCACCCTGATTGATGTGGCGGACTATCGCCACGTGCCAGAGGGGCCGGGAATCATGCTGATCAGCCACGAAATCAACTACGCCATGGAGCATGGCGACGGCCAATTCGGCCTTTCTGCCCAACGCAAGCTGGGCGAGGGTGCCACGCACCAAGAGCGCATTTTGGCTCTTGCCAAACGCCTGGCGCTCTTTGGCTCCCTATTGGAAACGGACGAACGCTTGGCGGGTCAGCTGAAATTGGAGGGTGGAGCCTTCCTTTACAAAGCCAATGACCGACTGCTGGCACCGAACACGGATGAAGCTTTTGCCGCCCTTCAACCCGACCTGCAAGCCGCTGCCAGCCAGCTCTACGGAGGAGCAACGGTGACGGTGACTCGTTTGGAGCAGGATCCCCGCGATCGCCTCACCGCGCTTGTGGAAGTGGCAGGTCCGGTTGAGCTGGCCGCTTTGGTTTAAAGCGAAGCGTGGGCCGTCACTGGCACCCTTGCGCCTGCCACTGCCCCATCAGCTGGTCGGCCTGGGCCGCCAAGTCCGCCCCCGCAACGGTGAAAAACGTGAATCTCTGCTTGTTGCGATAGCGGATCGGATGGGAGGCCTCCAACTCACGCTCAGCCTCCAACCGGCAGCGGTTCCAGGCGGCGTAGTTGATCGGTGTGAAGCGACCATCCCTGGCATTGGCCCCTTCCGCCTGCATGGCCAGGCGGGGACAGAGCCGACCCCGAATGGTGCGCACCAAAGCCAGCTCCTGGTCCATGGCGCGGGAGGCCAGGGCCTCGCGTCGTTGGCGAAGCTCGCGGCAAACCTGCAGATCCGCGCCATGGGCCAGTCCGCCCAGGCCAAGCACTAGGGCCAACATGGCTTGCACCCTCAACTGGACGCCGACAACTGCTCGGGGGACAGCGGGGACTGTCGAATGGCGGCGTCGCGCTGCAACTCTCGCTCCAACATGCGAATGCGACTTTCCCTGAGGCAGAATTTGCAACCGCCGCTGGTTTGCAAATGCTTTTCCGGGGTGATCGTGATCAGCTTCACCGGATGGAGGGTGCAACGAATTTGGACCGGCGTCTTGTAGCTCTTATAAAGGATCAGGCTGTAGTCGTAATGGTCAGCAAAGCGAGCCCTGGCCCGTTGCAGAAACGTCTCTTTGCTGATCGGGCTTCCCATGCCTCCCGCACATCAGGGATTGATTGGAGATCCTGACAGGTTTTTCACTGGCAGGAAAGGGTGGCAATCTTCCGCAACGGATCTGCCCTGCACCTCAACGGCGGCCCGGCTCAAACAGCAGGGCGACACCGTTGTTGCAGTAGCGCAAGCCTGTGGGTTGGGGCCCATCCTTGAACACATGGCCCTGATGGCCGCCGCAACGCTGGCAGTGGTATTCCGTGCGGGGCACGATGAGCTTGTAATCCACTTTGGTGGCAACGGCCCCGGGGAGGGGTTGCCAGAAGCTAGGCCAACCCGTGCCGCTCTCAAACTTCGTGCCAGAGGCAAAGAGAGGCAGCCGGCAGCCGGCGCACTGGTAAACCCCCTGGCGCTTCTCCTTGTTCAGTGGGCTGCTGAACGGCGCCTCCGTCCCCTCCAGCCGCAACACCCGATACGCCTCTGGGGTGAGGCGACGCTTCCATTCCGCCTCACTCAACTGCCAGCGCGGGTCTTTGGCTTTGGAAGCGGCCTCAGCCTTGCCAGCGCCAGCCCAAAGCGGCCAGGAGCCCGTCAAACCAACAACCAAAGCACCCAGGCCCGATCGGAGCCAGGCACGGCGGGATTGGGTCACGTTCGCCTAACCCACCCAGCCCGCGCTGAGGATGACCGCAAGAACAAGAAAAATGGCCATCAACGTCCAAGAGATGCGATTGAGTGTGGCCTCCGCGCTGCGGGCACTGGTGAACATGCCGCCTCCACCAGACACCAGACCCCCTAACCCGTCCCCCTTGGGACTGTGCAGCAGGATGGTGATCACCAAAAAGATGCCCGTAAGCATCCAAATCCAAGAGAGGACAGATTTGAGCATGGTGAAAGTTTAGGGCTCAGACCCGCAAGGCCTGGGCAGGCCGATCCAGGAGCACTCTCGATCCGCTGGGCTGGATCAGGGATTCACCGGTCATGCGGGCCGGCTTTGGCAGGCCGAGGATGTCCAGCAGGGTAGGGGCGATATCCGCCAAACCGCCTCCCTCACGCAGCTTCACGTCTGTGCCGTGGCCTGGAAGCTGCCGCTTTTCGCCCTCCACCAGAATCACCGGCACAGGATTGGTGGTGTGGGCTGTCCAGGGTCGACCATCTGGCCCCTGCATCACCTCCGCGTTGCCGTGATCCGCCGTGATCAACATGGTGCCGCCCATCTTTGAGGTGGCTTCGAGCAGCTTGCCTACACAACGGTCCACGGTGCTGATCGCCGCTTCGGTGGCTTGCAGTTGGCCGGTATGGCCCACCATGTCTGGGTTGGCGTAATTGATCACCACCAAGGAATAAATGCCTTTGTTGATGGCGGCAATGCAGCTGGCGGTGAGCTTTTCAGCTGACATGGCGGGTTCCATGTCGTAGGTCGGCACGCGCGGTGAAGGCACCAGATGCCTGTCTTCGCCAGGGAAGGCTTGCTCGATGCCGCCATTCATGAAATAGGTGACATGCGGATACTTTTCAGTTTCGGCGGTGCGGAACTGACGCAGGTGGTGTTCAGACACCACTTGACCGAGCAATCCATCCAGTGATTCCGGGGGAAATGCCACGGCCACGGGCAGACCTTGCTCATATTGGGTGAAGGTGACCACGTAGAGGGGATCGATCCTCTCCCTGGCAAAGCCGTCGAAATCGGAACTGACCAGAGCCCGAATCAGCTGGCGCACCCGATCGGGACGGAAGTTGAAACACACCAGCCCATCGCCAGGCGCCAGCAAGGTGGGCTGGAAGCGAACCGGTTCAAGAAATTCATCACTGATGTTGGCGGCATAGGAGGCAGCCAACACTGCAGATGGAGTCTCCTCACAAAGAGGGCTGGGCTCTGTGAGCAGGCGATAGGCCTTTTCGGTGCGATCCCAGCGGTGATCGCGATCCATGGCCCAGTAACGGCCGCAGAGGGTGGTGATTTCACCCACACCGGCCTCTTCAATCAAAGCGGCAATTCGCTGCAAATCATCCTCACCACTGGTGGGAGGGGTGTCACGGCCATCGGTGATGACGTGAATGCAGACTTTTTTCAGGCCGCGTCCAGCGGCCCAACGCAACAATCCACCCAGATGGTCGAGGTGGCTGTGGACGCCGCCATTGGAGCAAAGACCCAACAGATGAAGGGTGTGACCATTGGCAGAAAGCGTGTCGGCCAACTTGTTGAGAACCGGGTTGTGGGCGAGGGAGCCATCGCGCACAGCCTGGGAAATCCGCACCAACTCCTGGCGAATGATCCGTCCCGATCCAATGGTGAGGTGCCCCACCTCCGAATTGCCCATTTGGTCGTCCGGGAGACCCACCGCAGCACCGCTCGCCGCGATCAACGTGTGGGGATAGGCCTCCCACAGGGCGTCCATTACAGGAGTGTCTGCGCAAGTGATGGCGTTGGATTGACCGGGTTCGCTGTAACCCCAGCCATCCAAAATGGCCAAAACAACGGGGGCAACCGGAGGGGCATCAGTCAGATGGAGCACCGATGTGGCCGCCGTTTGTAGGGCCTGCTTAGAAGGAGGGATGGAATTCACCCTAGGCCTGCTCGCTGATGGGTCCACTACCAAGGCAAAACTACATCCACCCCTTCCATTGGCCAGGGGGGGGTGACAAAGCGTCAGGCTTTGGGGACATCGGGCGGGCAAACGTAGCCCCTAGCATGGAGATTGCGTGCTGGGCAAAGCGCTTGTCCGAACTCCCCGCCAAGCCCGGCTCCCGCATCGAAATTCTCTCCGCCCAGGAGCTGGGTCGCACACTTGATCGGCTCGCCTCCCAGGTGTTGGAGTCGGCCTCCGATGCCCACAATCTTCTCTTGCTGGGAATCCCCACCCGGGGCGTCGCTCTGGCCAGGGTGCTCGCCGAACGGCTGAGTGCCATCGCCGGCCATGCCATTCCCCACGGCAGCTTGGACCCCACGTTTCACCGGGACGATCTGGCGCGGGTGGGCACTCGCCTGGTGGAGGCCACCTCTTTGCCCGAGGGGGTGAATGGCCGCCTGGTGGTTCTGGTGGATGATGTGATTTACACCGGTCGCACGGTGCGAGCGGCGCTGGAAGCGCTTCAGGCCTGGGGGCGCCCCAGCAAGGTGCAATTGGTGGTGATGGTTGACCGCGGTCACCGGGAATTGCCAATCCAGCCAGATTTTTGTGGACGCGTTGTGCCCACGTCCAGGCAGGAGAGCATCCAGCTCTGCCTGCAGGCGGTGGATGGGGAGGAGGGAGTGTTTCTGCTGCACCCTTGAGGGCAGCGCAGCACCTACACCTTGGTCAGCTCATCATCCCGAAAGTGGGCACGAAACTTGCCGAAGGCCACCACCACTGGAAGGGTGGGGCTGAGGGGGCGCCCCTTCCAACCATCGATCACGCTCACCACCTCACCCTCTTGACCCTGGAGGTCGAAGGGTTGGCCCCGATGCTCGGGATGGGTGTACACCACCACACTGGCACTCACAGTCACCCGATCACCAGGCTCCATACACCCTCGCGACACGGGGTCATCTTGTCACGCCCCAGCCGCAACTGACGGCCCGCGTCAAGGTTGGCAGGTGGCCTCAGGCCCCGCATCCACCACCCTTCCCCCCAACGCCCGGCAGGCTTCGCCAAAGGCCTGCCAGTCCGGAACGCCGGCAGCCACCCGCTTCTGAATGAGCGCATCCAACCGTTGTCGCGGGATGGCGTAGGGCAAGGGGCCATGCGATTGCACCCGTTTGTTCTCCTGCTTGGCCAAACCCGCTTCCACAGTTTTTCGCAGGGCCAGGCTGCGTTGACGCCAATAGGGATGGCTGAGCCCGTTGAGCGCAGCGAGCGCCTCCCACCACTGCCCTTTGGAGGCCTGCACCTCCGCACGCTCCAGGTCGGCTTTGTTCTTCGCCCAAATCTGTTGAAACTGCCGCACCATGGCCGCCACCCCGGGATCACCGCCGCGGGGCGCACTCAAGCGCAGCAGGGCCACAGCCTGATCCAGTTGCCCCTGCTCGAAAGCGGCCAGGGCGGAGCGCTGCAACTGCGCCTTCCACTGCCGCAAGCGCTGCAGATCCCCATCGGTGGCCGCCTGGGATCGCACCAATTCCTCCTGCAACCCCAAAGCCTGCTCCTGCTTTTGGGCTCCCCAGAGGCGCTGAGCGGCCTCCCGTCGGCAGCGGCCCGCATCCTCCTGCGCCGGCGGACTCGGAACCCACTCCAGGCTCTGCAGGCGACGCTCCACCTGCAGGCAGACCTCCAGCCGTTGATCGGCGGAGGCGGCCCGCAACTGGCGCGTCAACTGCTGCTTCCAAGCCCACAACCCCGCCATGCCGAGGGTGAATGCCAGAAAGGGCAAGCCCACCCAGCGGTGAATTCGCGACAACTCCCTCGACAAGGCTCACCTGGACCAAAGCCGCTGCACTCAAGCAGAAGCAGCCCCTCAACGCACCGTCCCCAACACCAGCCGGGCCAACGGCTGGCCGCTTTGCAGGTCCTCCCCCTCCACCTCCAGCTCCGCACGGGCATTGATCGAAAAGCGCAGGCGCCAGCGGTCGGCGCCCGCCACCGCTGGCGGGGCCAGGGGCAACAGGGCCGGGGGTTGGGGCCAGGCACGCACCGGCACGGCTCCCGCCTGACGGGGACGAATCACCGGCACGCCCCCCTCAAACACCACCTCGCCGCGCTCCTCGGGCAGGGGTTCGCCAAGCACCAGCTCCAGGGCCGACTGTTCGGGATCGCTGCAGGCCAACACCAGCTCCAGGGGCTGGGGCGAGGGCCAAAGCTGACCGGCCAGAAACAGCGGATGCCAGAGATGGCAACGGCTGCGTCGATCCCAAAACCGCAGGCACACCCCCCGGCTGAGCACATCCTTGATCCGCACCCCCGGGGTGAGGGCCAGCGCCCCCATCGCGACCGCCTCCACGGGCCGTTCATCCCGCAGGGGCACCGAGGGCAGCTGCTGGCGAAGCAGCTGGCGCAGCCAGGGCAACCGACTGCTGCCTCCCACAAGCAAAACCGCATCCAGGCGAGAGAGATCGAAGCCCTCGCGACGGGCCGCCGCCCCCATGGCCTCCAGCACGCCCTCCAACACATCGCGCAGACCCTGCCGATCCAGGAGCTGCTCCAGCTCGGGGCGAGTCAACCGCAGTTCGAGAGGGGGGCCCGCCTGGGGGGTGACGATCTGCAGAGCCTCCTGGTGGCTGCTCAAATGACATTTGAGGGCTTCAGCGGCGCCCAGCAACTCCGCCGTCAAAGGCTCTGCGGGGCAGAGGGCCGCCGCAATCCAACGGTCGAGATCCCGGCCGCCGATGGGCACTCCGGCCTTGCCCAACACCTTGGCCGTGCGCAACTTCTGGCCGCTCTGCTGAAGATCTCGGCCGGCAAAACGCAGCAGTTGCGCCATGGGGGCCGCCTTGCCCTCGCCCCCCTCCAGCGCCACGAGGGACACATCCAAGGTGCCACCGCCAAAGTCGACCACGAGCACCCGGCAGCCCGGCGAGAGGCCACTGCCGATGGCCGCGGCGGTGGGCTCATCCACCAAGGCGATTTCGGGCACGGCCAGCGTCTGCATCACCTCCTGCAACCAGCGCCGGTACCCCCCGTAGCTGTCAATCGGGGCGGTGAGAATCAAGCGATGGGGCTCCAGATCGGCCGGAAGCGCCTCCCAGATCCTGCGCAGGAGAAGGGCACCCGCCTGCTCCGGGCTCAACCAGGCGCTGCCGGGCCCAACGTCTTGAGCCGTGGCCGATGGGGCGTCGCTGGCGCCGATCCAGCGCTTGAAATCGCGACACAGGCCAGCGCCTGAGGCATCCGCCAGGCCAGCCTCCAACACCTGGCGCCCGATCAAGGGATGGGACTGGCCAGGCTGGCTGAGCCACAACAGGCTTGGCACCACACAAGGGTCGGCCAGGCTGTAAGGAGGAAGCGGCAACAGCCTTGGCTCGCCCGTCTCCTCCTGCCAAGCCACCACGGTGGTGGTGCTGCCGAGATCGATCGCAAGGGTTCCCGCCATGGGCTGGATGGAGCTGATTTAGTGTGAGGGAAATGCGTGGGCCTTTGATGCAGAGCGGTGCCGATCTCAACCCGAAAGAGCTGGCGCAACGCGCCGAAAGTTTGATTCGCCACTCCAGCAACCGCTATCTCACCACCGTGCGGATCGCCTATCGGGCCAAGCAGCGCCGCTTCGACGATTTCGACGGCCTGTTGGATGAATCGATGGTGAAACCCGTGCAGAGGGCCATCGTTGAACTCAGCGACGAACAGGACCAGCCCGACCTGCTGCCTGGTTGAACCAAGCGGGTGATCGAGCGCGAAGGTCAGGGCTGGCGCCTCGCCTGGGATCCCCAGCGGGAGCCCTTTCCTGTGTTGATCGGCGGTGATGGCTGGGCCAGCGAACTCACCGCTGCTGAGGCCGCCGCTCTGCAGAGAGCCCTGCAACTGGTGCAGCGGCAACACCGTGAGCTGGCCGACACGCTGATGGAGGAGGAAACCATCAGCTTGGAATTCACGGGCAACCTCGACCCACACCATCCACGGGAGCCAGGCAATCTGTGGGTGGGTCTGGACGGGGATCGGCAGAGCTGGGCCCTGCGCTTTGTCTTGCAACCGGCCCCTGGCTTGCGCGGGCTGGAAGGCGCTTGGGTTTGCGGAGCGGCGGAGCACTTCGCCCGGGCCTTTGCCGCATTGGCCTGGAATCAGCCGGGAGAGCCGGGCCTCGCCGACCGATTAGACCCGTCGCCGCAAGGGGATTGATCAGGGAAAATCATCATTGGCCCTCTCCCCACCCTTCCCCCAGCGAATCTGAAGTTTTCCTGTTTTTTCCCCAGGCCCTGCCCCGGTTGCAACGGCGATCTGAGGCGCCGTGTGGAAAACGCGGCCAATCGGGCAGACCAGCCTTGACGACGGGTCTCCCCAGCCTCTCCCAGTCGCTCCCGCGACGGCGCGGCCGGGCAAGAGGCAGTTCCCATCAGCTGTCTTTCGTTAAGACATGCGGCCAAGGCCGGGGCATGCCGGGATTTGACGCGACGGCTGAGCTGTGGAGAAGTGGGGGGCAGTTCGGAAACAACGGTTGATGGTGACACCGCTTCGAAACCAAGGCATGCCAGAAGAGGGCACCGTGAGCCTCCGCGCAGAGGTGCCTGAGTCCCTTTTGGTGGCCATGCGCTCCTTCATTGATCACCATCCCCATTGGGATCAATACCGCCTGGTGCAGGCGGCGTTGGCAGGCTTTCTGGTGCAGCACGGCAGCCAGGATCGGGCCGTCACCCGCTGCTATCTGGCCAACCTCTTCCCGGGGCACAGGCGCTTCGATGAAAGCCCCAGCGCCGTCGTCCGTCCCCACCATCCGATGCCAAGCCCGCAGCAGGCGGCTTGAGGCCTCGCTGGGGGCTAGGGCTGGCTGCCGAGGAGCTCGTAAATCCGCAAGGCGCTGGCCTGCGGCACAGGCAGGATCGAGAGTCGGTTCCCCCTGCGCACGACGGCCAGCTCCTCTTCAGCAAAGGATTGGCGCAAGGCCTCCAGGGAGAGAAGAGCGGCAAACGTGCGCAGGTGACGCAGCCGCACGCAATCCCAACGGGGGGCGTCCGGCTTGGAGCGCGGGTCGTAGTAGTTGGAATCGGGGTCGAACTGGCTTGGGTCGAGCAGGCCGGTTTCGCACACTTCCATCAACCCAACGATGCCGGGGGGAGAGCTGTTGGAGTGGTAGAAAAAAGCACGGTCACCCACCTGCATGGCCCGCATGAAGTTGCGCGCCTGATAGTTGCGAATCCCATCCCAAAGGGTGCTCCCCTCTCTCTGCAAATCAGCGATGCTGTAAGCCTCTGGCTCGCTTTTCATCAGCCAATGGGCTGGCCATGGGGAAAGATCAACGCTCATGGCAACGCCTCAACCAGCTCGCGGAAATGATCGCCCCTGGCCTCGAAGTTGCTGTATTGATCGAAGCTGGCACAGGCCGGCGAGAGCAACACGCAACGGCACGCCAGCTGCAGGGCCAGCTCCTGCGCCGTGGGGACGGCCTCAGCGAGGCCGTCGCAGCTGGCCACGATCCCCCCGTATCCATCCGCTGCGAGCAGGCCTGCAAAGGCTTGCGCGGCCTCGCCAAAGAGCACGACAGCAGCGGCTTGACGATGCAGCTCCCGCAGCCAGCCCCGAGCATCCCCCTCCTTCGCCTGCCCCCCGGCGAGCACCACCAAGGGGCCAGGCAGGGCCTTGAGGGCGACTTCGGCCGCGTCGTAATTGGTGGCTTTGCTGTCGTTGACCCAGGAGATGCCCGCCTGCTCGCGGATGCGCTCCAGGCGGTGGGGCACCCCGGGAAAGCTGCGGCAGGCGGTCTCCATGACCGCGGGGGCGAGCCCCGCCTGCAGGCCCACCGCCACGGCCATCAGGAGATTTTGGCGGTTGTGCTCCCCCGGCATGGCCAGGCAATCGGCCCGCAGCAGGGGGCCCGCTTCAGCCTGCACCATCCCCCCCTCCACCCACAGGGCGGGCGACAGGGTTTCCCCATGGACGTGGCGCGGGCCTGCGGTGATCCAGAAGGCCTCATCCCAGCTGGCGGCATGGGCCCGCAGATCGGCATCATCCGCGTTGAGGATGCGCACGCCGGAAGCCTCCAACAGGCTGCGCTTGATCGCCCGATAGCGATCCAGGGTGCCGTGGCGCTCCAGATGGTCCGGTGTCAGGGTGGTCCAGACCCCGATGCGAGGGGCCACCTCCGGGGACGCCTCGATCTGATAGCTGCTCAGCTCCACCACCAGCCAATCCGGTCGGCGCCCGCTCGCGAGGCAATCCAGCGCCAATTCTGCGGCGGAGAAGCCCACGTTGCCGCAAAGCGGCGCATCGAGACCGGCCTGAGAGAGCAGGTGATGCACCAGATGGGTGACGGTGGTTTTGCCATTGGTGCCCGTGATCCCGATCCAGGGGATCCCTGCCATGGCTTGCCAAGCGGGGGAGATCTCCCCCTGCACCCGCACCCCCTGCTGGCGAAGGTCCTCCAGGGCGGGATGGTCCCAGCGGATGCCCGGGCTGACGATCACGGTGTCGGGCCGGGGCAGGGCGGCAAACGTTTCAGCCCGCAGCGGCGCATCAAGGCGCACGGCAATGCCCTCCCCGCGCAGGCGGGCGGCCTCGATCTCCACCGCTTCGCCTGAGCGACTCTCAAGCAACAGCACGGAGTGCCCCAAGGCCCGCAACAGCCGCGCTGCGCCCTTGCCTGAGCGACCCAACCCCACAACCACGGCGTTGGATCGGTCGGACTGGACAGGGATGGTCTCCATCAACCCTGAAAAAGGAAGTGGGCGATACTGGAATCGAACCAGTGACTCCTACCGTGTCAAGGTAGTGCTCTACCTCTGAGCTAATCGCCCGTTCATCGGGGCAGTTGAGGCGTTAGAGGATGGCCCCATCCACCTCAGAGCGACCTTAGCAGCCAGTCTCGGCCCAGAGGGTCAGCGCCGCACCATGGCAATGCGCCACCTCCCCCGCTGGGTGGGGGCGACACTGGTGATCTCCACTTCTCCGCGACCCTCAAGTTGCAGCCGTTGGCCTGGCTCCAACACGTGGCTTGGGCTGGTCACGGGGCGCCAGTCCACCAGCAGAGCGCCCTGGCGAATCAGATCGGCCATGCGCGTGCGCGAGAGGCCAAAGCCGGCTGAGGCCACCGCATCCAACCGCAGGGAAGCCTCCACGGTCTGCAGGGCGCGGGGCAGCCGCTGGGGGGGGAACTGGAGCTCCGCCAAGGGCCGCACCGCAAAGCGCACCTCCACGCTCCTCACCTGCCCCAGGCAGCCATCCAGCCATGCCGCCAGCTCCTCGCTGATCACCCCCTGGGCTCCCCGGTCGCCCCTCAGCCAGAGATCCCCCACCTCACCAGCGGAGGCGCCAGCCTGATGGAGCCCCTCCCGCATCTCAGCGGAGGTGGCGGGGTCAAACAGAAAATTGCCGCTCAATTCCAGGCCCATCAGCCCTGGCGACGGTGCCGCATCGGGGGAGACGCTCTCCAGCCGTTGCAGGAGCAGCCGTCGCCTCAGCGCCCCGGCGTAACCGCCTTCGCTGCTGAGGTGCAGATCGGTGCGCTGCGCCAGGCGCGCCTCCGCCGCCAGCCGCGCCGGGGGGTCCAAAAAGGGCGTCCGGCAGGGCTGCCAGGTGCGCAGGGCCCGCTCGGCGGCCGCGCAGACCAGCTCCACCTGGCTCTCCAGGGAACCCGCCGAGGCGGAATCCGGGCCGCCGGAGCCCTCCTGACCGGGCGGAAAGGGCTCCATTCAGGTCTCCCCCAAACGCACCACCGCCTTGGGGCGGGCCTGCTGCAACAGCGCCCAGGGCACCTCCGCCCCCCCCGCCGGCTCAAGAAGCAGCAGCCAGCTGCCCTCATCCAACCGATTGCGCAAGGTTCGCAGGCGGTCATCCACCTCGGAGCTGACGCTGGCCGCCGCCACAAAACTGCCCAACCATCCCGAGCCCATGCCGAGCAGGCCACCCAGCAGGGGTTCCCCCCAGGGACCCAGGGCGGAAAACGTCTGCAAATCCGTGATTTGGGTGAAGGTGAGGCCAGCCAGAAAGCCAAAGGGAAGCAGCCAAAGGGCCATTCCCCTCTGGCGGCGGCGGCGGGCGACGGCGGGATTGAGGGCCTCCACCTGCTCCAGAGCTGTTTCGCCGGATCCCACCGCCACCAGGCTGGCCAAAGGCGGCTGCAAGGCGGCGAGCTGATCGCGCAACTCCCGCAGCCGCTTGCGGCTTTCCAGCACCACCACCACCGTCATCCCCATGGGCTCCCTCCGGAAGGCATCACCGCTGCTGTCTACACTGCACCTCCGGCCGCGGTTCGCGGTGCTCCCCCCGCCCATCCCGCTCTGCGTCCCCTCACGCCGGACATGACAAAGGTTTTGGTTTCCGATCCCATCGATCAAATCGGGATCAACATTCTTTCCCAAGTGGCGCAGGTGGATGTGCGCACCGGGCTGAGCCCGGAGGAGCTGAAGCGCTGCATCGAGGACTACGACGCCCTGATGATCCGCTCGGGAACCCAGGTGACCGCTGAAGTGATCGAAGCGGCCAACCGCTTGCGAATCATCGGTCGCGCCGGGGTGGGGGTGGACAACGTGGATGTGCCAGCCGCCACCCGCCGGGGGGTGCTGGTGGTGAATTCCCCCGAGGGCAACACGATCGCCGCGGCGGAGCACGCCCTCGCGTTGATGCTTGCCCTGTCGCGCCATGTGCCCCAGGCCCACGCGAGCATGATGGCCGGCGGCTGGGACCGCAAGAGCTATGTGGGCAACGAGCTCTACAAAAAAGTGCTCGGGGTCGTGGGTCTCGGCAAGATCGGCTCCCACGTGGCCCGCGTGGCGAGGGCCATGGGAATGGACGTGGCCGCCTACGACCCCTTCATCTCGCCGGAGCGGGCGCAACAGATGCAGGTGCGGCTGTTGCCGATGGCCCAGCTGTTTGCGGAAGCCGATTACATCAGCCTCCATCTGCCGCGCACCGCGGACACCGAAAACCTGGTGAACGCCGAACTGCTGCGCACGATGAAACCCACGGCGCGGCTGGTGAACTGTGCCCGCGGCGGAATTGTGGATGAGGCCGCCCTGGCGGAGGCCTTGAACCAGGGGGTGATCGGCGGCGCCGCCCTCGACGTCTTTGCCAGCGAACCCCTGGCCAAAGACTCTCCCCTGCGCAGCGTGCCCAACCACCTGATTTTGACCCCCCACCTGGGCGCCTCAACCGCGGAAGCCCAGGAGAACGTGGCGATTGATGTGGCCGAGCAAATCCGCGACGTGCTCCTGGGCCTGCCTGCCCGCAGCGCCGTGAACATCCCCGGGCTGACGCCGGAGCTGCTGAATCAACTCAAGCCACACCTGCTGTTGGCCGAAACCCTGGGCCAGCTTCTCAGCCAGATGGGTGGGGGTCAGCTCAGTGAGCTGGAGGTGCGATTGCAGGGCGACTTTGCCAGCTTGCAAAGCCAACCGCTCGTGGTGGCGGCCCTGAAGGGGATTCTCTCCACCGCCCTGGGCGACAGCATCAACTTCGTGAATGCGGGCCTGGAAGCCAGGGAGCGAGGCATCAAGGTGCTCGAGGTGAAGGACGATGGCAGTCGCGACTTTGCTGGCGGCTCCCTGATGTTGCGTTCACGGAGCAGCAAAGGGGTTCACAGCGTCACCGGGGCGGTGTTCAACGAAGGCGACCAACGCATCATCAGCATCGACGACTTCCCGGTGAATGTGGCCCCAAGCCATCACATGCTCTTCACGCGCCACCGCGACATGCCCGGCATCATCGGCCAACTGGGGTCGGTGCTCGGGGAACACAACGTGAACATCGCCTCCATGCAAGTGGGCCGCCGCATCGTGCGGGGGGACGCGGTGATGGTGTTGAGCCTCGATGATCCAATCCCCCCCAGCCTCCTGGCCACGATCCACAGCATCAATGGCATTCAGGAGGCCCACCCCGTCAGCCTCTGATGGCCTCCGAAGCCGCTAGCGCAGCCTCGCGGGGATGGTGGAAGCTGTCCTTGCCCTTGCCGGGGGAGCTGGAGGAATCCCTGCTCTGGCGGCTGCCCCAGTTGGGTGTGCAGCGTCTGGCGGTGCAACATCACCCCGCCAGCCCTTTGGATCGGGAGCTGGTGGCTTGGTTGCCGGAATCCGATTGGCCGGAAGCCAACCGGCATGCCCTGGAAACCGCCCTGCAACCGCTTGCAGCGCCCTTTGCCCTGCAGCTGCCCCCGATCCTCTGGGAACGGGTGGACGATGAGGATTGGAGTTCGAGCTGGAAGCAGCATTGGGCCCCCGATCCCATCGGCCAAACACTCCTTGTCTTGCCCGCCTGGCTGGACGAGCCTCCGGAAGCGCAAGGCCGGCGGGTGATCCGCTTGGACCCCGGCTCAGCCTTCGGCACGGGCTCCCACCCCACCACCCGGCTTTGCCTGGAGGGTCTGGAGGCGCTTGGCCTGGCTCGAGTGCAGTGTGGGGAAGCTCCAGCCACACAGCCCCTGGAGGGCTTGCGGGTGGCTGATCTGGGCTGCGGCAGCGGTCTGCTCGCCCTGGCTGCCCATGCCCTTGGAGCCGCAGCGGTGTTTGCCGTGGACACAGACCCCTTGGCCATTCGCGCCACCCAGGCCAACGCCGCCCTCAATGGCATCCACTCAATCACTGCCGCCGTTGGATCCACCCATGCCTTGCAGGACCTGCTGCAGGGGGTTGGCGCCGACGTCTTGCTTTGCAACATCCTGGCGCCGGTGATTGCCGACCTTGCCGGCGACTTCGACCAGCTCCTGGCCCCCAGTGGCGAAGGCCTGCTCAGTGGCTTGCTGGTGAGCCAAGCGGATGGCTTGATCGGCTCTCTGCAGGCAACGGGATGGCACGCCAGCCTGGCGGCTGTGGAGGCTCCCTGGGGCTTGCTGAAGATGCGGGCGCAAAAGGCGCCAACCTGAGCCCACAGCGCGATTGCCGCCAGGGTGGTAAATCAATGTGGTGTCACTCCAGCTTGCTGGAGAGAATCCCACCAGTTTCACTGCATGGCTTCCTACAAGGTCACCCTCCAGAACACCGACAAAGGCCTCGACCAAACCATCGAGGTGCCCGATGACGAGTACATCCTCGATGCGGCTGAAGAGCAGGGCATCGACCTGCCCTACTCCTGCCGAGCTGGGGCTTGCTCCTCCTGCGCTGGGAAGATCATCTCGGGCAGTGTGGACCAATCGGACCAGAGCTTTCTGGACGATGACCAGATCGCAGCTGGGTTCGTGCTCACCTGCGTGGCCTACCCAACTTCGGATTGCACGATCCAAACGCACGCAGAAGATGATCTTTGAAGCCTTACCCCTGAGCAAAACCAGGTCAGCCGATGGCGTATCAAGAAAGCGGGCTGAACTGTCGTGACATAAGGCACACTGATCAGTAGCCAAACACTGATTGGGGCTTTCCCGACTCCAGCCCGGAACTGCCCAGGAACGGCACTGGCGGATGTATGACTAGCGAGCCCATCGGTCCCAGCTTGCTGGCGACTGTCAGCTCAATCCACTTTTCCATGGCTGCTTCCTACAAGGTCACCCTGATCAACGAACCTGAGGGCCTCAACAGAACCATCGAGGTCCCCGAAGACCAGTACATCCTCGACGCGGCTGAAGAGCAGGGCATTGACCTCCCGTATTCCTGCCGCGCTGGCGCCTGCTCCACCTGCGCCGGCAAACTCACCGCTGGCACTGTCGACCAGTCTGACCAGAGCTTCTTGGATGATGACCAGATCGAAGCCGGTTTTGTGCTGACCTGCGTGGCCTACCCCAAATCCGACTGCACCATCAAAACTCATGCTGAGGAAGAGCTCTACTGAGCCCTCGCCAAATCGCTTTGACTGAGCCACCCTAAGAGGTGGCTTTTTTTGTTTGGGAGGTACGGTGCAGCTGGCTCACACGGTGCTCCCCCACGGCACTTTGCACACCAGCCCAGGTGGGCAATACAGCTACAGAGTGCTCGGGCCCTGCTGTCGCCTCTTCGATCGCGAAGAGCTGCCCTGGCCGTGCTGCAGGCTCGCCTGGCGCAGCAAGGAACCGAGCTGGCGGCGCATCGGGCGTCGCTTTGTGCCCGATCTGGCGGCGCGGCGTTGCCCGTCCTACGCCGTTGAGCTCCTCCAACCGGGCTCCCGCCCCACCGTCACCGTGATCACCCTGTTCCCCCAGCGCCTCAGCGCCGAGCTGCAGGAGTGGTGGTACAGCAAGTTGCCCGCCTCCCTGGCGCCCGGCAACCAACACCCACCCCTGCCCGCAGAAAAAAACGCCCCCCTGGGGGGGGCGCAACAGCTGGGGAAGACGCAGCAGCCAGAGACTTGAGGTGGGTCCTGGCTGGCCCTTTAGAAGTAGATCTTGCCGCCGCCCCACTGCTGTCCTTGCACCTTGGGGGCAACCAGGATGTAGCCAGCCATGAGGCGCAGGTCGTTCTCATCGAGATCCCGCATCTTCACAAATATGTCGCTGCTTTTCATACTGGGATGTACATCGGCGATGCTGTATTCGCCGTCGTAAGACATGGGGTCTTTGAGGAAATCAACCAGCGCCGCCACCGAATCCCTTGGCGGGGTGGCCAGGGCGAGGGTTTCAGGATCGAGACCAACGTTCTGATTGGTTTTGGTGATGCCACCGGCGTGGCAGGTGCCGCAACTGCTGTTGAACAGCTTGCGGCCAGTTTTGATCTCGTTTTCGCTGAAGGTGACAGTCGCACCATCCGGGCCAGCGGGCACCGTGAGGGTTGCCGCATCCCACCGCGCCGCGGTGGCAGGGCCAGCGAAACAGACGAGCAGCGCCATCGCCAGGGGAACAACCAGGAGGGATCTGGCAATGGCGCGGACGGCTGAGCGAAGGGTGGGGGCCATGGAAGAAGCCGAAGAACGGGCGGACGGGCCGCACTGAGCCCTTGTATCACGGGGGGGTGGGTGGGGAGGCAGGGCCGACGCGAACTGTTGCAGGGAGCGTCACGGTGAGAAAGTCTTTCGCCAGGAGCGTGGCGGGAAAAATCGCCTGCGCCTCCTGCAACAAATCCTCCGCTGTCACGGCATTGCCTGCCACATAGCGGGGGCTCAGATGGGTGAGGGCCAGCTGCTTCACCCCGGCGGCCAGGGCCGTTTGGGCGGCCATGGTGCTGGTGGAGTGTTGGCGCTGGAAGGCCAAATCGGCCTCGCCATGGGCAAAGGTGGCCTCATGAATGAGCAAATCAGCCCCCTTGGCCAATGTCACGGCCGCCTCGCTGAACAGGGTGTCGGTGCAATACACCAGGCTGACGCCCGGCTGAGGAGGGCCACACAGGGCGGAGCCCTCCACAACGCGCCCATCTTCGAGGGTGACGGTCCGCCCGGCCTTCAGATCGGCATAGATGGGCCCAGGAGGGATCGCCAGAGCCCGCGCCTGCTCCACATCAAACCGTCCTGGCCTGGGCCTCTGCTCCACCCGATAGGCGAAGGCGGGCACCCGATGGGTGAGCGGCGCGACGCGCACGGTGAGATCACCGTCGTCCAAGAGGGGGGCACCGCTTTGGGCCGCCTCTCGCACCGGATGCACCCGAATCGGATAGCTCAGCCGGGTGGATGAGGTGCGCAGCACCCCGTCCAGGTAGTCCTTCAGGGGGTCGGGGCCATAGAGATCCACCCCATCGCAATGGCCGGCGAGGCCGAGGCTGGCCAACAAGCCGGGGAGGCCAAACACATGGTCCCCATGCATGTGGGTGATGAAAATTCGCCGCAACTGGGACACGCGCAGCGGACTGCGCAGAAACTGGTGCTGCGTGCCCTCGCCACAATCAAACAACCAAAGCTCCGCCCGCTGAGGGAGGCGCAGAGCCACAGCGGAAACATTGCGGGATCGGGTGGGCACCCCAGAGCTGGTGCCAAGAAAGGTGACCTGCACGCACGTGCCTCCGCCGCGAAAATGCTGACACGTCCCCTGGCAAGGCCAGGACGTCCCCGCAACAATGGCCCATGATCTCGCCCCACCAGCGCGAGCTCCTGTCGATCCGCTCCGTCGTGCGTGACCCGTTCCCCCTTTCTCCCCCTGCTGCTCCTGGCGGCCGTGTCCGCTGCGGCGGTGCCCCTCGCCGGTGGGGCCCGCATGGGCGTGGGGGCTATTGACCCGCATGGCCGTTCCATCCGGGTGCTCCTGCTGGAAGCTCCACTGATCACCGTCGGAGCCGCCGGCAAGCAGGGCCTCCAATTGCGCGATCAAACGGGGCGACTGCTCCTCAAGCTGGATCCAGGCAGCCAGGTGCAAGTGCGCCGTCTGGGCAGCTCCCTCAGCCTGCAACCGCTCATCAAGGGCGGCGAGCCGCTGGCGGCCGTGCCGATCCCCTTGCCCACCAGCCCCCCAGCCACGGCAGTGGGCGAGGCCCCGCCGGAGAACCAGGGGTCAGCGTCGCCACGCCCGTTGCCGCTGCAAGAGTTGCAGGTGGAGCCCATCCATCCCCAGGACGTGTTGGTGCTCAAGCAACGCCGCTACCGAGGTTCGCTCCTGCTTCGGCCGGAGGGAGCGGGGTTGCAGGCGATCAACCGCTTGCCCCTGGAGAGCTATCTGATGGGCGTGGTGGGCAGTGAAATGCCCAGCTCCTGGCCCCTGTCGGCGTTGAGGGCCCAGGCTGTGGCCTCCCGCACCTATGCCCTCCAACAACTGCGGCCCAAGGCCCCGTTCGATCTCAAAGCCACCGTGAGCAGCCAGGTCTACAAGGGCGTGGAAGCGGAATCGAGCCCGGTTCGCCAGGCGGTGGTGAGCACCCGCGGCCAAGTGCTCCTGCATGGCCAACAACTGATCAACGCCGTGTTTCACAGCAGCAGCGGCGGGATGACGGAAAACAGTGGCGAGCTCTGGAGCCGCCAACTGCCCTACCTGGTGAGCGTGCCCGACTTTGACGCGAGCAGCCCCGTGAGTCACTGGCAGAAAGCCTTTGCTCCCGAAGAGCTGCGTCTGGCCTTTGGGGAGATCGGGGGGGCCAACGCCATCGAGCCCCTGCAAACCTCCAAAACCGGACGCATTCGGCGGGCCAGGGTGGTCGGCCCGGGAGGGGAACTGGTGCTCAGTGGCGCGGAGTTGCGCGAACGGTTGGGGCTTCGCAGCACCATGGTGAGCTTTGTCTTCGAGCCAGCGGAGCGACTGGAGGCCGCCCCCCCCGATGGGATGGAGGCCCCCTTGGCAGCTCCCTCTCCCCAGGCTCCCGGCCAGCCGGCCCCCTCCTATCGCCTCACCGTGAAAGGGCGGGGCTACGGCCATGGTGTAGGACTGAGCCAGTGGGGGGCTTACGCCCTTGCCCTGCGCGGGAAGAGCTATGAGGAGATCCTCCGCCATTACTACAGGGGAGCCATCCTGCGCTCCTACTGAGCTCGACAAGCCGCTGGGCGGGGGCCTGCAGCTACTGGGCCTGCCCTCGGCGCAGGCCGTTGCCCACCACGCCGCCGAACTCTTGTTGGCGGCCTGCCAAGAGCAACCACGCCGTCCGTTGGGGCTGGCGACAGGGCGCACCATGGCTCCGATCTACGCGGCCTTCTCCGCCCTCGTGCAAGAGCGCCCCGCCAAGGAGCAGGAGACGCTGC
>JAYKHK010000208.1:0-8782 GCA_035284785.1 Cyanobacteriota bacterium | reverse complement strand
TATCACGGCCGGGTTAAGGCCCTGGCGGACGCTGCCCGGGAAGCGGGCCTTCAATTCTGATCTCACCGCTCACCATGACCGAAACCAACGACCAGCAATTTGCACCTGAAGAGATTCCGGCCGCCTCTGACGTGCCTGCAGCCGATGGGCAGCAAGAGCGCCGTGGCGGCAAAGGCGGCGATCGCCGCGGAGGAGGGGGGGGGCGTCGGGGATCTGGCGATCGCCGCAACCAGGAGCGCGACACCGAGTGGCAGGAGCGGGTGGTGCAGATCCGCCGTGTTTCAAAGACCGTCAAGGGCGGAAAGAAGATGAGCTTCCGCGCCATCGTCATTGTCGGCAATGAACGGGGTCAGGTGGGCGTTGGCGTCGGCAAGGCTGGCGATGTGATCGGTGCCGTTCGCAAGGGGGTGGCTGATGGCAAGAAGCATCTGGTGAAGGTTCCTCTGACACGAACCAATTCCGTTCCCACGGAAAGCCGTGGCCGTGATGGGGCCGCCAGCGTGTTGATCCGTCCAGCCGCTCCAGGCACGGGCGTGATCGCTGGTGGTTCCATTCGCACGGTGCTGGAGTTGGCAGGCATTAAAAACGTGCTCGCCAAGCGTCTAGGCTCCAAAACACCTTTGAACAACGCCAGGGCTGCCATGGAAGCCCTCTCTGCCCTGCGCACCCACAAAGAGGCCGCCAAGGAGCGGGGCATTCCCCTTGAGCAGATCTATTCCTGAGGACCGATTCCATGACGTACCAGCTCAACGCCTTAACCGTTAATCCCGGTGCCCGTAAACGCAAAACCCGCAAGGGACGGGGGATCGGAGCTGGCCAAGGGGCCAGTTGCGGTTTCGGTATGCGTGGTCAGAAATCCCGCTCCGGCCGTCCCACCCGGCCAGGCTTTGAAGGCGGCCAGATGCCCCTCTATCGCCGTGTGCCCAAGCTCAAGCATTTCCCCCTGGTGAACCCCAGCACCTACACGGTGATCAACCTTGGGCAGCTGGCTGAACTGAAGGCTGGCAGCACGGTGAACGTGGACACCCTGATCAAGGAAGGCCTGCTGACAGGCGCCCAGCACCCGCTCAAGGTTCTGGGTGGTGGCGACCTCAAGGTGAAGCTCACAATTCAAGCTGCGGCCTTCTCAGCTTCGGCCCGTGCCAAAATCGAAGCTGCAGGTGGCAGCTGCGAAATCCTCGGTTAATTCTTTTCCATCATGGTGTTCAGCCGGGGACGCAACCCAAGCGCAGCAGAGATTTTCAGCAAGATTGCTCAGTCCAAGGGCCTGCGCGACAGGGTGTTCATCACCCTCGGCCTCATCTTGCTGGAAAGGCTGGGAATCTTCATTCCTGTCCCTGGCATCGACCGGCTGGCCTTTGAGCAGTTCGTGAAGCAGGGGGGCGACTTCCTGATGTTCGTGAATATCTTCACCGGAGGGGGCTTGGCGACCCTGGGGGTCTTCACCCTTGGAATTCTTCCTTATATCAATGCCTCGATAATCCTGCAGCTGCTCACGGCAGCCCTCCCCCAGTTGGAGGATCTCCAGAAGAATGAAGGGGAAGCCGGTCGGCGCAAGATTGCCCAGATCACCCGCTACACCGCTCTGGTCTGGGGCATCATTCAGAGCGTGATCCTCGCCCTGGTGTTGCGTCAATACGCCTTGCCTGGCCTGCCTCCGTGGCAATTTGTTCTGCAAACCGCCCTGGCCCTCACCGCAGGCTCCATGGCCGTGATGTGGATTAGCGAAGTGATCACCGAGCGTGGCATCGGTCAGGGGGCGTCCCTGGTGATCTACGCCAACATCGTGGCCACCTTGCCCAGGGCCCTGGCGGCCACCATCACCCAGGCCAAGACCGGAGATAGAGGCACCGTTACCGGCATCATCATTCTGTTGTTGGTGTTTCTGACCACCATCATTGGCATCATTTTCGTGGAGGAAGGAAGCCGACGCATTCCCATCGTGAGTGCCAAGCACCAGGTGGGGGGTGCCGGAGGGGGCTTACCAGCAAGGCAGAGCTACATGCCCCTCAAGCTCAATGCCAGCGGCGTGATGCCCATCATCTTCGCCTCTGCCCTCGTGTTTCTGCCTCTGCAGATCGCCACCTGGACCAAGACCCCCTGGCTGATCCAGCTGGCCGGTTACCTGAGCCCAAACAGCAGCATGCCCTGGATCTATGCCCTGTTGTTTTTCACCTTGATCATTGCCTTCAGCTACTTCTACACCTCCCTCACCTTGGATCCGGTGGATATCGCCACCAACCTCAAACGCAGTGGTGTGGCCATTCCAGGCGTTCGTCCCGGCTCTGCCACCGCGGCCTACCTCTCCAATGTGCAGAACCAGCTCACCTTGCTTGGGGGGCTTTTTTTGGGGGCCGTCGCCATCATCCCCTCAGCCGTGGAGGGAGCGATTCAAGTCAAGACGTTTCAAGGCATTGGTGCCACCTCCCTGCTGATCCTGGTGGGTGTAGCGATCCAGACCGCCAAACAGGTGCAGACCTATGTGATATCCCTCCGCTACGAAGGGGCCGCCGAAGCACAGGCCTTCTCTCGATCCGGCGAAACACCGCCCTTTGTGGCGTAATTCCTCGAGCGACATGAAACAACGCTTGCTTTTTCTCGGCCCCCCTGGAGCCGGTAAGGGCACCCAGGCCCAAAAACTTGCCTCTTCTCACCATCTACTGCACCTGTCGACAGGTGACCTTCTCCGGGCTGAGGTGCAGGCAGGTACGCCTTTGGGTCTGGAAGCCGAGGCTGTGATGGCCCGCGGAGAGCTTGTGAGTGATGCCCTGGTGCTGGCAATCGTGCGTCAGCGCCTCGCCAACCACCAGGGAGGGTGGCTTCTGGATGGGTTTCCTCGCAACCTTTCCCAGGCCATCGCACTTGATGAACTGCTGCAAGAGCTCCAGCAGTCGATCGAGCTGGTGGTGTTGATGGAGTTGGAAGCCCCAGTTCTGCTTCAGCGGCTGCTGGCCCGAGGCCGGACAGACGACAACGAGGGGGTGATCCGCCATCGCCTAACCGTGTACGAGGAACAGACGGCACCCCTGATCGCCCACTACCGAGCCCAAGGGCTGCTTCAGCCCGTTGAGGCCAACGGCACGGTGGACGAGATCGCCGATCGAATCAGCTTGTTGCTGAAATAGCGCGTTGACCCCTGTGGTACCATCATTGTTTGTGAAAAAGGAGAGACGCGAGCCATGAAGGTGCGTGCCTCGGTCAAACGGATGTGTCAGAAGTGCCGGGTGATTCGTCGCCACGGAAGGGTCATGGTGATCTGCGCCAACCCCAAACACAAGCAACGTCAAGGCTGATTTTTCAGCTGCCACTCCTTAGGAGTCGTCTCCAATTTCTGCCCCTTCCTGGGGCCTCCCTGCCCTCTGCATCGTTCTCCCGTGGCTCGGATTGCCGGCGTTGATATTCCTCGCGACAAGCGGGTTGAAGTCTCCCTCACCTACGTTTATGGGATCGGGCCCACCCGATCCCGCAAAATCCTCAGCAAGGCTGGGGTGAGCCCAGACATTCGGGTGAAAGATCTCACAGATTCCGACGTGCAGAAGCTCCGCGCTGCTGCCGAGTCGTTCACCCTCGAAGGTGATCTGCGTCGGGAGGAGGGGATGGCTCTCAAGCGCCTCCAGGACATTGGCTGTCTTCGTGGTCGTCGCCATCGCATGGGTCTCCCGGTTCGCGGGCAGCGCACCCGAACCAATGCCCGCACCCGCCGCGGTGCTCGCAAAACCGTGGCCGGCAAGAAGAAGTAACCCAACCCTGCCCCTCCCTCCACCTCTCACGTCTCTCCGCACCCGCCGTCCCCACCCATGGCCAAGCCCGCCAAGAAGACTGGACCAAAGAAGGCCAAGCGCAACGTGCCTAATGGCGTCGCCCATATTCAGAGCACCTTCAACAACACCATCGTTTCCATTACGGATACAGCTGGGGAAGTGATCAGTTGGTCGTCCGCCGGTGCCAGCGGCTTCAAAGGAGCCCGCAAAGGGACTCCTTTCGCAGCCCAGACGGCTGCAGAAGCTGCAGCGCGCCGGGCCCTTGAGCAAGGCATGCGCCAGATTGAAGTGTTGGTGCGCGGTCCCGGCTCCGGCAGGGAAACGGCTATTCGGGCCCTTCAGGTGGCAGGTCTAGAGATCACCCTGATCCGGGATGTCACTCCCCTGCCCCATAACGGATGCCGTCGCCCAAAGCGTCGCCGGGTCTGAACCCCCGATCCTCACTCCACCCAAGCATTTCTCCATCGCCGTGCTGCACTACCAGATCGACCGGGTTGAACATCAAATTTCTGATGATCGGGGCCAGACGGGTGTCTTTGTCATTGGCCCTCTGGAAAGGGGCCAAGCCACCACCTTGGGAAATGCCCTTCGCAGGGTGTTGATCGGTGGCCTGGAGGGCAGCGCCATCACTGCTGTTCGTCTCTCCGGAGTCAACCACGAATACGCCACCATTCCTGGGGTACGGGAAGATGTCCTCGATATTCTGTTGAATTGCAAGTCCATTCCAGTCAACAGCCGGAGCCGGGAGCTTGAGATCGGCAGGCTCATGGTGAATGGCCCGGCCATGGTGAAGGCCTCAGATCTGCAGTTTTCCTCCCAGGTGCAGGTGATCGACGGGGAGCGGTTGATCGCCACCGTCGCCGCGGGACACAGCTTAGAGATGGAGGTGCATGTGGAGCGGGGAGTCGGCTACCGCCCGGTCGACCGCCATCAAGAGGACACCGGTGCGATCGATCTTCTGCAGATCGACGCGGTCTTCATGCCCATCAAGCGGGTCAACTACAGCGTGGATGAGACGGCCGTTGGCGAGGGAGGGTCGGCCAGAGAGCGCCTCCGCCTGGAAATTGAAACCAATGGCAGCATCACTCCCGACGATGCCATGGCCCAGGCTGCCAACCAGCTGATTTCCCTCTTCCAGCCCCTGGCCACCCTCACGGTGATGGACGAGCCCGGCCTTGAGCCTGAGCCCTCTGCCGAGGCACAGATCCCCCTAGAGGAGTTGAACCTTTCGGTGCGGGCCTACAACTGTCTGAAGAGAGCCCAGGTGAACTCCGTCTCCGATCTGATGGGCTTCAGCTACGAGGATCTCCTTGAGATTAAGAACTTCGGCTCCAAATCTGCTGATGAGGTGATCGAAGCCCTTGAGCGCATTGGCATTTCCTTGCCTCAAAGCCGCCCCTCCGCTTGAGCCGACTCATCTTCTCCTTTGTTGATTCGACGTCTTACCCATGCGACACCAGTGCCGAGTCCCCCTCCTGGGACGCCCCGCCGACCAACGCAAGGCCATGTTGCGTGGCCTCACCACCCAGCTCATCCGCGAAGGGCGCGTGACCACCACCAAAGCCCGCGCCAAGGCGCTTCGGGATGAAGCAGAGCGGATGATCACCCTGGCCAAGGAAGGGAGCTTGTCTTCCCGTCGCCGGGCCATCAGCTACATCTACGACAAGCAGCTGGTGCACGCCCTCTTCGACAAGGCGCAAGACCGTTACGGTGATCGTCAGGGTGGCTACACCCGCATCATTCGCACCGTTCGCCGCCGCGGTGACAATGCGGAGATGGCCATCATCGAGCTGGTGTGAGCCAGGGGCGCTACCAACGCATTGCCCTTTGCCTTCAATACGACGGGTCTGCCTTCCATGGCTGGCAGCGCCAGCATGGTCAGTCCTCGGTGCAGGAAACCCTTGAGAATGCCGTTGCTTCTCTCGATCCCTCAAGCCCTGCTCAAGTTGTCGCCGCCGGCCGAACCGATAGTGGGGTGCATGCGGCGGCTCAGGTGGTGCATTTCGATGCTGCCGGCCCCATCCCTCCCCACCGCTGGCCCAAGGCCCTGAATGGACGGCTTCCCCACACCATCCGTGTGCGCGCCGCCAGCCCTGTCCAAGCCAACTGGCATGCCTGTTTCTCGGCGAGCTTTCGGCGCTATCGCTACACGATTTACAATGGGCGGCTTCCCAACCTGTTCCTGGCCCCCTGGAGCTGGCACCGATATCAGGTTTGCCTCGATGAGCAGACCATGGCCCAGGCCCTCTGCGCCCTCCTGGGTGATCACGACTTTTCCGCCTTCCAGCGTGCCGGCAGCGGTAGGACCCATGGCCGCACCTCCCTGCAGGAGGTGACCTTGCAACGCCAGGGTGATCTGATCGTGGCCGAACTCCAGGCGAGTGGCTTCCTCTACGGCATGGTGCGCCTGATCATGGGTCAACTGGTGGCTGTGGGCGAGGGTCGGCTCAGCCCCGAGACCTTCCTGGAGCGTTGGCGCCGTTGCGCGCGCCATGAGGTCAAGGAGGCAGCCCCTCCCCAGGGGCTCACCCTGTTGCGGGTGGGCTATCCCGAGCCCGTGTTCCCCGAGGCTGCTTGGTACGATGCAGTTCCGAGATTCCATCTGGAACTCAGCGACCCGCCCCCTCCTGCAGGGAATCGGGAGTTGTCTCTGTGAATCCATGCTGCGGTAAGGTCAGTGAAGGCCTGACGTGCACGGCCGGCTCCGGGCAGCGTCGCATCAGGTCCAACCCATCAGGCGCGTCCTTCCAGACGCCCAAACAGGCGCAATGAACAAGACCACCCAGCCCTCCCTCGACACCCTGGACCGTCAATGGTTCGTAGTGGATGCCGCAGATCAAACCCTTGGACGTCTCGCCAGTGAGGTGGCCCAGGTGCTGCGGGGAAAAAACAAGCCGACCTTCACCCCCCATCTCGACACGGGTGATTTCGTTGTTGTGATCAACGCTGAAAAGGTGCGCGTCAGCGGCAACAAAGCCACCCAAAAGCTCTACCGGCGCCACTCCGGTCGTCCGGGGGGCATGAAAACGGAAAGCTTCGCCCATCTCCAGGCCCGGCTCCCGGAGCGCGTGATTGAAACTGCTGTGAAGGGCATGCTCCCTCATAACTGCCTAGGCCGTCAGCTTTTCCGCAAGCTCAAGGTCTATCGGGGACCCGACCATCCCCATGCGGCCCAGAAGCCTCAGCCCCTCCCCCTCCTGCCCTCCGCCGCCGCTTGAGATGACCAGTTCTTCTTCCTCCGTCGTCTACTGGGGCACCGGTCGCCGCAAGACAGCTGTGGCGCGTGTGCGCGTGGTTCCAGGCAAGGGCACTATCACCATCAATGGTCGCCCTGGGGATCACTATCTCAACTTCAATCCCGCTTACCTGTCGGCTGTTCAGGCCCCTCTGCAAACCCTTGGCTTGGAGGGCCAGTACGACCTCCTGGTGAACGTGAGTGGCGGTGGCCTCACAGGCCAGGCGGATGCGATCAAGCAGGGAGCGGCCCGGGCCCTCTGCGAGCTTTCCCCCGACAATCGGAAGCCCCTCAAAGTGGAGGGCCACCTCAGCCGCGACCCCCGGGCCAAGGAGCGGCGCAAGTACGGTTTGAAAAAGGCCCGCAAAGCTCCCCAGTTCTCCAAGCGCTAATCGTCATGGCCAAAGCCGACATCCATCCCACCTGGTATCCCGATGCCAAGGTGATCTGCAACGGGGAGGTGGTGATGACCACCGGTTCCACCCAGCCCGAACTCCATGTGGACGTCTGGAGTGGCAACCATCCCTTTTACACCGGCACCCAGAAGATTCTCGACACCGAGGGTCGGGTGGACCGCTTCATGCGCAAGTACGGCATGGGTGGCGCCGATTCGGCCGCCAAGGCCAACAAGGGGGAAGCGGCACCAACCAAGAAGGCCTGAGCCCCATCCCACTGATCGCTTCGTCGTGCGCGGTGTCCTTGTGGCCCTGCCCGGCGTTCAACCAGCGCCGGGTGCTGTCACGCATCCGGCTTTTTGTTGTCCACCCTTTGCGTCCACGCCGCCGTAGCGTTCGCCCATGGATCCTGCCCTGCTTCACGACCGTTTGGAGGCCACTTGCCAGGCCTTTGAGGCCCTGGAGCGGCAGTTGGCCGACCCGGCGGTGGCGATGGATCCCGCCCAGTTGCAAACCTTGGCGCGGGAGCGGGCCCGGCTGGAGCCGATCGTGCGCGACACCCACCAATTGCGCCAGTGGGAACGGGAGCAGCGGCAGGCGCAGGAGTTGGTGCGTCAGCCGCGGAACTCTCGGGAGGAGGAGGAGCTGGCGGAGCTGGCCGCTGAGGAGCTGGAGGTGTTGGAAGCCCAGTTGGCGGCCTTGCGCGAACGCCTCACTCTGGCCCTGTTGCCCCGCGATCCCCGCGATGAGCGCAGCGTGATGCTGGAGATTCGAGCGGGTGCCGGTGGTGATGAAGCGGCGCTGTGGGCGGGTGATCTGGCGCGGATGTACGAGCGCTATGCCCAGGCCCACGGCTGGCAGGTGCAAACCCTCAGCGCCTCTGAAGCCGAGCTGGGGGGGTTCAAAGAGTTGATCCTGTCGATCAAGGGCGATGCGGTTTACAGCCGGCTGAAGTTTGAGGCGGGGGTGCATCGGGTGCAGCGGGTGCCGGCCACCGAATCGCAGGGGCGGGTGCACACGTCCACGGCCACGGTGGCGGTGATGCCGGAGGCGGATCCGGTGGAGGTGACGATCGATCCAAAGGATCTGGAGATCAGCACCGCTCGATCGGGTGGTGCCGGCGGCCAAAACGTGAACAAGGTGGAAACGGCGGTGGATCTGTTCCACAAGCCCACCGGCATCCGGGTGTTTTGCACGCAGGAGCGCTCCCAGCTGCAAAACCGCGAGCGGGCGCTGGAGATCCTGCGGGCCAAGTTGCTGGAGCGGGAGCTGGCCGAGGCCGCCGACCAGGAGCGCAATGCCCGGAGGGCCCAGGTGGGCAGCGGTGATCGCAGCGAAAAGATCCGCACTTACAACGCCAAGGACAACCGGGTGACGGACCATCGCCTCGG
>JAYKHK010000207.1:0-8401 GCA_035284785.1 Cyanobacteriota bacterium | reverse complement strand
GCTTTCGCTGAAACCTGGAATGGCCGCTTGGCCATGCTGGGCTTTGTGATTGGCCTGGCCACCGAGCTTCTCACCGGCCAGGGCATCCTCTCCCAGATCGGCCTGGGCTGATTGCCAGCTCCCACTGGCGAGCCCTTTTGGCTCGCAGGATCTTGAAGTGCTTTTTGTCGGGAAATGGCTTCAGATCTACCTGTCGAAGGCCATTCCACCATTCAACCCCTGGGCTCACTCCCGGGGGTTTTGTGTTGGCCGTCTTGCCAGCAAAATCCAAGGGCTTCCATGCCATGCGGGGAAGCCTCTGAGCGATGGGGGCAGGGGGACTTGAACCCCCACAGTCTTGCGACCTGCGGATTTTAAGTCCGCTGCGTCTACCGATTCCGCCATGCCCCCGCTCGGGCATCTTAGATTTCAACCGCTTCCGCATCCATGTTGTGGCCCTGCCAGGGTTTTTGAGCCATCTCTCCAGCAGCTCCCTGCTCGTGCTCGGGGCCTATCTCGTTCTCGGCGGCCTCTATTTGGTGGTGGTGCCCTTGGCCCTGCTCTGGTGGCTCAAAACGCGCTGGACCGTCATGGGCAAGATCGAACGCACCGTGGTTTACGGGTTGGTGTTTCTCTTCTTTCCAGGCCTGATTCTCTTTGCTCCCTTCTTCAATCTGCGCATGGCGGGCCAGGGGGAGGTGGGCGGTTGACCCGTGGCCAGGCCCTGCTGGTTGGCCTGGGGGTCTTGGCCCTGGGTGCTGCAGGTTATTGGGGGTTCCAGGTGGGTGGCCTTGAGGGGTTTTCCCCCGGATTGGCGGCCTCCTCGCTCCTGATGGTTGTCGTGTTGGGTTGGACGGGCTCCTATCTCTTCCGGGTGGTGAGCGGACAAATGACTTACATGGAGCAGCGGCGCCGTTATCGCGCCACCTACGACGCCCGCACCGATGCGGAGCTCCTGGCGCGCTTCGACGCCCTCAGCCCAGAGGAACAGGCGAAGCTGCTCGAAGAGGTGGGCCAGCTGCCCCCCGAAACCCCAGCGCCCAGCCCCCCGACCCCATAGGCTCCAGAGCATGAGCCTTGCCCCCACTCCCTCGGCCCTCCGGGGCCACAGCAGCGCCATCAGCCAGCGCTTCGCCCAGCTGCGCGAGCAGGGCCGCTGCGCCCTGATGCCCTTTCTCATGGCCGGCGATCCCAACCTCGCCACCACCGCCGCCACCCTGCTCTCCCTGCAGGAGAACGGAGCTGATTTGATCGAGCTGGGCATTCCCTACAGCGATCCTTTGGCCGATGGGCCGGTGATCCAAGCCGCCGCCTCGCGGGCCTTGGCGGCTCACACCACCCCGGCGGCGGTTTTCGAGCTGCTGGCGTCTCTTCGAGGTCAGCTGACCATCCCTGTGATTCTGTTCACCTACAGCAATCCCCTGCTCAACAGGGGTATGGAGACCTTCTGTCAGCAAGCTGCCGAAGCGGGGGCTTCTGGTCTGGTGGTGCCCGATTTGCCACTCGAGGAGGCGGAGACCCTCTCCCCCATCGCCGCCAGCCATGGCTTGGATCTGGTGCTGCTGGTGGCCCCCACCACTCCGATGCAGCGCATGGCAAAGATCCATGCCACCAGCCGAGGCTTCACCTATTTGGTGAGCGTCACGGGTGTGACGGGGGTGCGAACCGCAATGGAAAGCCGAGTGGAGCCGCTCGTGCAGGCTCTCAAGCAGCAGGGAGCCCTTCCGGTGGCGGTGGGGTTTGGCATTTCCGGTCCCGAGCAGGCGCGTCAAGTGAGAGCCTGGGGAGCTGATGGCGCCATCGTGGGCAGTGCCCTGGTAAAGGTGATGGCCGCCGCAGCGCAGGCGGGTGAGGACGGGGCGGCCGCGGCGGGCCGCTTCTGTGCCGAGCTCCGTCAGGGCCTGGATCAGCCCTGATGGCCCCCGGGCCTCTGCAGCACTCTGCCGAGCCCCCTGCCAAGCCGTTCCAGAGCCGCCGCCAGCTGGTCTGCCTCGAGCAAGCCGTAGCTGACCCTTAACACGCAGGCGCCGGGAATCTCCAACCCGAAGGCGCTTCCGCTCACGGCCGCCACGCCCTCCTCCAGCACCAACCACTCCATCAGGCCATCGCTAGAAAACCTCTGGCCGCAAGGGTGCATCGCGCCCTGCACCACCAGGAGCCCATAGAACGCTCCATCCGGTTCCGCCCAGAGCTGCACGGGCCATCCCCGGGATTGCCAGCCCCGCACCGCCGCAAGCAGCAGGGCACGGCGAGGCGCCAGGCTAGCGACGCGCTCCTTGACCCAGGAGAGATCGGTGCTGAGGGCCGCCTGGGCCGCCCGCTGGCTGAGGAGCGTGGGTGAGATTTGCACCGTGTCGAGCACCTTCGACAGGGCGGATTGGAGGAGCTGGGGCACGGCCCCGTAGCCCATTCGCCAGCCCGCCATGCCATAGGCCTTGGACAGGGAGTACAACGAAACCGTATGGGCGGAGGCACCCGACAGACTGCCCGGGCTGAAATGGGGCACGCAGCCGTGCACAAACAGCCCATAGGCCTCATCACTGATGTGAAAGAGACCCTGGTCGGCGCAGAGATGGTTGATGGCGCTGAGCACAGCCTGGGGAATCACCACGCCGCTGGGATTGTTGGGCGAGATGGTGACAATCGCGCGGGTGCGGGGCGTGATGGCCTCCTGCAACATGGCCGGATCGGGGATGGGCCCCGCATCCACGGGCACCACCACTCCACCAGCCAACTGCACGGCCATGGCATGGTTGAAATAGAAGGGGCAAGGCAAGATCACCTCACTGCCCGCGTCACAGATCACCTGGGCGATGGCTGCAAAGGCCATGTTGCTGCCGGTGGTGACCAGCAAGCTGGCTCCCTCCATCTGAAGAGAATTGGTGGCCTGCAATTGGCGAGCCACCACCTCCAACAGGGCCGGCTCACCCCAAGTGGAGCCGTAACGATGGAGGGCGACGCCAGGGGCATCAAGGGATTGGCGAATGGCCTGGATCACCCCTGGTGGCGGCTCCCAGCCCACCATCCCCTGGGCCAAGGAGAGGACATCGGGCCGCCGCTGCATCAGCTCGCCGAGCCGGGGAATCACCGGTTCGATCACCCCACTCAGGCGTGCGGCAGCGTGGAGAGGCCCAACCATGGCAAGCCAGCAGCAGGCCCTACCTTGGCGGGTAAGCCGCTGCATCCGCAATGAAGTTCGTCCTCTGGGGCACCTACTGCGCCAACGCCATCGAGAAACGCACGCCGTTTCGCCAGGAACACCTGGCAGGGTTGCAAGCTCAGAAGGAGAGAGGCGTACTGCTGACGATCGGGCCCACCGAAACCACAAGCCATGTCTTTGGCCTTTATGAGGCCGAGAGCCTCGCCGAGGTGGAAAGGCTGGTGAAGGACGACATCTATTGGCGGGAGGGAATCTGGACCGCTGTGGAGGTCTACCCCTGGATTCAGGCCCTCTAGGAAGGGGGTGAGGGGTAAGCGCCAGGGCCGCCCCCCCGGCGATGCAGACAAAAAAAAGGAGCGGCGAGCCGCTCCTGAACAAATGAACCTTGGGCAAAGCCCTGTTCACCAAAGGCCGCGGATGGGAGCGGGCTCAGGAGCAGGAGCGGGCTCAGGCATGGGCATGGGAGCAGGAGCGGGCTCAGGAGCGGGAGCGGGCTGTTCAACCACAACCACCGGAGGTGCACCGAAGCGATAACGGAAACCGAGCTTGGCGCCGAAATCGTTGTAGGAATCGTAGCGAACATTGCTGGAGGAGAAACCTTCAGCTCCGGAGTAAGTGCCCTCCACGTAGATGTCGGAGTTCCAGTTCAAGGCATAGGCCACACCAACCTTGCCCTGCCAGCCAAACAGACCCTGGTTGGCGCTGCCGAAGCGATCACCCTCGAACTTCAGGCCGGGTGTGCTGAGGTTCGTGTAGCCAATACCGCCACCGATGTAGGGAACCCAGGCACCGAAGGGCACATCAAGGTAAACGCTGGCCATCACATCGTTCTTGTTGACGATGCCAGAAGCGTCGAGATCCTCGTTGTCAAACTGCACGTTGTTGATGCTGGCACGGGTGTACCCGTAGGTCAGCTCTGTACGAATGGCGCCGAAGTCGTAACCGATACCTGCGTCACCTGAAAATCCACCTCCAAATTGGAGGTCACCATTTTCGTTGGGATCGAAATTACGAGTCCGAACATTCACATTGGAGGGCCAAGAGGCACCTGCTCCGATGGTGAGGTAGAAACCTGTGCCCTGCACGGATTCCGTGCCCACTTCACCCACCAGGGGGATGTAGGTCTGGGCGATCTGGGTATCCTTCTGGGAGGACTGGCTGAGCTCGAGAGGGGCTTGGTCGCTGGCTTGAAGCTGCTGAGCGCCAGGCTCGGTGCCAGCGAACGAGGGAGCGGCGAGGAGGGCGCTGCCTGCAAGGGCAGCACCAAAGCCGCGCACAAGAGCGTTGCGAATGGTTGACATTGAAGTTGGTTCTCACACCACATTCCTTCTAAAGAGTTCGCCGCCCCTAGAAACATCACCATAGACAGCACCATTGGTGGCACAGCGAAAAAGGAGAAAAGATCTGGCCTCTTCTGACGAATCCAACCCGAATCATTGCTGGACTTTCCTCATATTTTCCTAAGATTTAGGCCAATCCGCCAAGGCCTGCTCCCACACCCAGTCCCCCACGGCCTCAGGCCCGCCAGCCCCCAACACATCTCCATACCCCCCCATCTGCCCTTGGCCAAGAGCAGCCACCCGGGCCACGTCGGCGCCGCTCTGCAGCCCTGCGCGGCGCAGTGCAGCCAAACGCAGGGTCTTCCCCCGGCGGATCACGTTGCCCCCGTTCACGTGACAACCAGCGCAATGTTGGCCGAACAAAGCAGCACCAGAAATCGGGATTGATCCAGCCATCACAGACCCGTTCTCGGCCCCGAGCGCGGGCCGGGGCCCAACAATCAGCCAACCCAACAACATGGCCAGGCCAATCAGCAACAAACTGCGCGCGCGGCGTGTCATCGAGCCCCAGCCACCGGTCTGTCCATGCTAGTGGTGTGGTCTTAACACGGTCGACGGCCTAGGCTTTTGCCACTGGTGAGGCTGATTTTTTGCCCATGGCTGGGCTTGCTGAGCCACTGGTGCGGCCTCTGCAACGGCACGACTGGCCCGAAGTGGTGGAGGCCTACGCGGACGCTGTCCAAACCCTGGCGCTGCCCTTTTACCAGCCTGAGCAGATTGACGCCTGGGCCCACCACCCCTTGAACAATCCAAGCTTTGAAGCAGCCCTCGATCGAGGATTCGGCCTGGTGGGCACCACCCCCGATCGTCCAGCTTCCGTGGAAGCCTTCGCCCTGCTTGATCCCTCCGATCGGCTGGCCCTGCTCTACTGCCGCGCCCGATCCAGCCGCAAGGGTCTGGCCACCAAGTTGGTGAGGAGCATGGAGCAGCAAGCCCGCAGTTCAGGTCACAGTCGCCTGCGCACCGAGGCCAGCCAGCTCTCTCGGCCACTGTTGGAGCGGTTGGGCTGGAGCGTGGATGGGGAGGAGAACATCTTGTTTGCCGGTGTGCCTTTCCTGCGCTGGCGCATGAGCCAAACGCTGATCTGAGGGGTCGTTGCCGTGGCCGAAGCCGATCTGACGCTGTTTCGCGAAAAAATTCGCCAACTCAATGCCTTCCTCGCCCTCAGTGAGAGCGACCCCAGCCTGGGGGAGGCTCTGCGGCGATGCAGCCATCACGACGAGGTGGTGGCCCTCGCCAAACGCCACGGCTTTGAGATTGGTCGGCGTTGGGGGGAGCCGGCGGCCCCCCCCAGACGTGAAGAGCATGGAAGCGAGGCCACCTCCCTGCTGGGGGGGACGCTTCCACCGCTAGGCCAGGAAACCGTGGAGGTGTTGCTGGCGAGAGGATCGGTGCGCTTGGAGCGGATTCATTCCTGCGCAGCCAGCAGTGCGCCTGGGTTCTGGTATGAGCAGCAGGAGGATGAATGGGTTTGCCTGCTGCAAGGCAACGCCAGTGTTGAATTCGCCGATGAGGGGAAGCCCCGGCAACTTCGCAGGGGGGACAGCCTGCTGATCAGGGCCGGTCGTCGCCACCGTGTGGTGGCCACGGATCCTGATCCTGGAACGATTTGGCTGGCCTTGTTTTGGCGAGAGAACCCAGGGAATTGACGTTGCTCATCAGCCAATAAGCCCCCGCCAGAGACAGCACAGACAAGCCGAGCGCCACCACCATGATCGGTTTGGAGTCGCCGGGGCCTGGCAGAACGATCAGCTTTCTAGCCACTGCTGTGATGGCCGTGAGCAACACCAATTGGATCTGCACCGCATGGCGCTTCAGGTAGGCCGTGATGTTTTGGAGCAGCTCCAAAGCAATGAGAATGTTGAGGAGCTCGCCAAAAAAAAGAATCAAGGCATCGCCTTGCCACACGGTTTGTCGCTGCACCACAGCGAAGGCCAGCTGACGCACCAGCTCGAAACTGGCCAAGAGGATCACGAGCAGCAGCAACGCGCCAAGCAACTTGGCGATCCCTTGCTCAAAGCGATCCACTGCTCTCAGGTAGCCGCTGTCGGACCACCATCCGGGGGGCATGGACGCCATGGTCAGTTCCGGAAGGGGTTGAATTGCGGCTTGGCGGGAGTGTTTCCAGGTGGATTGACCAGCTCTGTGTCGCAGGTGACGCTGCCGTCTTGGGCCGTCACACAATTTTTTGGCTTGACTTCCGTGGTCGGCCCTACCTGACTGCCAGGTTTGAGGATGAATGTTTCCGACTGGGCGAGAGCGGGGGAAAAACAGGCCAGCAGCCCCATCACCCCGAGGCTCCCGAGACAACGGAACAGCGATCGATTCATCATGGGAAGGCCAGGCGTGCAGTGGCTCCATGGTGCCTCAATCCGGCCCATTCGGCCGGAGAGCAGCTGCTCAAGAGGGGCTTTCCGTCGCACTGCGAATTTCATCGAGCAGCAGATCCAACTGATCCATCGCATCGGGCAGGGCCAAAGGGGTGGACGCCCCAACCTCAGGTGAGGCGTCCGTTTCTTCCCTGTGCCAAAGGGTCTCGATTTGGCAGAGCTGCTCGGCCAGCCCCCCCAGTCCCTGTTGGCTGTGAATGCGCTGGAGCTCTTCCACCAGCACTGGCATGCGAATCGAAGAAGCCCTGAGCGCACGCCTGAGATCAGCCTGTGTCCGCCCTGTGTGGCGGAGCCAATCCTTCAAAAACAGCTGGAGATCCTCCAGCTGGTCTGGCGTGAGATTGGGGGAGGGCTCCATCGAACGCATCAGGCCTTGGGAAACCAGTCATCCAGTTTGCGCTCGGCCCGGGCCTTGATCTGGGGGGTGATGTGCCGTGTGCACAAACCCAACAGAGCGGTCAGGGCCACCATGTCATCACCAAATCCGGCGACGGGGATGAAATCTGGAATGAGATCGATGGGCAACACCAGATAGGTGAGGGCCGCCAGAACCGTGAGGCGCGCCTGATGGGGGGTGCTCCCATCCAGCAACATCTCAAAACACTCCAGAGCTGGCCTGGCCACCGTGCGTCCTGCACGTCGAAGCAGGCGAGAAAGGAGGTTGGCATCGACAACAGAATCGTTGACGATTTCGGGCTCCAGAACGGACTGGCTGGCTTGGGGGCCCGCGGCTGAAGACGCGGCGGACATGGCTGACTCCTGTTGAACGTGCGCCACTGGGGCGTCAATGCAGCCATTGTGGGTGCTGCGCCCGGAGATCCCAGGGGCGGAATGCCCCACTGGATGGGGGGTCCTTCCCCCCTGGCTTCATTCCTGCACCAGCCCGCTTTCGATCCCGGCACGGCGCAGTTTGCGCAGGGCGCGCTGCACCACCTGACGGCAGTATTCGCGACTGCACTGCAACTGGCGGGCCACTTCAGCCAGGGTGCGCCATTCGTTGGTGCCATCCAGACCAAAGCGCAGCATCACCACCGTTTTTTCCTTGGGGGTGAGGTTGGCGCTTTCCAGGAGCTTCCACACCGACGCGGTGCGTTCGGCCTGCTCCGCCCGGTCCATCGGCGCTGGCTCCGGGCTGGGAAGCACATCCACCAGCTCAGAGGGATCTGCCTTGGAGCGCAGTGCCCCTTGAAGGCTCACCGTGACGCTGCGCAGCTCACAGGCCAACAGCTCCTCCACCTCCCCCTTGGGCATCACCAACGCCCGCGCCAGATCCGCGGCCGTAGGGGGATGGCCGTTGGCCTGCAGGTGGCGGGCCTTGGCCGCCCGCAGGCGGGTGAGCTTTTCATTGACATTCACCGGGATGCGGATCGTGCGGCTCTGGGTGGAGAGGGCCCGGTTCAAGCCTTGGCGAATCCACCAGTAGGCATAGGTGCTGAAGCGGTGGCCGCGGGTGGGATCAAACTTTTCCACGGCACGCGTGAGGCCGATCGTTCCTTCCTGAATGAGATCCAGCAGATCCAATCCCTTCCCTT
>JAYKHK010000206.1:0-4809 GCA_035284785.1 Cyanobacteriota bacterium | reverse complement strand
GAGCGCGGCGTGGAAACGGGAGGCTCTGGTGGGCCAAACGCGAGAGGAAGGTCGTTTGCTCCACCGCGCTGATGGCCAGGGGGCCGCGCAGCCAGAACGTGGTGACATCGCTGCCGATCTGCGCATTGCCGTAGCCGAGCCGTTGGATCGCCTGCCCCATGCGCTGCAGGCCGATGCGCCGCGCCAGCTCCTGATAGATCGGCACATTCGACACCGCCATGGCGCCGCGCAGCCCCATCGGCTGCAACCACTCGGGCATCAACGGCTGGGGATCACCGGTGTAAGGGATCCGCTCATCGACGCTGGCCACGGCTCCCAGCGAGAGGCCGATCAGGGCGTTGGCGATCTTGAAGGTGGACGCGGGGGAGAAGCGCTGCTCAGCCCGGCTGCGGTTGTAGCCCCGCAGCTCACCGCTGCGCTCATCCAGCAGCACGAAGGTGCCTTCCACGCCGGCTTCGCGGAACAGGGCGGCTACGGCTGGTTGCTCACGCCAGGGTGCAGCACCGGCTGATGGGGCAGTTGCAGCATTGACGGGGTTGACGGTGGGCCCAGCCAGCAGGGCCACAGCCAGCAGGGTGAGGGGTTTGCCCATCGGTTCCAGGCACAGAACAGGGGCCAGCCTCGCCCAGCCCTCCGGCCAGTGGCGAACCTGAACCCATGCAGCATCACGCCGGGCATGTAGCGCAGATGCGCGCAACTGGATCCTGAGGCGTTGCTTGCCTCCACATGATGCGGAAACGCTCCCAGATCCTGAATCGGAATGCGAGTTCTTCTGATCTACCCGCGCTTTCCGAAAACCTACTGGAGTATGCATGGCGCTCTCGACCTGGTGGGTCGCAAGGTGCTGCTGCCACCGCTTGGATTGATCACGATCGCTGCACTGTTGCCCGCTTCCTGGGAGCTGCAGTTGGTTGACTGCAATGTGCGCGGGATCACTGAGGATGAGTGGCTCTGGGCTGATCTGATCATCGCCTCAGCCATGATGGTGCAAAAGCAGGATCTGGTGAGGCTGATTCAGCAGGCGGCTACACACCAGCTGCCAGTGGCAGTTGGTGGTCCTTTTGCCAGTTCCACTCCGGATGCACCTGAATTGGAGCGGGCACAGTATCTGATTCTCGACGAGGGCGAGATCACGATTCCCATGTTTGTGGAGGCCCTTGACCGAGGCGAGACCCAGGGCCGATTCAGCGCCGCTGGTGAGCGTCCAGATGTGAGCCTTTCACCTGTTCCACGCTTCGATCTGCTTGATAGAGAGGCATACAGCATGATGGCCCTGCAGTACTCACGCGGGTGTCCTTTTCAGTGTGAGTTCTGCGACATCATTGTGTTGTATGGGCGCAAGCCACGTACCAAACAGCCGGCGCAGTTCCTGCGCGAACTTGACCGGCTCCATGCCCTGGGTTGGCGTGGTGAAATCTTCCTTGTGGATGACAACTTTATCGGTAACAAGCGCAATGTAAAGCTGTTGCTTCCCGAGCTCCTGCACTGGCAGAAGCGTCACGATCATCCGTTCCGCTTCACCACAGAAGCATCGGTGGATCTCGCCAGCGATCCGGTACTGATGGAGGGGATGGTGAGCTGCGGCTTCAGGCGGGTGTTCCTCGGCATCGAGACTCCCGACCAATCCAGCCTGAAGGTCACCAACAAGGTGCAGAATACCCGCAGTCCGCTCGTTGAGGCGGTGGATGCGATCACCGATCATGGCCTGCACGTGATGGCCGGCTTCATTCTGGGGTTTGATGGCGAGCAGCCCGGCGCGGGCCAGCGGATCGTGGCGTTTGTGAACCGCACTGCCATTCCTCTGGCCATGCTCGGCATCCTCGTGGCTTTACCCAACACCGCGCTCTGGCATCGCCTGTCTCGCGAAGGCCGGCTTCTGGATGCTGACGATCAGTTTGATCAAGGCGTCCAGACCCATCTGCTCAATTTCCTGCCGGATCGTTCCATGGACGACATTGCTGCGGAGTTTTTGCAGGCGTTCAGCGATCTGTATGAGCCCAGCGCCTACGCCACACGGGCCTATCGCTATGCCATCAAGCTGGCGCAAGGGCGTCGCCGCCATGCCAATGGCAACGCTTCGCCCCAGGAATGGCAACAGAGCATTGGTGTGCTGGGAGGTGTGCTCACGCTCTTCTGGAGACAAGGACTCAAGCGCTCAAGCCGCGCAGTGTTCTGGCAGCAGTTGGCAGACATCCTCGCCAATTATCCGTCGATCCTTCCGGAGTACATCTGGCTACTGATGCTCAATGAACACTTTCTTGACTACCAGCAAACGGTGGTGAATCAGGTGGAGGAACAGCTTGCCTACGCACGAACGCATTCTCCGCCAGCAACAAGTAACTCAAGCTGCTCCTGAAGAACGATCAGCACGATCGTGGTCGGCCCGAGGCTCGAGAGATCGATGGCTGATCAAGGTGGTGGTATACACAAATCAGAGGAATGGGAGCGAGAGGGAAAAGATCAGTCCAATCACGGTGATGGTGGCAATGGGGTGACCTGCCGCACCAAGGGCTGCTCCCGTGGCCAGGCTCAGAGTGCGTGGGGCTTGGGTTTGCCTGTGGGGATGAAGCCCCCAGGAAGGGGGGTAACGATTGACACCTCCATGCCCCAGGACCTCACACCCCTCCGCTGGCTCTTCTAGGTTGAACTTGACCGAGAAGGAGGAGAGATGGCAACCGTTCATCCGAAAGCAAACGCTGGTTCAGCCGTAGATACGGTGTCCATGTCCGATGCGTTGCATCATTTCAAGGAGATGTTGCGGAACGATTCAACCGTTGCAGAAGCCCTGCGATCGACCGAGACAACTGAGCAGGCCGCTCACCTGGCATGGGAACACGGCATTGCCGTGACTCCGGAAGCTCTCTGGCGCAACCGGGGCACCCTGGAGAGTGGGGGCAAGCCCACCTGGCGGGGCTGAATCCTCGCCGACTGTCTGCATGACCTGCAGCTTCAGCGACAGCCCCAACCCCGATGGCACGGGGCGGATCATCTGGCAGGACCGCCAGGCCAGGACCTACCGACTGGTGCAGGCCTGGAGCAGAGTTGAGCCATGCCCAAGCCTGGAGCCCTGGCAGCTGCAGCCCTGCTTCTGATCACCATCGCGCTGGTTTCGGCCTGGGCCGTCCTCGGGCCTGAGGCCACGGTGGTGTCGGTTGGTGATGGCGACAGCATCCGGGTGCGCAAGGGCGGGACGGTGATCTCGGTGCGGCTGGCGTGCATCGATGCGCCGGAGCTGGTTCAGCAGCCCTACGGTGAAGCGGCCAGGCGGGTTCTGGAGCAGAGGCTTCCTACCGGCAGCGCCGTGAGGTTGAACGAGAAGACAACGGATCGCCATGGTCGGCTGGTGGCCGAAGTGTTCAATGGCATCAATATCAATCTGGCGATGGTGGAAGATGGCCATGCCTTTGTGTTCCGCAAGTACCAGAGCAATTGCGATGCCAGGGCGTTTCTGGATGCTGAAGGTCGAGCCAGCCGGCGCCGGTACGGGGTGTGGCGGGTGGAAGGTGGCATCACCCGTCCGTGGGACTTTCGCCGCCAGCACCGGGAGCTCTTTCGCAGGCCATAACCAGGCGACGAATTGACGCAGGCCAAAACCCGTTGAGCCCGAACTGCACGGTCTTCCATGCAGCCCCGCTGCAGGCTTGCCGTAGCGACAAGCAGCAGCAGGCGAAGAGGCAGGGCGCGGTTGGAGGGCATGGTGAGCCCGCTGGCACCTGATACGAGATCGGCAGAAACCTCACCCTCCGCGAGAGTGACCAGCGTTTGCTGGGAGACTGAAATCAGCCGGCCCGCTTCCTGATGCAGCGGTGGTTCCCAGCAAAGGCAGTGGGCTGGAATCGGTTCGTGGGGGGAACGGCTCGGGGATAGAGATGTGCCGGCGGCGGACCACTGCAGGGTCTGGTTGTCGCTGGGATTGCCGATGTACTGGGATCAGCAATTTGCCGATCGGTTCAGTAAGTAGGGAATCAGTATTGCAAAGTTCACGGATTCACCTGATCTCCAGTTGATTCCAGACCAGTTGGATCTGGGAGACTGGGAGCGTCAATGCCCGACGTTGGGATCTCAATTTTATCTCTTGCAGAGGTGCTAGATGTCAGTTGTGAGGTTATCCGTCGTTCGAGCTGGTGCCCGTTGGCAAGTTCAGCCATGAGCCACTGCAACAGGCCAGTGCATCGCGATGATCATGATCGAGCCTGATTTCTTCTTGCCGTCCCGCGCAACTCTGAACTGTGATCATGCTCTGCACGGGGAATCACTGTCTCCACCACTATCGCCACCGTTTCTCCTGCGTTAGCGCGAGAGAGCACTGAGGCTGACGGGCTCCTGGCTGGCTACGGCTGCCTGAACCGCTCGGAGCTGGCCATCAGAGCATGGAGTCGAGCCTGGGGTAATCGGTGTACCCTGCAGGACCAGGGCTGTAGAAGGTGGCCGGGTCGGGGGCGTTGAGGTTGGCGCCACGGCGGAAGCGCTCCGGTAGGTCGGGGTTGGCCAGGAAGCTCGTCCCGAAGGCCACCGCATCAATGGTGCCGGCGGTGATGGCGGCATTGGCCTCTTCCGCGCTGTAGCCCATGTTGGCCACGAGCACACCGTTGAAGTGCTCGCGGGCCGGGGTGAGCACGTCGCCGTGCTGCGCTCCCAGCAGATCCGCGCGCATCAGGTGCAGATAGGCCAGGGGAAGGTCATTGAGCCGCTGGGCCAGCCAGGTGATCAGCCCGATCGGATCGGAATCCGCCATGGCGTTGTAGCTGTTGAGCGGCGAGAGGCGAAGGCCCATCAGCGGCGTTTCCTCGGCCACTGCTGCCAGCACTT
>JAYKHK010000205.1:0-3402 GCA_035284785.1 Cyanobacteriota bacterium | reverse complement strand
GCGACGTGCACCTTCTCGTAGCCGGCACCAGGAGAGCAGCCTTGCCTGCGATCACCAGTGATCCGGTGGCCGACCCGCTGAAAACAGGCCAGCTGTTTGGTGTCGACATGAATCATGTCCCCCGGCTTCTGCCACTGATATCGCTGCACAGGGGATTTGGGGTCCAGGTTGCGCAGCCTGCCGAGGCCAAGAGCGTTCATCGCCCTGCCCACGGTCGAGAGGGGCACCTGGAGCAGGCGGGCGATGCGGCGGAGCGTGCAGCGTTGGTGCCGCAGATCCACGGCCTGCTGCAGTTGCTGCGGATCGAGCGTCCGCCGCTGGGTGCGGCGAACACTCCGTCGATCCGCCAGCGCCGCTGCTCCACCTGCGCGGTAGCGGGCCAGCCACTTGTAGGCGGTCCGCAGACTGATGCCTGCCTGGACCGCCAGATCACGGAGCGGGAGATGCTCCTCCAAGTGGCGACGAATCAAGCGTTCCCGACTGACGACTGTCAGTCGGGACATGGGGTGGCTATGCATGGAGGGTGAGGTTCCTGGTTGGGCGGTGACACCCCGACCCTGGCAACCTCACACCCCCTTGTCAGCTGAACAACCTGGTGGGACTACACATCTAAGCGCAGGCCCGCTCTTGTCCTCGCTGAAGCGGGCAGAGGTGATTTTCTTCTTTGCCTCCGGAGAGGAAGTCGGACTCCTTGAGGGACAAGGCATGTAAATCATCATATTGTTTGCTGGTGATCTGACGCATCAACCGAGACAGCTTTATCCGTGGCGCCAATCTCTTCACTGCCAATGAGGCTCTTTCGCTGGGTGCCATACCGAGGCACGCTCATTGGATCAGTTGATGGAGCGTATCAAGGAAGCGATTGAGCTCTGCCTAGAAGTTCAGGAAGGTGATTTTGAGCAACTTGATTTTGTTGGCGTCCAGAGAGTTACGATATAAAGTTGGCGAAATACTCGTCTGTTACAGGAAAAGCCTTGATATCTGCTAGCGATATCTCTTTGCTTCGCCGGCACAGGCAGCGGAGACCAGGAGTGGTATAGTCCGAGTATAGCCGCAGCTTGGGTCGTGCAGACGAAGGTTCAGAAGTGGGGAAACAGCCTTGGCGTGAGGATCCCACGCGGCTTGGCTGAGGAGGTTGGGTTGGGGGCCGGCACCGAGGTCAGTCTCACCACTAAGGATGGTGAGCTGGTCTTGAGGCCCTGTGTGCCAAGCCGGCTCAGGCTTGCGGATCTTCTTGCGGGTGTCACGCCAGAGAACATCCACGCCTGCATTGATACGGGAGATGCAGTAGGAGCCGAAGCATTCTGATGTCGTCCTACGTGCCCGATCGCGGTGATTTGGTGTGGCTGGAGTTCACACCTCAAGCCGGAAGTGAACAACGCGGAAGAAGGCCAGCCCTTGTTCTATCTCCAAAGATTTACAATGGAAAGGTTGGTCTGGCATTGTTTTGTCCTGTAACCTCAACGATAAAAGGATATCCTTTTGAGGTGCAGCTTCCTGATGGATCTGCCGTGAGCGGAGTTGTTCTGTCCGATCAGCTGAAGAGCCTTGACTGGAGATCAAGGAAAGTGAAATTCATCGCGCGGACTTCCTCGGATGTAATGGCGATGGTGACTGCAAGGGTGTTACCGCTTCTAGAATCTGTCACTCCAGCAGCAACGTGGGGCGGTGGAGACCATGGGGGAGAGGGAGTGAAAATAAAGGAGTGCTGAACTTCTGATCGGTGGAGTGGACCCCCTCGTTTCGACGCAGGCTCCTGGAAGTGATGATCCTCAGCCGCTGTACCGATCTGCGAGAGCAGCGGCTGCTGAGGCAAGGGCGAGGCTGGTTTCACGTGGCGGCCATGGGGCATGAGGCGCTAGCAGCCGTGGGTCTTCTGATGCGAGAGGGGGATCTGTTCGCGGGCTACTACCGCGACCGCCCGATCGCCCTTGGCAGGGGCGTAGAGGTGGAGGAACTCGCCCATGCCTTCCATGCCAATGCCCTGTCCTCCAGCGGTGGGAGGCAGATGCCCTCCCATTTCAGCGATCGATCTCTGGGCCTGTTCAGCCCCTCCTCGGCAATCGCCTCCTCGCTCCTGCCGGCCTGTGGCCTGGCCTGGGGAGTGAAGCTCGATGGCGGCTCAGGGCTGGTGGTGGCCACCGTGGGGGATGCGGGCACGCGCCAGGGGGATTTCTTCGAAGCGATCAGCCTGGCCGTTGAGTGGCGGCTGCCACTGCTGGTTTTGGTGGAAGACAATGGACTGGGAATCTCCACCCGAACCGATCAGAGCAACCCCCTGCAGCTGGGCGTGTTGAACAGGAGCATATGGCCATCGATCGACGCCTGGGATGGCGAAGCGGTCGTTGACGCCGTCTCCATGGCGATGGCGACGATCCGCTCGGGCGACGGGCCCCAGTTTCTCTGGTGTCGCGTGGAGCGCCTGGCCGACCACACCAGCAACGATGATCAAAAGATCTACCGCCCGGCGGCGGAGCTGGAACGCCTGCGAGAGCGGGACCCCCTGCCCCTCTTCCGGGCGCGGCTTGAGCGCAGTGGCGAGCTGGGGACTGGGGACTACGAGCGGATCGAAGCGCAATGGGACGACCGGGTGAGGTTGGCCTACGACCAGGCCGCGGAACAGACTGGCGCAACACGTAGGCCCCTCGAATGCGGCCTGGAACGGCATCAGGATTCCGTTCCCCCCCTTCCCCATCAGAGCTGGCCATCAACAATGCGCCTCGCCGATGGGGTCAATCGCATCCTGGGCCTCTGCCTGCAGTCCTGCCCCGAGGCGGTGCTCTTTGGTGAGGATGTGGAAGATCCACTTGGCGGAGTCTTCCGGCTCACACGGGGGCTCTCCACGGCCCACCCCGACCGGGTGCGGAACGCGCCCCTGGCTGAATCCACGATCGTTGGGGTGGCCGTGGGCCTGGCTGCCCAGGGCAAGCGACCCATCTTTGAGGTGCAGTTCATTGATTACATCGTTCCCGGGCTTCAGCACATCGCCAATCACCTGGCCTCCCTCTCTTGGCGCAGCCAGGGGGAGTGGACCGCCCCGGCGGTCTTCTACGCCCCCTGCGGTGCCTATCTGCCCGCCGGCGGGTTGTGGCATAGCCAGTCCTTCGCGTCGCTGCTGGCCCAGTTCCCCGGGCTGCAGATTGCGGTGCCGGCCAACGCCGCCGATGCGGTAGGCCTCTTCTGGACAGCTCTGCACAGCCGCCTGCCCTCGGTGATCCTGCTGCCAAAGCATCTGTTCTGGCGAAGCCAACCCTTCCCCGCCCAGCCCGAGCCCGTTCCCTTCGGTTCGGCCCGAGTCTGCCGGGCGGGGGAAGACCTGACGATCGTCACCTGGGGCAATGGGATCGAGCTGGTGAGCGAGGCGCTGGACAGCCTGCCGGCACCGGTCTCCGCGGAGCTGAT
>JAYKHK010000204.1:0-5622 GCA_035284785.1 Cyanobacteriota bacterium | reverse complement strand
CGCGGCCCCGGCGGCTTGAACACGGTGACGATCTTCACCCTGCGGCTGCGGACGCGGCCGGAGCTGGAGGTGGATGGGCTGGAGATCGTGGCCGGCCACTGGCTCAGCCAGGAGCAGGCGCTGGCGCGGGAGCTGCCGGGCCACCTGCGCGCCTACCTGTTGCGCCACCCGGATCCCATCCGCCCCTGCAGTTGGTAGAGCAGGGTGGCCGCTGTTTCGCGCAAGGCCAGGCGGTTGCGTTCGGCGGCGCTGAGGGGGGGCTCGGCGGCGAGGGGTTGCACCTGGAGGCCCTGGCGGGCAAAGGCGTGGGCGGCGCGGGGCAGCTGCCAGGGGTCAGTGATCAGCAGGACCGCTGGCAGGCTGTCGCCGGGGTGGTGCTGGCGCAGCCAGGCGGCGGTGCGGGTGGCATTTTCCCAGGTGGTGCGGGCGCAGGAGTCGCCGGCGATGCGGCTGGGGGCGACACCGAGCTGCACGAGACGCTCGGCGGTGGAGCGGGCGTCGCCCGACACATACACGGCCACGGCTTGGCCCTGTCGCAGGCGGGTTGCGGCGGCCTGGGTGGTGGCGGTGGCGATGGGCGGATCACGGCCGACGATCACCACCACCGGCAACGCTGTAGTGGGCGCAGGCGACGAAGGCAGCTGGGTGTGCAGCCAACGGGTGAGCAGCGCCGTGGCCAGCGGGGTGTAGATGGCAGCGAACGCAAGCGGCACCAGCAGGGCCAGAGCCAGCAGGGCCCGGCGTGGCAGCTGCAGCCGCCAGGCCAGGGCCGCCGCGAGCAGGCCGAGCAAGGGCACCAGCAGGGCCGGGGTACGGAGCAGCGAGAACAGGGCATCCCGCAGGCTGAACCAGGCGAGCGGCGCCGGGGGGCAGGCGGTCCACTGCATCAGGGGCTGGCGGCCTGCTCCAGCTCGCGCAGGCGGCAGGCGATCTGGGTGAAGTAGCCGGCCTTGAACAGGCAAAAGGCGAAGCCGGTGCCGCCGTCTCGCCAGCCGCCCATCAGAAAAAAGCTGCCGAAGAAAAAGGCCAGGCCGCCCCAGGGGGAGGTGATCAGGCGGTACTTGAGGAGCTGGTGGGGTTTCCAGTTGCTGGAGGGGTTGGCGGCGGCGTGGCGGTGGCTGAACAGGCGCTGGGCTTCCCAGGCGGCGTACTCGTTGTGCTTGTGAAAGTAGGCGTCGATGCCGCGCAGGTCGCGGTGGTCGATGCGGGAGCGGATCAGGCCCACTGACCCGCTCACGAGCGGGTGTTCGTGCACCTCCATGTCGCATTGCGACCAGTGATCTTCCTCGATGCGCTCGTATTCCACCTCGCCCACGCGGAAGAGGGCGAGCTTGCGCAGGGGGTAGCCACCGCGCAGGCGGCGGCCGAGGAAGTAGTTGGTGTAACTGAGCAGGAAGCCCTGGTGGCTGCTGCCCGGCAGGGTGGCGGCGATTTCCCGTTTCACCGCCGGGGTGAGGATCTCATCGGCATCGAGGAACAGCACCCATTCGGTGCTGGGGGTGTGATGCCGCAGGAACCAGTTGCGCTTTTTGGGGAAGTGGCCGTCCCAGTTGAACTCGATCACCTCAGCGCCATGGCTGCGAGCTACAGAGGCGGTGGCATCAGTGCTGGCTGAATCAATCACCACCACGCGGCTGGCGAAATGAGGGCCGATGGCTTGAAGGCAGACGTTCAGGTTGCGCTCTTCGTTGCGAGCGGGGATGGCGATGGTGAGGTCAGGTATGTATTCAGGCATCCGGTATGCAGGCATGCGGTTGAGCGCCAAGCGGCCGAGCCGGATTGCCCACCACCGTTGTGGCGGCCGGCACGTTGCGGGTTACCACCGCGCAGGCGCCCACGATCGCCCGTTCGCCTACGTGCACGCCGGGCAGCAGGAAGGCGCGGGCGCCGATGAAGGCGTCGGCGCCGATGTGGATCGGGGCGGTCTGCAGGGGCCAGCCGGGATCGCGCAGATCATGGCTGCCTGTGCAGAGGTAGGCCTCCTGGGCCACGCAAGCACCGGGGCCGATCTCCACAGCTCCAAGGCAGTAGGCGTGGGTGCGGTCGCCCAGGCAGGCCTTGTGCTGGAGGGTGAGGTTCCAGGGGTGATCGATGCGGGCTCGCTGGTGCACAAAGGGCTGGCCGTGGAGCGTGGCCCCGAAGCAGCGCAGAACGAACAGCCGCCATGGGTTGCAGGGTTTGGGGGTCCAGGTGCAGAGCAGGGGCCAGGCAACCTCCCAGAGCAGTTGGCGCAGACGGTGGCGGCGGCTCCAGGGGCTGGCGTAGCGGCTGGCCTGGGCGTGGGTGTGCATCAGGCGCAGGGTTGCTGGAGCATTTCCTCGAAACAACGCAGAAATTCAGTGGCAATCGTGGCCGGGTGGTGGCTTTGGCGCACTGAAAGGGCAGCCTCGGCCAAGGAGGCGCGGCTCTCGGGATCGCCAGCGAGGATGAGGATCTTCTCGGCAAGCCTGGCGGTAGGGTCGGTGTCGCACTGATTGAACACCAGGCCGTTTACGCCGGGGGTGATGTAATCGCGGAAGCAGGCCAGATCGCTCACGATCGGCACAGCTCCACAGGCCATCGCCTCCAGGGGGGCAACTGGCAGGGCTTCACCCTGACCTGCCAGTGAGGGATAGACAAAAATCGCTGACTGCTGGTATTGGCCTATTAGTTCCTTTTCGGTATAGATCGGGCCGAGCCACTCGATCGAGTGCCCTGCTGTTCGCGGTTTGATCAACAAACTCTTCAGCCAATGCTCACCACCGCCCCCAGCAGCAGGATCGGCAGGGCCCACCAAGCGCAGCGTCCATCCACTTAGGCCTTGCTCACACGCATTAGCAAAGGCGTTAATCAGAAGCTCAATGCCCTTTTCTGGATGCAAGCGACCGCAGAAAAGGATTACGGGTTGACGGATCTGACTCACCAGGGGTGGCGGGAGGAATGGAAGTGGGTTGGGGATCATGCGAATCATGTTCACCCGATGAGGCACTTCACGATTGATGCTCTGCAGCACAGCGCTGCTACACGCACGCAAGCATGAAGATCGACTATACAAACGCATCTGACCCTTGGGCATTCGATTTACATCGACCATAATCCGACCATACTTTTCTTGACGGCGGCGAGCCAGGATCGGCATCCAAAATGTATTGGTGATGAGGATGTCGGCCGGGGGAAGAATCTGGAGAGCTCGCCTTGAATACAACAAATCCAGCAGTTTAAGATGCAGGCTATTCGCGGGCGTCTCGTAACCCCGCACCCGCAGGTTTCGCACACCCTCGATCTCTTCCTCATCGGGCAGCCCTGGGAAACTGCGGGACACATGACAGACGCTATGGCCCCGGTGTCTGATCTGCTTGCCCAACTCGAACCAAAGTTTCTCCATGGCACCGCCGCGTAGTGGTGGCACGGGCAGAAAGGCGCCCTGGAGGATGGTGATGCGCATGGTGAGGATTCAGCCAGCAGAAAGCAATGGCAGCAGCTTGCGAGCCACCGAAGCAAAATCAAACCGCTGTCGGAACAGCTCCTCTCCCCTGATCTCCATTTGCTGCTTCACAGCAGCCGCCAGCGCCAGCCAGCGCCGCAACGCCTCGGTGGTGCCAGCCACCGTGTCGGCATGCACCAGCCCAGCCCCGGCAGCCGCCACCTCCGCCGCAATGTTCACCGGCTCGGCAATCGCCACCGGCAAGCCGCAGGCCAGGGCCTCGGCCACCACCACGCCGAAGTTCTCCTGGTGGGAGGGCAGGCAGAAGAGCTCGGCGCAACGGAAGGCGCCCCACTTGAGCTCTCCGCTGAGCATGCCGGGCCAGGTGATGCGCTCGGCGATGCCCAGCTCAACGGCCCGCTGTTGCAGGGCGGCCTGCCAGCCCACCTGGTCGGGGCCGGCGATCACCAGCTGCAGGCGCGGATCGATGCCCGCCACCGCCGCGAAGGCTTCGATCAGCAGGTCTACCCCCTTCTTGGGATGGATGCGGCTGAGGAACAGCAGGATGCGCTGCCCGCGCAGGTGGGGTAAGCGCGCCAGAAAAGCCTGGCGCTGGTGCTCGGCATCGGCGGGCGGCGCTGAAGTGCCGTAGCCTACCACCACTTCGTTTGCGCGGTATAGCCAGAACGACTGGCGGGCCAGAAGGCGCTCCTGCTCGGTGGTGAACAGCACGGCGGTGGCATCGCGCAGCACCCGGCAGTCGGCCCAGGGCCAGTAGGCCCACTTCTTGAGGTGCTTGATCGGATAGGTGCGCTTGAACCAGGGGTCGAGCATCCCGTGGGTGTACACGAAGTAAGGAATGCCGCTGCCGCGCAGGGCACGCCAGGTGGCGTAGGCGTGGTACTGCCAGATGCCCTCAATGATCACCGCGTCGTGCTGCTGGGCCAGGGCGCGGATGCGGGCGGGCAGGCCACGGCGGTAGCCGTAGCCGGTGAGCACCGGGCCCAGGCCGAAGGTGGGGCAGCCCTGTCGGGCCAGCCAGGGGGCATCCTCCGGGTCGAGGCTGGCGAGGGTGGTGGTCACCCCCAGGGCCTGCAGGTGGGGGGTGATCTGGCGCATGCCCTCGGCGATGCCGCCGCCTGCTGGGTTGAGCGAGCGGCTCAGGCGGAGCAGTTTCAAGAGGCTGCACGTGCCAGCGGAGCCTGGGGTTCGCTGTTGCAGGCAGCAAGTGTGAGGCCGCCACCGAGCACGGTGAAACCAAGGCCGGTGGGTTGCGAGAGCTGGCTGCTCATCACGTCGAGAAAGGAGGCGCCCAGCAGGATCAGGGGCAGGCGGTTGCCGCGGCCGGCGGTCCGCAGCGCCAACCTCAGCATCCAGGAGGCAAGGGCCACGCGCCAGACAATGAACAGAACGCCCAGCAGGGGCCCCAACTCACCGAGGATCACCTCCCAGCCCCCCTCTCCCAGCAGAAACCCCCCTGAGGCTCCCAGTCGTTGGGCGCCCACCTTGCTGCCCATGCCCACGCCGTGGCCCAGCAGGGGAATGCGCTCCAGTCTGCTGAAAGGCCTGGTGAAACCGGGCAACACCCGGTTCTGCAGCTGGCCTGTTGCGATGCCCAGATCACCCACCTCTTCTCGAACCGATCCAGAGGCAGCACCCGCCCCTTCCCAACGGGCCAGGAACGCAGCTGAGGTGTCCTGGAACGCAGGAACGGTGGTGGCCAGGCCGAAGGCAATCACCACCGCAGCCAGCCCCGCAACCAATGGCAACAGCCTCACGCGAGCAATCACTAGCGTGGCAATGACGGCCGTCATCACCATTAGATAGCCCGCAAGCAGCGAGCGACTGATCGACACGGGCAGGGCCACCACAAGGGCAATCCCAGCCACCATGCAGAACAGGCGACCACGCTGACGGACTCTGCTGGCGTAAAGCACCATGAAGAGGGAGGCGGCAGCCAGGGCGTAGAAGGAAACAACCCCATTCACGAAGGTGAAGGTCCCAGGCGGCCGCGAGCGGCCCAAGGCCCCTTCAAAGGCGGCCGTACCGAAGCCACCGGGGCCCACATTAAGGATGTGGCTGTTCGGCAGGCTGGACTGGGTGGCGAGCAGCACGGTCATCGGGATGCTCAGCCAGAGCAACACCCAGGCGAAGCGCAGCACATCACGGCGGTCAAACACGGCCGCAAACACGAAGATCAGGGGCAGCTGGAGCAGAAA
>JAYKHK010000203.1:0-3305 GCA_035284785.1 Cyanobacteriota bacterium | reverse complement strand
GCGCCCTGCTCGACAGTGGCGTCAGCCCGATGACCCTGCGGCTGTTTGTGCTGCAGGCCCACTACCGCAAGCCCCTGGATTTCACTCTGGCGGCCCTGGAGGCGTCGGCCACGGGCTGGAAGGGCCTGAACGCCGCTCTGGCCCTGGGGACGCGCCATGGGGAGGTGCTCGGATGGGAGGCGGGACCTCAGGCGGCCGATGCGGCGTCGGAAACCGCAATGGAGGCGGCGGAACCCGAGCTGGCGGAGGCCCGCGCGACCTTCATCCGCGCCATGGATGACGACCTCAACACAGCGGCGGCCCTCGGGGAGCTGTTCGAGCTGGCGCGTCCCCTGCGGGCCCTGGCCAACCAGCTGCAGATCAACGAACCACCCACGGCCACCCAGCTGGAGCTCCAGCCCCGTTGGCAGGTGCTGGTGGAGCTGGCGGGAGTGTTGGGGCTGCAGGCAGAAGAGGAGAGTCCGACGGCGGCAGGGGAGGGATTGGCGGCGGAGGCCATCGAGGCCCTGCTGGAGCAGCGCAAAGCGGCCAAGGCGGCCCGCAACTTTGCGGAGGCCGATCGCATCCGGGCCGAGCTGCGGGATCAGGGGGTGGAGCTGGTCGACAAACCCGGCGGGGTCACCGTCTGGATCCGGGAGTGAGCCCCCTGCCGCTGGCGGCCTTCGGCCTGGCCAGCCTGGCGGTGATGGGCAATGACGCCCTCCAGACCCTGGGACCTTTTCTGGCGGCACAGCGCTGGAGAAGCAGCCGGCTGGGCCAGGGGCTGTTCCTCGCCGCGGTGCTCTGCGTTGTGCTCCTGCTGAGCTGGTGGGCCGGCGGAGGGGATCCGGCCTGGGGGCGGCTGGAGCGCTTTCCCCTCCCGGAGCGCTGGCGCTGGATCGATCTGCTGCCCCTACTCACCCTGCTGGCCCTCACCCGCTTCGGCCTGCCCGTGAGCACCTCCTTCCTGGTGCTCACGGCCGTGGCCCCCCTGGAGGTGGGGGGAATGCTGCGCAAATCCTTAGTGGGCTATGGGGTGGCTTTTCTTGTGGCCGCCGTGGTCTATGGCCTCCTCTCGCCCTGGCTCGAGGGGACCCCGGCAGAACCAGGGCTCTCGACGGATCCCGCTGCGCCCTCTACACCCCCCCCATCTCCGGCGGCAGGCCCCACCCACTGGCTCGCCTTGCTGTGGTTGGCCACCGGGGCCCTCTGGAGCCAGTGGCTGATCCAGGATCTTGCCAATATTTATGTCTATCTGCCCCGCCGGCTCACCCTGCCGGAGCTGCTTGTCACCCTGGTGGTGCTCTGCGGCGCCGTGGGGTTGGTGGTGGCCCTGGGCGGGGGGCCGATACAGGGGAGGCTGGCCAGCAAGAGCCGGGTCGAGGATCCCCGCTCCACCACGGTGATCAGCCTGCTCTACAGCCTGGTGCTGCTGGCCTTCCTGGGGGGCAACCGGCTGCCGATGAGCACCTCCTGGCTGTTTCTGGGTCTGCTGGCGGGGCGGGAGCTGGGGATGGGCTGGCGGGGGCTGGGGCGTCCGGCCCGGGCGAGCCTGCTGGATCTCAGTCTGGATCTACTGCGGGCGGGGGCGGGGCTGGCGACGAGCCTGGCGGTTGCCCTGCTGGTGGCCGCTGATCCCGCATGAGCGCTTCAATTTTGCGGATGCGCACCAGAGTGCTGCGCCACACCTCCAGGCGAAAGCGCTGCTCGTCGCCCCCTCCCTCCGCGTCCTGGGCCGCGTGGGCCACGAGAGCCTCTGGGTCCTCCCCCCGCTCAAACGCATCCCAGAGCTCCCGCTCCAGGCGGGCCCGGGCGATGAAATTCCAGCGATCCAGCCAGGCCATGGGATGCACTCCGCTGGGCCCAGTCAACCGCGTCAGCCCGCCGCAGGCGGTGGGAGACTGGGCACCTTCGCCGGCGGAGAGGGTGAGATGAAGGCCATCAGTGTGCTGGGCTCCACGGGCTCCATCGGCACCCAAACCTTGGAGATCGTGGAGGAATACCCCGATCGCTTCCAGGTGGTGGCTCTCACCGCAAACCGCAACCTGGATCTGCTGATCGAGCAGATCCTGAGGCACCAGCCCGAGGTGGTGGCGCTGGCCGATGGGGAGGAGGTGGCGAGGCTGCAGGAGCGTCTGAAGTCGCTGGAGCCCCAGCGGCATCCGCTCCGGATGCCCCAGATCCTGGGGGGGAATGAGGGGCTGGAGGCCGCCGCCGCCTGGCCCACCGCCGATCTGGTGGTGACGGGCATCGTGGGTTGCGCGGGCCTGCTGCCCACCCTGGCGGCGATCCGGGCCGGGAAAGACCTGGCCTTGGCCAACAAGGAAACTCTCATCGCCGCGGGGCCGGTGGTGCTGCCGGAGCTGGAGAAGAGCGGCAGCCGGCTGCTGCCGGCGGATTCGGAGCACTCGGCCATCTTCCAGTGCCTGCAGGGCACCCCCTGGCCCGACACGGCCCGGCTCTGCATCGGCCGCCCTACGCCGGGCCTGCGCCGCATCCAGCTCACGGCCAGCGGTGGAGCGTTTCGCGACTGGGCTCCGGCCGATCTGGCCAAGGCCACGGTGGCCGATGCCACCAGCCATCCCAACTGGACCATGGGCCGGAAGATCACGGTGGATTCGGCCAGCCTGATGAACAAGGGCCTGGAGGTGATCGAGGCCCACTATCTGTTTGGGCTCGATTACGACCACATCGAGATCATGATCCACCCCCAATCCATCATCCATTCGATGGTGGAGCTGGCCGATTCCTCCGTGCTGGCCCAGCTGGGCTGGCCGGACATGAAATTGCCAATCCTCTGCTGCTTGAGTTGGCCGGAGCGGATCGAAACGCCCTGGCGGCGCCTGGATCTCACCGAGGTGGGAGCCCTCACCTTCCGCAAGCCCGATCCCGCCCGCTACCCCTGCATGGAGCTGGCCTACGCGGCGGGCCGGGCGGGCGGCACGATGCCGGCGGTGATGAACGCCGCCAACGAGCAGGCCGTGGCCCTGTTTCTGGAGGAGCGGGTGCATTTCCTGGAGATTCCGCGGCTGATTGAGCGGGTGTGCGAGCGCCACAAAGCCGATCTGATGGCCCATCCCTCCCTGTCCGATGTGGTGTCGGTGGACGGCTGGGCCCGGGAGGCGGTGCGGGAGGCTGCAGCCCGGCTCAGCGCCAAGGCGCCGGCGGCCCTGTCGGCGTGATTCCTGTCTCCCACCATCTGCTGCTCTGCGCCACGCCGAGCAAGCCGCTCTGCTGCCCCGATCCGGCCGTGGGCGCGGCCAGCTGGAACACCCTCAAGCGCCTGGTGCGGGCGCTGGGGCTGGAGCAACCCGAGCGACCCGGCG
>JAYKHK010000202.1:0-4492 GCA_035284785.1 Cyanobacteriota bacterium | reverse complement strand
AAACCGGTGATCCGGGTGGATCGACTGGAACTGCTGGGCAGCAAGCGCGACGGCGAGTCGGGCGGCGGCAGCTTCGGCGGCGGTTACGGGGGCGGCGAGCCCAGCGAGGAGGAAGTCCCGTTCTGAGCACCGCGCCGCTGGCAAGGAAAAGCCTTTCGAGGGCTTGTGCCAGTGCCCCGGCCGGGCTATCAACCGTCTGAAGCCAGCCAGGGCGCCTCCGGGGCGCCTTTTTGCTGCCTCGTTGCCGGCCACACGGCTGCCTCTACGCCGGCCGCTCGCAGCACGTTCGCTGGACGCCTGCTGCGCCCGTACCTGCAAGGCGGTTTCCCGACCCTGTCGGAGACACCCTGCTTATGGCGTCCCTGCGCCTGTGCGCGCCAGCGTGCCGGCGCGCACAGGCGCAGGGACGCTTCAGTGCGAATTGGTGCGCTTCTTCCAGGTGCGCAGACCCAACCAAATGCCGAAGCCCAGCACCGCCACCACCAGCAGCACCTTGATGATCTTCGCCACCGGCTCGATCCACACCTCCACGTTGCTGTAGCTCTCGCCGAGCAGCAGGCCGGCCACGGTGAGCAGCAGGGTCCAGATCAGGCTGCCGGCCGTGGTCCAGATCAGGAAGGGCACGAAGGGCATCATCTCGATCCCAGCCGGCACCGAGATCAGGGTGCGGATCCCGGGGATCAGCCGCCCCCAGAACACCAGGGCCGTGCCGTGGCGATTGAACCAGTCGCGGCTGCGATGCAGTTCCTGCGGGCTGATGCCGATCCAGCGGCCATGGCGCTCGAGCCAGTGCTCGATCCGCTCCTCATTCACCAGCCGGCCGATGCCGTACCAGGGCAGGGCGCCCAGCACGGTGCCGAGGAGGCCGGCGAGCACCACGGGGATCAGGGCGAGCTTGCCCTGCTGCACATAGAAGCCCCCCAGGGGCATGATCAGCTCCGAGGGGATCGGCGGGAACAGGTTCTCCAGGAACATCGCCGAAAAGATGGCGCCGTAGCCCGCCATCGGATTCGCCTCCACGGCCGATCCGATCATCTCGGGGAGCTTCTGGATCAGTTCCAAGGCCATCGAGCCGCAAAAATCAGAGGTGCAAGTCTTTCACGACGATACCGGCTTCACGAATACGACAAGTAACGTAGATACCGCATTTCGTAGCGGTTGTTGGTGATTTCCTTGAGGATCAGACCCATCCCAATACTGGCAATGGACAGAGCAAGAAGCACCGAACAAGCGATCAGCGTAGGAAACCTGGGCACTAGACCGGTATCAAGATAGTACCTAGTCACCGGAACCATCTGTAGCAACGCCACGCATCCAGTAATACTACCAAGCATCGCGTAGAGGCGCAGTGGATACTCCCGGTGGAGCATGCGAATGGACAGCCAGAGAATCTTAAAGCCATCCCGCCAGGTGTTAAGTTTGCTGAAGTTGCCCTGCCTTGGCCTCATGGTGACAGGCAAGGCAGCGGTGGGCAAAAGCATCCGGGCGCAGTAAATCTCCAGTTCGGCCTCAACCTCAAACTCCAAACTAGTGCAAGGGAAGGTTTTGATGAGGCGGCGAGAAAAGATCCGCAGACCACTGAAGACATCTTCACTTCGGACATCAAAAATGGTCTGAAAAAAACGCGTGAAGAGCTGATTGCCAGCGTTATGGCCGCGACGCTGAGGGATGTCGCCAAACCGGCGGGTTCCCACCACCATGTCACAACCTTCGTCCCGCACTAGGGCGATGGCGTCAGCAAGAATCTCAGTACCGTAGGTATTATCGCCGTCAATCATGATGTAGATGTCCGCTTCCACATCCCGGAACAGTCGACGCATTGCATTTCCCTTTCCACGGCGCTCCTCGTACATGACTTCAGCTCCGGCGGCTCTAGCGCGCTCGGCGGTGCCATCAGTACTGGCATTATCGCACACAACAATCCGTGCAGAATGGAGCTGATGCCGTAGCTTGGCTACAACCTCATAAATGGAAGAAGCCTCATTGAAACAGGGGATCAGAACTGCAATTTCCATTCGCAAACCTTAATGCCATGAGACAATATAGTAGATGCCGCCGCCTGGGTCAATCAGAGGGAAAAGGAAGACTAAGACGCAAAAACAAGATGCTTCTGAATCGGAAAAGAAATTATCGGCAGGATGGGGACCATAATCAGCGCAGCCAGGCTCTTGCCAATGCCATTGCCAGCCATCAAGGATATTCCGCACCAATTCAGCCACCACAGGAAGAAAGACATGAAGGCATAGCCAACGGCAGAACGACGCGTCAAGCCGGAGACACGAAAAACCCCCTTCCCATAGAGGTAATATCCAAGGCCCATGTTCACAGCCTGACTAAGCAGGGTGGCCAAACCGATGGGCAGGATCAGCAACAGCCCCTGTAAGACAAGGTTGGTCAGCAACACATTAAGTGAGCCGAGCAACAGGAATCGGCGCTTGCGACCCCGATACAGCACCATTGGCTCTGAAGATGACTTACCCGAAAGATCGTCGATATATGAGTGCGGATGGCGAGACATCAGGGTTTCATCAGCCTGGCGAGATTATGAAAACATCACCTCGCCGGACCAGGAAGGTATATTCGGAAGGTATCGCCATCGCCGTTCGCCCACGAGCAGATCCTTTCATGGCAAAGCCAACCGCACATGACAAGCTAGAGCATCCTGAACATCTTCACTGGTGCGATCAGGCTGCTTGGAGATCGATCCCTTCCAGAGGGCTCTTTTGGCAAGGCACTGCTGCTGAGATGGCAGGCCCCGATAAACATCGGGAGTATGCAGACCCCGCGCACTGATCCACTCACCTGTACGCGACCAAAAGTAAAGAGGCTGTAGAAAAGAGAATACTAACGTGTACCACAATCCGGCAACGACCAACCAGCGCATCAGATGCCGCAATCGCGTGGGATCACCGCTCACGGCCACCAATGCAGTAAGAAAGAGGGTTGACATATAATAACGCAGCTCCATCGACTGGGGCAGAATCATGAACAGCAGGCTGACAACCAGCAGCCTGCGCCTGAGAATCAAGTCAGGCTTCAACGTGAGACTAGGGATCCCATTGCATCCAAAAACGGAAAGGAAAGCACCCAACAACAAAGCCAGGAACAAAAGTCCGTTAGAGCCACCGGTGAGTATCCACGGATAGTCAGTGGAGGCGGGAAGATACTTCTTCCTTGGCAGATTATGATTGTGCCAACTTCTGGTGAAGGATAAACCAGCCTCAGAGCGAATGATGGGATCCAACTCAGTTACCGAGACCAGAAACGACGCCGCATTTGTAAGAAGAGGGACTCTCGGGATGTACTGGATCGGCGATGAGGTGCGTGGCTCGGTTCCACTCAGACCCAGAGTCCTAACCGGATAAAATGGGTTTCCGAAGCGGGAAACATTGAGCAGCGGCTGAATAAAGATCAGCATGGCGAGCAGGGTCGCCAGAACTGCCGGCCCCCTGCGTGGGCGCAACGGCTCAACATCGCCGGAAGACCACTCCCGCCAGCGGAAAAACATAGTGGCTCCCAGAACCAGCACAGCCATAAACACCCCCTGGAACTTCACATTGGCTGCCAAGCCCAAGGCCAGCAGACCAAGCAAATCCCCTCTCCGGATCCAGGTGGTGGGCTTGAGGGGATCGCCGCCGGCTCTAGCGAACGGTCGAAACAGGTAGATGGACGCCACCAGCACCATCGCGTTGACGAAAAAATCCTGCAGGGAGGAGCGAAAACCAAACAAGGCGACCGGAAAGGTAAGGCAGCAGACGATTGCAAGCGCCGCGGAGACCCCGAGGACCCTTCGGCAGCCATTGACCAGCAGCGCCAGAGCCAGCAAATTTGGGACAATAAAGAGGCGAGGGCGATTCCAGGCCAGACCAGGGCCCAGCAGGATTCTCCAAAGGGAGGGGAACCCCTGATAGCGACCTTCGGTGACATTGGTGAAGTCTGGAAATCCTGGAAGATGCAGGAACCTGGCCGAGAACGGCAGGTGATACATCAAGGAATCAGCCGGAAAGGCATCAAAAATCAGCAGGCAAAGAAATAGCGCCGCGATCGACGCCGGCAAGGGATGCAGCAGCCGGTTCAGCAGGCGTCGAACGCTTGTCAAGGGCATGGTCAACGAGAGAAACAGCTAAAAAAGCTGAGCTTTTCAGCTCAGCCTATGGAATTCACGCTGAAACCAATGCGATCAGTATCGGTAGTGCTCGAGCTTGTAGGGCCCTTCCACCGGTACGTTGATGTAGGCAGCCTGCTCAGCGGTGAGCTCGGTGAGCTTGGCGCCGATCTTCTCGAGATGCAGGCGGGCCACCATCTCGTCAAGGTGCTTGGGCAGCACATACACCTCTTGGGCGTACTGATCGCCCTTGGTGAACAGTTCGATCTGAGCCAGCACCTGGTTGGTGAAGGAGTTGCTCATCACGAAGCTGGGGTGGCCGGTGGCGCAGCCCAGGTTCACCAGCCGGCCCTCGGCCAGCAGCAGGATCTTGTTGCCGCTGGGCAG
>JAYKHK010000201.1:0-4863 GCA_035284785.1 Cyanobacteriota bacterium | reverse complement strand
CCCCTGGATCTGGCTTCTGCAGAAGCCACCCCTGTGGCTCTGGTGGCTCCTTCCATCGGCTGAAGTTAACTCCCAGCTACCCGCTGGATCCTTGAAGCCCCCACCACATGGTGGGGGCTTTTTTGTTCAAGCCTTGAGCCAGGGCACCGGTTGGCGGCGTTTGGGATAGAGCTCCTTGCACAGTGGGCAGACCGTGCCATCGCAACCCCGGGCCGTGCAGAACTCGCGCCCATAGAAAATGATCTGAAGGTGGAGCTTGTTCCAGGCTTCACGGGGGAAGAGGCGCTTGAGATCGGTTTCGGTGCGCGCCACGCTCACGCCGCTGCTCAGGCCCCAGCGCTGGGCCAGTCGATGAATGTGGGTATCCACGGGAAAAGCCGGCACCCCGAAGGCTTGGGCCATCACCACGCTCGCTGTTTTGTGACCCACCCCCGGCAAGGCCTCCAAAGCTTGAAAACTGCGCGGTACCTCGCCCGCGTGCCGCTCCAGTAGCAGCTCGGCCAGCCGCTTCACGTTTTTGGCTTTGGTATGGGCCAGCCCCAGCTGGCGGATGTGGCCCAGGATCGTGGCTTCTTTCAGGGCTGCCATCGCCGCAGGGGTGGGCCCGGCGGCAAAAAGTGCCGGCGTTACCTCATTCACCTTCTTGTCGGTGCACTGGGCGCTCAGCAGCACCGCGATCAGGAGCGTGAACGGATCGCGGTGATCCAGTGGCACCGGCGTTTCGGGGTAGTGCTCCTCGAGACGCTGCAGGATCAAGGCGGCACGCTCCTGCTTCTTCACTGTGGCTTGTTCACGGCCTCAGCAAAGATGCGAGCACCCGGCGTGCAAGTGCCTGTGATCACCTGGAAGCCAGTGAGTTGGTGGGCTCCGAAGGAGCGAAGGAAGGGCACATCGGCCGCATCCCTCCCCCGGGCAATGAGGACTCGGCCGCAGCGGGGAATGTTGTGTCGAGCGTCGAACACGACCCAGCGATCTTGCAGGAACACCTCAAACCACGCAGAGAAATCCACGGGAGCCTCCCCCAGTGGAATGCCGGTGTAGCCCAGATAGCCTGTGCAATAGCGGGCGGGAAGGTTGAGGCAGCGGCAGAGGGTCATGGCGAGATGGGCGAAGTCGCGGCAGACGCCCGTTCCAGAAGCAGCCGACTGGCTGGCGGTCTGATGGGGTTGAGAGGAGCCGTAGCTGAATTGGATCCGTTCATGCACCCAGTCGCAGATGGCCTGCACCTGGGGCCATCCTGGAGCGATCCCCGCGAAGGTGTTCCAGGCCTGATCCATCAGGGCCAGGGTGTCGCAATAGGTGCTGGCGTTGAGGAACCGGTAGGCCTCGATGGGCAGGGCTTCAATCGGGCACGGGCCCATCTGGGGCCATACCGGATCTGTGTGATCGGGCACTTGAATGCGTGTGAGGTATCCCAGGCTGGTTCGACCGGGCCGAGCCAGCAGACGACACCAGCGATTCCCCATCTGGTCGGTCAGCACCTCGTAGGGGCGTTCAGGACAAACCTGGAGGTGTTCCGGCCCGACCAGATCCGGCACCAGGCTGCTGTGGACATGGACCAGAACCAGTAGGGGTGTGGCCTGCTCGCAGCCCAGCTCCAACTGGCAGCCGATGCTCAGGTGCACGGGATGCAGACCTCAACGTCTGCCTTCATCGTGTTGCATTGAGAGGCTGTTGGCGGCCAGTAAAACGACACATGAGGAATCAAAGGAGGGTGAGCAGATCGCGGCTCCCGCTGATCGCCTGGACGGCCAACAGCAAGGCGGTGAGGAAGGCGGCTCCGGTGTGCAGCCTCCGCCAGGCTGGGCGGCTGCGAATCTCCGCAGCGGCGGCCATGGCGAAGAGCAGCAGGCCGCAGAGCAGCACGCCGCTGATGGCATGGTTGCCCCAGACCCTCTCCCACGGGCGGGTGCCCCGAAACCACAATGGGGGCTGGGCCACCAGCAGGATCAGGGCCCCCCAGCTGAGCAGGGCAAGTGTGGCTCGGGCTGCGGGCCGCCGCGCCCGCCAGAGGGCCAGGCAGCCCGCCAACGCCACGGCCGCAGGCAGCAGCAGCGGGGCCATGGCGCCTCGGGCACCATGGCGGGCCAGATTCGCGGCCAGAGCCAGGAGCACCGCCACCACGGTGCCGGTGGCAACCCAGCGCCCGTGATCCACATGCTCCACAGGCACCGTGGGCGCGATGGGGTTGATCTCGAGCCGCCGTTCCCGCACCAGGATTCCTAGCCGGATCGTGGCTCCCACCACTGGGTAGACGAAAAGGATCATCAGCACCGGATGGAGGAGCTGCAGCCAGTCGATAAGCGAGAGTGCCGCTGGGGTGGAGTTGACGCTCACTGGGGAGGCTTCACCGTGGGGCAGGGATTGCTGCCAAACATGCCCGTGAGCTTCTGAAGGCCCATGGCATAGGTCTGCTGGGCAGTTACCTTGTCGCCACTGGCGGATGCCACCTGCACCTTGCCGGCGAATTGCTGGCAGGCCTGTTGCTGCTGGGTGGGCACTGTTGTGGCGGAGGGGGCCGCACCAGTGGCCGTGGGAGCTGGAATGTCGGTGCAGGGGTTCTCCCCGAAGCGGGCAACGAGCTGCAGCACCCCCTGCTGATACACCTGCTGGGCGGCTGGGGTGTTGCCCCCGGCCTCCTGAAGCTTGGTGGCGAACTCCTGGCAAGCTTTTCGTTCCTGAGCGCGCCGCACAAGCGGGCCGGCACTGGCCGGCTCTGGCAGGGCCGCATGCAGCCCTCCGCCGATGAAAAGCAGGAGGGGTGCGGAGCGCACGAACCAGGTCCGGAGGCGTGCCATCAACAGGAGAGCCGCATCAAAGGCGGAACTGTAGATCGCCCATCAGCGTCCGCCGATGGATCTGGAGCGCATCGCCAGCTCGCGCAGATCGGTCACGATCAGCTCGGCCGCCCGTTCAGCTGCATCAAGAAACGGCAATAGGGTGCGATGGGCGCCGAGCCATTCCAGCTTCACCACCTCGGCCTCGTCGTGGGCGGTGGCGATGAAGTGGCCCTGGAAGCCCGCCGATTCCAGACCATGGCGGATGGCCGCATTGCTTTCAAGCGAGGGGAGAGTGCTCACCACTACGGTGTCTGACGACAGCGGCAGGGAGGCCGTGAACTCAGGGTCTTCCGAATCGCCGTACTGCACCGGCAGCCCCTGAGCAGCGGCTTGCTTCAGGGCCTGGGGGTCGAAGTCGATGCCGAGGATCGAGAGGTTGTGGGGCTGCAGCTTGCGATAGATGGCACCACCGAAACGGCCCAGCCCCAGCAGCACCACATCCACCCGGGCGGGGCCAATGACGCTGTCTCTGAGCTCACTGAATGGGGTGGCCCGCTGAAAGACGCGCAGCGGACCCTCCAGCCTGGCATAGAGCCGATCGGATCCCAGGATCATGTAGGTGGAGAGGGCAATCGTGATCACCCCCACCAGGGTGACCAGACTCACTTCCGCCTCACCGATCTGCCCGAGCCGCAGTCCGAGCGCCGCCAGGATCAGCGAAAACTCTGAAATCTGCGCCACGGTGAGGCCCGCCAGGAAACCGGTGCGGCGTCGGTAGCCCATCACACCCATGATCGCCACCACGATCAATGGATTGCCCACGAGCACGAAGAGCGACAGCACAACAGCCGGCCAGAGTTGCAGCCCCGCTGCAGAGAGGTTCAGGCCTGAGCCCAGGTCGATGAAGAAGAACAGGAGCAGAAAATCACGCAGGCCGGTGAGCCGGGAAGCGATCGCTTCCCGGTAGGCGGTGGAGGCGATCGACACGCCGCCGAGGAAGGCTCCCACCTCCTTGCTGAACCCCACGCTATCGGCCAGGGCCGCCAGCCCCACCGCCCAGGCCACGCCAAACAGCACCAGCAATTCCTGGTTCTGGGCCAGGCGGCCCAGCAGCGGCGGCATCACCCAGCGCATCGTGGCAATGGTGCCCAGCACAAACGCCGCACCCACCAACAGCAGCCGGATCGCCTGGGCGATGAAGCCACCGCTGCCCTGCTCCGGGTTGAACGACGTGAGCAGGATCATCGCCAGGATCACGGCGATGTCCTGCACCACCAGAAATCCCACGGCGATGCGGCCGTGCAGGGCATCGATCTCCCGCTTATCGGAGAGCAGCTTCACGATGATGATCGTGCTGGAGAAGGTGAGGCACACGGCGATGTAGATCGCCTTCACGGGTGTAAAACCAAGTCCGAGGCTGAGGAGAAAGCCAAACAGAGCGGTGAACACGATCTGTCCGAGGCCCGTGGCCAGCGCCACCGGCCCCACCGAGCGAATCAGGCCCACATCAAGCTTCAGACCCACCACAAACAGCAGCACGGCGATGCCGATGCTGGAGAGCAGCTTGATCTCACTCCCGCCGGAGGCCCAGCCCAGCACAGCTGGACCCGCCACGATGCCGGTGAGGATATAACTGATGATTAGGGGCTGGCGAAGCTTCAGGGCCAGCACACCCATCAGCCCGGCAATCACCAGGATCGCCGCCAGCTCGTGAAACACGGTGCTGAAGGTCATTCAAGTGGGAGGCGTGGGTCATGCTGCGGCCTGTCGCTCTCCCATGGCCTCACAAAGCGGCCTGAATGATTCCGATTGTCTGGAGCGGCGGAAACGCTGCTTAAGGTTAGCCGGCTCGAGACGATCCTGGGTCTTCAAGCCAGCAGGGCTGGCCCTGACGCCAGCTCACCCGCATCCGCCTTCCTCTCTTAGAACAAGACCTGGAGTGCATGGAGTCCGATGCCATGGCCACATCCCATGGGTTGGCGCCCCCCAGCCCCCACGCCGAACCCGTCTCGAAGGTGGTGGAGGCCCTGGGCAGCGATGGCGACCGGGGCCTGAGCGAGGCGGAGGCCCAACGGCGGCTGCA
>JAYKHK010000200.1:0-41622 GCA_035284785.1 Cyanobacteriota bacterium | reverse complement strand
CTCGCAAACCAGAGCCAGGCGCTTCGTTTCACCACCTCTGGCAAATCAGGTGGCAGCAGGCCAAGCGTTGCCAGCTTTTGGGGCCGAGCCATCAGAAGCATGCCCTCGCCCTTCAAGAAGCGCTCTGGCAACACTCGCCCCGGCTGGGACGGTGGCGGGCCCAGAAATAGGGTGATCTGCTCGTTGCTGCCGTTGCCGCTCGACCAGAGCCAGCCTCCCACCACCACACCATCCTTGCGCTGCCAAAGGGCCATGGGACCAGGGGCTGAGGCGGTTGGTGGGCTCATCGTTGGCTTGGGGGCTTCCGTTGGCTTGGGGGGTGCCGTTGGCTTGGCCAGTGGACGAAGTCCTTCCTTCTCAAGGGCCTTGGACAACCGAACCAGCAACTCCTTCCATGCGCTCTGCTGGTTGCCCACCATCACCGTCACCTCCATCGAGGCCTGGAAGGGGCCTTGCGCCTTGGGCTTGAGCAGGAGGCGGAACGGCGTTTGACGCAACAGGCTGATCTGCACGGGACCAAGGCCATAGCGTTCGGCCAAGGGTTGCCGAATCAGTTCGCGGGCGAGGAGACCAGCCAACAGGCGTTCGAGAGAACTCCCCTGCACTTCCAACAACTCATCGCTGGCGGAAGGGTTCATCACCGGCCATGGGGTTTCATTGACGCCCCTCGCTGGCAGCTGAAGCACCATGCCCTCCACCGAGGCGGCTTCCCCCGTCCAGAGCAAGCCGTCCCCGCGGATGGTCAGGCTGAGGCAGCCCTCCTGGTAGTTCTGCAGGAAGGGCGCCAGTGGGCCGAGCAGCACGCCAAGCGCTGAGGGCCTCCAAAAAACCGCCTGCTCATGCTCCAGCCGAGGCAGGCAACGCAGGCGCAAACCGCCCGATCGTCTCACCTCGGGCAGGAGTCGGCTGCTCAAGATCTGCCGAGACAGCAGGTCCGGGGGAAAGATGGCCAGGTCTCCCACCGTCAAAGGTGGGACAGCAACGGATGTCAGCAAGGCCGGCGGCAATCCACGCAGGGGGAGGGCCAAAAAGGGCTGGGCTTCGGCGTGGCCATCCCAGAACTGCCACCAGGTGCGTGTTTGAAGGCGCCAAAGCTTTTCAGCCAGCGGCATGCCAAACCGCTGCCGCCAAACCTCGGGAACAGGGCGATCAGGGCTGGCGCGAAAGCTTTGCAGCAAACTCGCCTGGGCCATGAGTTTTTCCAAGCCAATCGCCTGGGGACGGGGCAGCCGGCCGAGCAACAGGGAGGGCACCAGCAGCAACACCAGGGTGGTGAGCAGGGTGCAAGCGAGCGGCAAACGGGGAAGCTTTGACCGCAGAGACGGCCAACCTTGCGGGCTCCAACGGGGGGAAAGGGCCTTGAACCGCACAGCTGATCACGTGTCTGCAGCGGGTGCACCGTAGAGGGTGGTGCGCTGACGCACGGGGCGCTGTTTGCTGCGGGCAGCCGCCTGGAGGGCAGCTGAACTTTGTTGGGTGCCCCCTGCCGCGCCAGCCATCGTGGTGATGTGCTCTTCCATCAACGTGCCGCCCAAATCGTTGCAGCCCCACTCCAAAGCCTCCGCGGCGATGGGCAGGGTGAGCTTCACCCAGCTGGCTTGATGGTTGGCAATCCAGGGGCCCAAAACAAGACGGGCTTGGGCGCTCAGCACAAGCATCGCCTGCGGATCCGGTTGATCGCGGCCCACCCGGGCCCGCAGTGGCGCCGGAGCGCTGGCGCCCACAAACGGCAACAGGATGAATTCGGTGAAACCCCTGTGGCCCGCCAGCCAGGCCTGCCGCTGCAGAGCGGCCAGGGTGCAGAGATGGGCCAGCTGTTCGCCGGTGGTTTCCACATGGCCAGCCATCAGGGTGCTGGTGGTGGGCAAACCCGCCTGGTGCACCTGGCAGATCACGGCCACCCAAGCCTGGGCCGAGAGTTTCTCTGGACAGATCACTTGCCGCACGCGGGGGGAGAGAACCTCTGCGGCGGTGCCTGGCACCGACCCCAATCCGGCTTGCTGCAGGCTATCGAGCACCTGCCGCAGAGGGATCTGATCCTGCTCAGCGATGAAGAGCAACTCCTGCGGGGAATAGCCATGCAGATGCAATCTCGGCGCCGCCGCTTTGATGTCGCTGAGCAGGGCCGTGGCATGGTCGAGATGGCGGCCGCCGCTGCGGGCCTCCGGGTCGAGCCCCGCCTGCAGACACACTTCTGTGGCCCCGAGGGCCTGGGCTTCGGCAGCCCGATCTCGCAGCTCCGACGGGCTGAGGCGAAAGGCTCCACTCTCGCCGGGAGAGCGACGGAAGGCGCAAAACCCACAGCGCAGCACGCAATGGTTGGAGGCGTTGAGATTGCGGTTCACCACGTAGGTGACCGTGTCACCCACCAACTCCCGTCGCCAATGGTCTGCGGCGCTGCGCAGGGCCTCTGCCTCTGGGGCAGCCCAAGGCCGTTGCATGAGCTGCTGGCCAAGCTCCAGAAGATCCGCCAGGGGAACAGGCGATTTGAGATCCCTCGCGCTCTGGCGCTGCAAGTGGATCAATGCCTCAGTCACCCCTTCAAACGGCAAAGCCTCCGCTGCCTCGAGATCTGGAGGGGCGACCAGCAGTTCCCCGGCCAGCTCCCAAGCGTCAGCCTCCACAACAGCGGGTGGAACGGGCTGACGGCTGTTGGCGCTCATGATTTGCGGGGTTTCTCCTCACGCTGCCGCCTGCGACGATCTCGCCAATCCACCGCAGACAAGTAGATCACTCCAGCGCTGACAAACAGGAGCAACCCGGAAGCCAGGGAGGCGAGGATGGCGGAGGTGTGGGGAACAAACTCAGAAATTAAGGGTGTTGTCACCATTGCGGCCCCAGATCACCATCGCGATGGAAAAGGTGAAGCTGGCAGCCAGGGCAGCCCAACCGAGGGTGATCAGCATGGTGACAGACATTACACTTCGCCCATCATACCTAAACTCGGTTACCTCCATTCCAACGCTCCCCACAGCCATGACGCGCTCGCCGCTCACCACCCCGGAACGGCAGGTCAAGGGTCTCCGCCTGCAGGCTCCCTATCCCCAGGTGCGCGTGATTGTGCTCGACGACGACGTGAACACCTTCGAGCATGTCGTGCAGGTTTTGGTTCGCTACATCCCTGGCATGCACGCCGATCAGGCCTGGAAGCTGGCCCATCAAATCGATGGGGAAGGGTCGGCGGTGGTGTGGTGCGGTCCCCAGGAACAAGGCGAGCTTTACCATCAGCAGCTCAGCGCTGAAGGGCTCACCATGGCCCCCTTGCAATTCACCTAACCCCTGATCACGAGGAGCGAGCGCCATGGGGAGGGTTGTGATCACCCACAGCACCTACATCGAAGGGCTGATCCCGGTGTTGCAGGAGCTGGCGCAGGATCCGATGATCAGCACCGTCACACCAGCCGTGATCAGCCGGGTGCGGGGTCGCGCCCCCCAATTGACCCTGAGGGTGTCCACCCCGATCACCGGGGGCTACAAAGTCAACGCCAGGCGCGCGGGCTCAGCCCAAGAGGTCTTTGTGCTCACAACCTTCAACCGTGAGGAGCTGCAACTGCGACTCAACCGGGTCTTGGCCAGCAAAGGCTCCTCCTGAGCAAAGCGCCCAGCGAGTCAGCGAGCCGCGCGGGACCCACCTGGTGGAGGGCCTCCCATCCAAAAGGTCCCGCCTCAGCCCCACCCTTCTGCGGACATTGAGGAGCTGGCTGGGACGGGATGCAAAAGGGTGAACCGCTGTGCCGTCTTGCCCCAGTGTTCGACCTGGAAGAACCAGAAGGGGTGTCAAAAGTGAGGTTTCGTTTCCAGCTACGGGGCCGGCCTACGTTGCCTTCACCGCAGACTCCCCAAGTCGAAGAAGGAGTCAGATCAGAAAACTGTGAAAGGCAGTCACCAACACAGCAGTTCCCCCTGATTTTAAGGGATAAAAGCCGCTGCATCGGCGCTCGCCTGCTCAACGTCCGGCCAGGGCCAGATCGCACGAACCTGCTGGAGCCGCCTCGCACATTCTTCAGCCCGCTCTTTCGGCCCCTCCGCTTGCAACACAAACGTCACATGGCCGAGTTTGCGACCCTGGCGAGGTTGCTTGCCATACCAATAAAGTTGAGCCCCTTCCAGGGCCTCCAGTGCGGCGCGTTGGGGTTGGTAATCGGCGCTGGCATCCGGACTGGCTGGTGAGCCATAGCCCAGCAGGTTGACCATCAAAGCGCCTTGCACGTTGGGGTCGGTCTGCCCCATGGGCAAACCGGCCACGATCCTGATCTGCTGGGCAAATTGGTTGGTCAGGCAGGCCTCCAGGGTCAGATGGCCGGAGTTGTGCACCCGCGGGGCCACCTCATTCACCTGCAACCCGCGGGGGCCATAAAAAAATTCAATCCCCATCACCCCCACATAATTCAGCGATGTCACCAGCGACACCGCCACATTGCGAGCAAAGGCTTCCACCGCATGGGCCACGGCAGCGGGGTAGACCACCCAGTCGCAAACCTGATCGCGCTGATGGGTCTCCACCAAGGGAAAACAGCTCACCTGTCCACGCTGATCGCGGCACACCACCTGGGCTAACTCCATCTCAAAAGGCACCAGCTCCTCAAGAATCCAGTCGGCGGAGTTCACCCTGGCCAGGTGCTCCTCCAGTTGCTCGAGACTGGTCAACACGCAGGTTCCCTTGCCGTCATATCCGCCGCGGCTGGCCTTGGCCATCACTGGAAACGTGAGGCCCTCAGGCAAGCGGGGGCCTTGGGGGGCGAGGAGGCTGGCGAGGGAGGGGCTCCCCTCAGCCGCGGATCGCTCGGGATGCCAGCCCAACTCGAAGTCTTCCCCCTCCCCTTCCCCCGGGAGCAGAGGCGCCGGCGGGAGGGCATCCTCCAGCGGCGCCCAGTGGGGGGTGGGCAGATTGAGTTGATTCAGGAGCTGCCGTTGGCTGCGCTTATCCAGCAGGGGGGCGAGGGAGGAGAGGGAGGGGAGGAAGGGAATGCCCTCTCTTTCCAGCTGCTCGAGATCAGGCAGAGACACCAGTTCATTCTCGAAGCTGATGCGCTCCGCTCTCTGGGCGAGGGTGCGGGTGGCCTGGAGATCATCCAGGGGGCCCAGCACCACGCTCGCCGCCACCTCCGCGGCGGGATCGCGTGGGTCAGGCGTTTGCACGTGGAGCTCGACACCAAGCTTTTGGGCCTCCCTCGCCAACATCCAGGCGAGCTGCCCTCCGCCCACGATGCCAATGGAAGCGCTGGTCGTCACGCCGCGGATCTGACAAACGCTCACCTTCGCATGGGTGTTACCCCAGCGGGCGATCGCCGGCGATGGCGGAGCGCAGGAGACTCAGGATCAACACAATCAAAAACAGGGCCAAGCCCACCGTGCAGGCATAGCTGATCTCCAGCTCGCCAAAAGCCTGGTCGTAGACGTAATAGACGAGCGTGCGTGTCGCATCGGCTGGTCCACCCTGGGTCATCAAGAAGACCTCATCAAACACCTTGGTTGCCCCCAGGGCGGAAATCACCGCCACCAGGCTGATGTAGGGCCAAAGCAGCGGCAGGGTGACATGGCGATGGCGCGCCAAACCCTCGCAACCATCCAGGGCAGCCGCCTCATACAGCTCCGCCGGGATCCCCTGCAGGCCGGCCAGAAAAATCACCATGTAATACCCCAATCCCTTCCAAAAGGTGACAAGCATCACCGAGGGCAAGGCCAGGGCTGGGGAGGTGAGAAATCCGATCGGGGTGAAGGCAGGACCCAACAACTCCCGCAGCCAGCCATTGATCAAGCCGTTTTCGGCATACAACCAACGAAAAGCGATCGCCGCCACCACCAGGGAAACGAGCACGGGGGTGTAGTAGGCCCCGCGCAACAGATGGATGGCGGGAAGGCGGCGATTGACAAGCACCGCCAAGGCGAGGGAGCCAAGCACGATGGGGGGCACCACGCCCAGCAGATAGAGAAACGTGGTGAGCGTCACCCGCGCCATCATCGGATCGCTGAACAAGCGGCGCAGGTTGGCCAGTCCGATGAACTGCAGTGGCGCGTCCACATCCAGGCCACTGCTGGTGAAGCTCAACAGCAGGGCCATGGCCGCTGGCAGCAACACAGACAGCGTCAACAAAACCAGGGCCGGCGCCAGGAACAACCAGGGCACGATCCAGCCAACCGCTTCTGGTCTCTTGCTGCCTTCAGCGGCGGGGTCTGCAGCAGAGAATGGGGCCATCGCCAGAGCTTACGAGCCTTCCCCCATGTGTGCCCAAGCCACCACCGTGTCTGGATCCGAGAGGGTGTTGCAGGTGGCCCTTCCCCACGATCCCTATCCCATCGTGATCGGTGAGGGGGGGCTGGCCCGACTTGGCCGCTGGGTGACCACCCATGCCGTGCGGCCCGGGAGCAAGGTGCTGCTGGTGAGCAATCCCCTCATCCATCAGCACTATGGCCAGCGGGCGGAGCAGAGCCTGAGGGACGCTGGATTGGAGGTCACGAGCCTGGTGTTGGAAGCGGGAGAGGAGCAAAAAAACCTTGCCAGCGTCTCCATGATTCATGACGCCGCCTATCGCCACCGGCTCGAGCGCGGTTCCCTGATGGTGGCCCTCGGGGGTGGGGTGGTGGGAGACATGGTGGGGTTTGCCGCTGCCACCTGGCTCCGGGGCATCGCGGTGGTGCAGGTGCCCACCACCCTGCTGGCCATGGTGGATGCCGCCATCGGGGGGAAGACAGGCGTGAACCATCCGGGCGGCAAGAACCTGATCGGGGCCTTCCACCAACCCAAGGCCGTGTTGATCGATCCGGAGCTGCTCGCCACCCTGCCAAAACGGGAGTTTCGAGCCGGCATGGCCGAGGTGATCAAATACGGCGTGATTGGCGATGCCGAGCTGTTTGAAGCGTTGGAAGCCCAAGCCCAACGCCAGCCGGAGGAGGGCTTGGGCAGCCTGGAGGCCATCGGCCCCTCGTTGTTGCGCGAGATCCTGGAGCGGTCTGCGGCTGCCAAAGCAAGGGTTGTCGCCGCCGATGAGAGGGAAGGTGGTCTCAGGGCCGTTCTCAACTACGGCCACACCCTTGGCCATGTGGTGGAAACCTTGACGGACTACAAGACCTACCTCCATGGCGAGGCTGTGGGGCTGGGGATGTTGATGGCTGGCACGATCGCCCGTCGCATGGCCCTCTGGGATGCGGATGCGGAAGCCCGCCAACGGGCTCTGGTGGCTGCGGCGGGCCTGCCACTGCAGGTGCCTCTCCTCGATCCTGAAGCCGTGCTGCACACCCTGCAAAGCGATAAGAAGGTGCGACAAGGGCTGGTGCGGTTTGTCCTGCCCACGGCCATTGGCAAGGTGGTGGTGCGCGAGGACGTGGATGAGGGCACCATTCTTGAAGCCCTCCGCACCCACAGCCAGCCGCCCGCCGACTGAGGCTGGGCCCCACAGCTGGCAACGGCTCAGCCGAGTGGAGGTGGGTCTTGCAGACAGCGGCTGCTCAGGGCTGGCCCCGAGCTTCCCGGACGGGGGCGCCCGAAAACCAACCAACGGAAATCTCCCGTGGCGAGGGGATCAACCAGCCGCAACAGTTGCTCTCTGCGCCGCAGTCCCTCCGGCAGATTTCCGGCACAGGATTCACCGAGGGCCGCAAACCGTTCGGCCAGTCCGAGGGCCAGAAGGGCCTCGCCCTGCCGCCGCTCCCCGAGCACGGTCCAGCCAGCGCCAAGGGCAGCCGCTCGCACCGACTCCAGGCAGAGGTGGGCCGTCAGATCCCAGGCCCCGGGCTCCTGCAGGGGATCGGCCATGGCCTGTTGGTCGCGATAGGCCATCAGGGTGCCATCCGGGCGGGAAGCGGCGTAGTAGCGACGGGCTTCAAGGGCGTAATCCATCACCAAGAGCACCCCTTCCCGCAGCGCTGCTGCACAGGCTTGAAACCAGGGCCCCAAAGCGAGGTGCACCTCCGTGCACCACCCTGGCTCCCGTTCGCCTGCAAAGGAATCCAGGGCTGGAATCCGTTCCCATTCCTGGGCGGTGAGAACGGGCCCCGCCACCAAAGACAGAGAGCCGGCCTCCCAGGCCACATGCTGCCACCGCCAAGCTGCGCCATCCCAAAGCACACGCTCCACCGGCAGGGCATCCAACACCTCATGGGCCACCACCACACCCGTGACGGGGGCCCGCTGGAGCGACTCCCAATCCGTCCAGCGAACCGATAGGGGCACCCCCTGAAGCGCCTGCTGTTGGAGAGCCGCCATGCCTGGATTGGGCTCCAGGAGCACCAGCTCGCTGCGAGCGGCCAGATCGGGCCGCAGCCGCACCAGTTCCACCGCCATCTGCCTGGCCAGTTGGCCTTCGCCGGGACCGGCCTCCAGCAAGCTGAGGCGCTCTGAGGGGAGTTGCTCAAGCCATTCGATCAGCTGGGGGAGCAGCAGTGCCGAAAATTCACTCCCCAGGGAGGGGGAGGTGGCGAAGTCGCCGCCAGGGCCAATCCGAGCCCGGCCGCTCCCGTAGTAGCCATGCTCAGGGTCGTGCAGCGCCCACTGCATGAACGTGCCAAAGGGCACGCTCCCCCCTGCGCCTTGAAGACGGTCCGCCAGCCATGCAGGCACGGAGACAGACATCAGAGAGAATGCCGCAACATGGTTTGAGGGGAGAGGTCCATCATGGGCGCCAGTGCAAAGGAGGGGATCGGTCGGCGGATGGGCAGGGGAGTGGTGGGGCTGCTGTTAACGCTCCTGCTCAGCTGGGCCCCGGCTTGGACAGCCGCCGCCCATGCGGATGACAATCCTGATCTTTTGCCCGATCACCCCACTCCGGTGATCGATCTTGCCCGCTTGCTCACCGATGGGCAGCGCAACTCCCTGGAAGCGGAATTGAACGAGTTTGCCACCACCAGCGGCTGGAAACTGCGCGTGCTCACCCAATACGACCGCACCCCCGGGCTGGCGGTGAAGGACTTTTGGAATCTGGATGAGCGCAGCCTGTTGCTGGTGGCGGATGAGAGGGGGGGCAATCTATTGAATTTCAACGTGGGGGATGCGCTGTTTGCCCTGATGCCACGCACCTTTTGGGTGGAACTGCAAACTCGCTATGGCAACCAGTACTACGTGCGCGAGCACGGCCGCGATGGGGCCGTGTTGGATGCGTTGCATGCCGTCAAAGGGTGTTTGGTCACGGGCGGTTGCCAAGTGGTGCCCGGCTTGCCCCAGGAACAGTGGCTGCTCACACTTTGCACCTCGATCCTGGGGGGATTGATCGTGGGTTTTGCTGCCTTTCCAAGACAGCCAGATCGGAAAATCGAGTGGATCTGGGTGTTGTTGCTCTCGCCGTTGTGGCTCATCCTTTTCGCTGTGTTCGGTGTGGCTCCGATCGTCACCCGCACCAACGATGTGCTGCCCTTGTTGCGCAATGGGCTGGGATTTGTGGCTGCGGCTGTGGTGGCCTACCTCCTGGCTCAAATCACCTTGGGCAAAGAGCGCTTCGGAGAGGGCAAATCATGAAAGGAGTCTGAGAGCAGGGGAGAAACCTCCCCGCCACAAAAAAACCAGATCCCGGAGGATCTGGTGGGTTGTTGACATGTGAATCATGCCGGAAGAGTGATCAGCGATTGGCCTGGCGTATGGATTCCAGTTGACAATCCAAATCATCAGCGCGGCAGGATTTGGTTTGTTGAATCGCCACCGGCTCCCACCGTTGCTGGGGCAATTGACGCAGCTGGCTGAGGTTGTCTTCGTAGAAACGCTTCAGCTCATCAAAGCGCTTGACGGGTTGGCCGTAATAGCTGGCGCCTGAGAGCGTGGGAAAGGAGGCCCACTCGGGCGAAAGCTTGGCTGCCAATTCCTCCGTGAGTTCACCGCGATCGGCCAGATGCAGGGCGCCGCGGCGCTGGATGAGATAGAGGGCTCCTTGATCCTGAACATCCGGGCCAAAACCTGAGAGGCCCAATTTCTGGGTCACCATGTTCCAGGTGAACGGCATGAATTGGTAGGCGCCTGCCGCGGCACTGGCATAGCGGGAGGAGTACATCACCCGGTCGGGATGGCGCTCGAGGGAGGGCATCAGGCTGCCGCCAAACATCACGCGATAGCCCACATCCTGGCCATTGGTCCAGGTGCCTTCGGCGTAGCGAATCGTGTTCAGAAGAGCGCGGCGCTCAGGCGTGATAGCAAAGGTTGGTGACGCTGCTGGCAGGGGGGGAGGGAGGAGCGCTATGGGGCGCAGAGGCCTTGGCTGGGGCAAAACCTGCTGCCACGAATCCGAAGATTCAGTGGCGTGGGCGGGAAGAACAAATAATCCCAAACCAAGAAAGGCTGAGACCAGTGGAAGTCGTCGTGAGCTGAACAATGGGTTGCAAGCAGAGGACAGATCGCATCACTGGGTGAATACGGAGTTTCAGAAAAATGTCTGCTGGGCTGATCCGAAAACGCGGTCAGCATTGTGTGTGAGGGCAAACAAATTCCCGAAATTGAGAGAAGTGGCCAGAAACTTCGCGCTAATTTGGCCAGGTCGGCATTGAGTGTCGATCTATCTCGTGACGCTCAAGCAACCGTCCATTTGCAGTGGCGGAGCACACTTCAGCTCAAATCTTCCTAGCCATGGGATTCTTTCGAGATTTTTGAGAAGCATCTCCAACCGTTTCTTCGCTAACGATTGGATCTCTTAATCACCTGCCCAACAGCCTGCGCAGCATCTCGGCGGCGCGGCTGCTCCCATCGCGCCGTATACGAGGCGCCCTTGGCGCCAGCAACGGTTGATCCAGCTCCCAGGCCCCGCTGCGGAAGTCGCCTTCCTCCAGCAAGCGGTGCCAGCCCTCCTCCCTGAGGCCCTTCTCCAAGACGGGGGCCTCGGCGAAGCCCTCCCGCCGCACGACATGGAGCCCCACCCCCTGGGCAAACGCCTCGCAAAAGCTGCTGTACCCAGGCTTGGTGATCAATCGGGCGGCCAGGGGCATCACATCGAGGGGGCGGAGATCAGGGGGAAGCAGTCGCCCATTCGGGGCCTCCAGCACGCGGGGATCCACTCCAACAAAGACATGATCCGGCCACAGGGCCAACCAGCGCGGATCCAGCTCCATCCCCAGGCCGCCAAAGCTGATCAGCACACAGCGCTCCCGATCGGCTGGCAGGTTGAGACGCCGCGCCAGCTCAGCAGGATCGTGGCGGGGGGTGGAGCAGGTGAGGCCCACCTCCACCCTGGGAAGCTTCCAATCCATGGGGAGGGAGAGCGGACACTGGAGCAGAAGGTCGCCCTGACGGTAGTGATCCAGAGCCTGGTCGGCCCAGGGAGCAAAGGCTTCCCCAAGGGGGCGATAGATCGCCTCCCAACCAAAGCTCGCCAGCCAAATCAGGGGACAACACAGGCGTTGAGCCAGGCGGGCCGCGCTGGGGGGCACATCCGCCAGGATGAGGGGGCGTCTGGGCTGGGCCGCCAGCCAGGAGGCCTCCGCCTCCACCTGGGCCGGCAACCGGGTTTCCAAGCTGGCCAGGGCCTCAAGCGTGCCTCGCGGATCAAGATCCAAGGCATTGGCCTGCAGCATGCCCACATCCCAGCGACACGGCCTCAATTCATAGGGGGTGTCCCCCATCGCCAGCTTCAAAAAGGCGGGATCCACTGCGGTGGAGAGCACCAACCGACAGTCCGGCGCCAGCTTGGCCAACTCACAGAGCACGGCCGCCGTTCGGGAGGCGTGGCCATAGCCGTGGCTGCTGATGCAGGCGTAGAGCAACATCGGTGTGGTCAGGGCCTGGGCTGCGGCCAGAGCAGCTGCTCATAAAGCAGGGATCCATCCAAACCGTACCAGCGGTGAGCGACCCGCCTCACCTCACCGGCGCTCGTGAGCTCCACCCAGCTCAGATGGCGGAGGGCTCGCCCCAAATGGTCCACACCGTGGCGGGGAACGCAGGCCGTGTTGAGGTACATCGTGCCGCGCCTGTCTCGCATAAACGTCGTCCGCTCGCCCCCAGAGCGCCGCAGCCGGTGATGCATGTGCCCGAACACCACCAGGGGCAGGGCGCGCTCCCGACGGATGCGCTCAATGGCCAGGGCCAGATCCTGATCGCCCCAATCACACGGGGGCACCTTCCAATCTCGCCCGCAGGGATCACCGGCCTCGCTCCCCAAACCCGCCGGCCCGCAATGGGCGAGCAACACCAGCGGCAGGCTGGGATCGGCGCCCAGGGCAGCGGCGCAGATGCGTTCCACCGAGTCTTGGAGCTCCACAGGTCCATAAACGGAGCGCATCGCATCAGAGAGCTTGTAACCACCACCCGCCGTTGCCGGCCTGGCACCAACCACCGCCAGGCCCGGGGGTCTCAGTTCCCGCAAGCCCCAGCCGCAGTGCCGTTCGCCAAGAAGAGCCAGCTGACGCCTCAGGGCCTCTCCGGAGGGGTCGCGGCCGCTGTCGTGGTTGCCGAGCACACAGGCCAATGGCAGTGACAGACGGGCCAGGGAACGGGGGATGCGGGCGTGACCGTTGCTGAGATCCCCCACCACCAGCAAGCCATCTGGTGCCAGGGCCAACAACAGATCCTCATCGGATTGATCCCATTGATCGTGGAGATCACCGGCAATGGCCAGGCGAAGTTCCCGAATCTGAGGAGCGGCCTGGTTCCCCACTAGGCTTGCCCCCATGGAGCGTTCAGCACAGGACAACCCCATGGAGCGGGGAGACAATCAGGTTGCTGTGGTGCCCCACGGGCAGCCAGTCGGGCGTCGCTCAACATGCTCCTCCACCCCGCTGCCTCCGCCCATCGAAGCATTGCCCGCAGCCATTGCGGCGCTGAAAAAAGAACGAAACGCCGTCATCCTGGCGCATTATTACCAAGACGCCGCCATACAAGATGTGGCGGATGTGATCGGCGATTCGCTCGAGCTCTCTCGCCAAGCTGCCCGCACGGAGGCCGATGTGATTGCCTTCTGCGGCGTTCATTTCATGGCGGAGACGGCAAAGATTCTGAATCCGGAAAAGATCGTTGTCGTGCCCGATCTGGAGGCGGGCTGCAGCCTGGCGGATGCCTGCCCGGCGGAGGCGTTTGCGGCCTTTCGCGCCCAACATCCCGACCATGTGGTCGTGAGCTACATCAACTGCTCCGCCGCTGTCAAAGCGCAGAGCGATCTGATCTGCACCAGCAGCAACGCCGTGCAATTGGTGCAACAGCTGCCCAAGGAGCAGCCGATCCTCTTTGCACCGGATCAAAATCTCGGACGCTGGGTGGCTCGCATGAGCGGTCGGGAGCTCACCCTGTGGCCCGGCAGTTGCATCGTGCATGAAACCTTCAGCGAGGAAGCCCTGTTGCGGTTGAAGCTGGAGCATCCGGAGGCTGAGGTGATCGCCCACCCGGAATGCCAGCCCCATCTCCTGGATCTGGCGGATTTCATTGGTTCCACCAGTCGACTGTTGCAGCGGGCCCAGACCAGCCCAGCCCCCGCCTTTCTTGTGCTCACCGAACCGGGAATCCTGCACCAAATGCAGCGGAAGGTTCCCCACAAGGCCTTCTATCCCGTGCCAGGGGTGGATGGCTGCGCTTGCAACCTCTGCCCCTACATGCGGTTGAACACCCTCGAAAAACTCTGGCATTGCCTGGACACCCTGCAACCGCGCATCGAATTGGAGGAGAAGCTCCGCCTGCGCGCCCTCCAGCCGATCGAGCGGATGTTGGCCATGAGTGCCTGAGCCCGCCCCCTCCCCTCCAAAACTGCCCGGGGATGGGCCCCTGCAGCTCACGCCCCAAGGGCTTTACTGCGTGCCGGCCCAGGCCTGGATCGATCCCTGGCGGCCCGTTGCCCGGGCGCTGATCACCCATGCCCATGCCGACCATGCCCGTGCGGGCAGCGGCGCCTATTGGGCCAGTGCCGCCAGCGAAGGGGTGCTGCGCCATCGGTTGGGGGCCGACATGCCTCTGACGACCTTGCCCTACGGGGAAACCCTGCCCATGGGGGGAGCCCGCCTCTCCTTCCATTCCGCGGGCCATGTGCTTGGTTCGGCCCAAATCCTGATCGAGGCCGCCGGGGAGCGCTGGCTGATCAGCGGCGATTACAAACGCGACGCTGATCCCAGCTGCGCGCCATTCAGCCAGGTGAACGCCGATGTGTTCATCAGTGAAGCCACCTTCGCCCTGCCGATCTACCGGTGGTCACCGGGCCGAACGGTGGCCCTGGAGATCCTGCAGTGGTGGCAGCAGGCCCCCGAGCAGCCCTCCGTGCTCTTCTGCTACGCCTTCGGCAAGGCCCAACGGATCTTGGCGGAACTGCACGGCCTTGGGGTGAGCCAGGAGGTGTTGCTGCATGGCGCCATTCAGGGATTGATGGAGCCCTACCGCGCAGCGGGCATCGCCATGGTGCCGACCCGCCCCTTGTCGACCTGGCCAAAAGGGGAGAGCCTGGCCGGCCGGCTGGTGCTGGCGCCCCCCTCCGCCCAGCGAAGCCCCTGGATGCGCCGCTTCCCGGCAGCGCAAACGGCCTTCGCCAGCGGTTGGATGGCGGTGCGGGGCGTGCGGCGCCGCAAGGGCTACGGCCGGGGCTTTGTGCTGAGCGACCATGCCGATTGGCCCTCCCTGGTGTGCACCATCGTGGAGAGTCGCGCCCAACAGGTGTTCCTCACCCATGGCCATGGCGATGGCTTGGCGCGCTACCTGAGGGAGGTGGAGGGGATCGCCGCCGATCCCCTCAGCAGCAGCGAACCGGGGGCGTGGGCCCGAGAGGATGGCGATGGGGTTGATGGCGGGGTCGAGCCATCCTCAGCGGGGCTTGAGGTAGCCAACGGCTGAGCTGAGCGCCAGCCCAAGGGACGGCCAGAACAGCCACCAGCCAGCGCTCCAAGCCAGCGTCGGGAGCGGCCAGGAGGCGGGCCAGAGCAGGAGCAACAGGGAGAGAAACTGCAGAATCGTCTTCGCCTTGCCCCCCCAAGAGGCCGGGCCACCGCTGCCCTGCTGAGCCCGCCAGCCCGAAACCAGCAACTCACGGGCCAGCAGCAGCCACACCGCCACCAGCGGCAGCCTGCCCTGACTGGCCAGCCAGAGCAGAGGCGCGCAGATCAACAGCTTGTCGGTGAGGGGATCCAAGCGGGCTCCCCACACCGATCCCCCGCCACTGCGGCGAGCCAACCAGCCATCTGCCGCATCGCTGAGGCCTCCGAACAGCAGTAGCAGCCAGGCCAGGCTCCCCCACCCCAGGCCTAAAGCCACCAGCAGGGGCAGGCCCAACAGCCCCCTCAGAAGGGTCAGGCCATCCGCGAGCTGACGCCCGCCAATGCCGCGGGAATCGGAAGTTGGTGGTGGGGTCATGGAAGCCTGGCCGGCGCACCCTCAGAATGCTTCTTGAATAAAGCAGTGAGCGCCATGGTGGTGGAGCGGCCCGTCGCAGAGGTAATGACCTCCCCGGTCTTCTCCGTGCGGCGCGAGACCCCCCTTCAGGAGGCGGTGACCCTGCTCAGCAGCCATCACATCAGCGGCCTGCCCGTGGTGGATGAGAAGGGCATCCTGGTGGGTGAGCTCAGCGAAAAGGATCTGATGGTGCGGGAGAGCGGCTTTGACGCTGGCCCCTACGTGATGTTTCTCGACGCGGTGATCTACCTGCGCAACCCCCTCGAATGGAACCGGCAGGTGCATCAAGTGCTGGGGAGCACGGTGGGCGACGTGATGAGCGCTTCCGCCCACACCTGCCCCCCCTCCACCACCTTGCCCCAGGCGGCCCGCCTCTTGAACGACCGCCGCATTCAGCGGCTGTTTGTCGTGAACGATCAGGGCAACCTGGAGGGGGTGCTCACCCGGGGCGACGTCGTGCGTGCCTTGGCCGAGGCGGGCTAGATCCCGCTCCCCAGGGAACCACCTGCCCGTCGGCCACTAACCAGAGCTGTTCTTCAGGGGGACAGGGATGGCCGCCAGTGAGCCTTCCGAAAGCGGGCAGCACCATCACCTGTTGGGCCGGGTCAAAGGCAAAGCAGGGCAGGCGGAGACGGTCTGCCCGATCCCCCACCACCGCCACGGGGTGACGGTGCCCGCAGAGATTGAGCAGGCCAGGCTGGGGGTCTGGCGCATGGCTGAGCCACCAGGGCCCGAGGGCCTGGGAGGGGTCCAGCGGCAGACCCTCCAGCCAGCTGCCCCGCTCGTGGTTTCCCCCGATCAAGCGCAGGCGGCAGCCCATCAGCTCGGGCAAGGCCTTGATCTTTTGCCGCAATTCGCTCGTGAGCCCCAAGCGGCTGTGGATCAGATCTCCCAGGATCACCACTTCCGCAGGCGCCAGCCGGTGCGCCAGTGCCAGCAGGGGATTCAGGGTGGCCCCATCGCCATCGCTGGGCAGGGGCACGCCAAACCCCTGAAACACCTCGGCCTTGCCAAGGTGCAGATCGGCCACCAGCAACACCGCCCGCAGCGGATCCCAAATCGCCCGCTCGGCAAGGAGCTCCAGGGCATGGCCCCGCCACTGGAAGGTGCAACCCGGGGCCACCATCACTCAACCGCTCTGGCCATGGCTCGCCAACAGCTCCAACGCCATCGGGGCCTCAAGCCAGATCCATGGCTTTCCTGTAGGCCGCACGGCCATTGGTGGCGGCGATGGTGGCCTGAACGGCAGGGAAGGGCGAGAGGTCAATGTCTTTGCAAAACAGTGGCAGGTAAGCCAGATAGGCCTGCACGGCGCAGTCTGCGGCGCCCCACTGCGGGGCAGCGGCGATCGGGGCCAGAAGAGATTGGCCGCCGGCCAGCAGCTGATCGAGCCTGCCCAGCTGGCGGAGGAGCTCCTCCGGACGGGAGGACGCCGCAAACATCGCAGGACCGAGGGTGGCGTTGGCATACAGCACCCATTGGGCCGAGAGCGAGCGCCAAACGGGGCTGGGGCTCTCCTTGGCATGGTGTTCGCCCAGGTGCAGAAGGATGGCCCCGCTCTCAAACAGAGCCAAGGGTTGGCCATCGGCCAGGCTGAAGCTGGTGTCCACCAGGGCGGGAACCTTGCCAAAGGGGTTGATGGCAAGAAACGCCGGCTGCTGCTGCTCACCGGCGGCCAGGTCAACCTCGATCACGCTGTAGGGAAGGTTTTTTTCTTCGAGATACCAGCGCACCAACGAAGCGCGGCTGCGGGGTCCGCCATAAAGCGTGAGGGTCATGGGAGAGCCAACGACTGTGCTCCCATCATCCGTGCTCAGAATCACTCCAGCCGGGACAGCGCCATGGCCAGCGAAGGGGGTGGGAGCGAGCCAACGTCCTCCGCCGAGAGCTTGCGGCGCCTGGCCCCCTACCTGCAAACCCGGATTCGCCGTGGGGTGGTGGGCAGCAGCCGCTATGCCCAGAGCCTGCGGCGCGCCATTCGCGAGGCCGCCGAGGATCCCCGGCGGGGGCCCGTGCTGATCAGTGGGGAACCGGGCCTGGAAAAGGACAACCTCGCCGCCCTGATCCACTTCAGTTCCCCCGCCCGACGGCACCTGATGGTGCGCTTGAACTGCGCCCTGCTGCGGCCGGATGGTGCCGAACTCTTCCACGGCGATCGCCACCATCAGCCCCTGCTCGCCTGTCTCGGCGAAGGGGCGCTGCTGCTTGATCAGTTCGACCGGGCCGACCCGGCCCTGCGTCCCCTGCTGCTCCAGCTGGTGCGCACGGGCAGCTGGGCCAATCCCGAGCAGGCTGCCCCTGAGCGGTTTGCCGGGCGGCTGTTTCTCACCGCCGAAACCAGTCAAGAGCTGGGGGCTGAGGTGCGGGCCATACGGGTGCCCCCCCTGCGGGTCCGACGGGCCGACCTGGGGGAATGGCTGCGCTATGCCGTGCGGCAACGCAGCCGCAGCCTTGGCTGGAGCCAACCTCCCCGGGTGAACGAGGCCCTGATCAAGCAACTGCAGAGCTACGACTTCCCCGGCAACGTGCGGGAGCTGTTCAACCTGGTGGACCGGGCCCTGCGGCAGTGCGCCCGCACCCATCCGGCCGTTCTGCCCGACGACGTGTTCTGGACCGATCAACGGCGCAACCGACCCCGCTTTGACCTCTGGCGCTGGAAACCCTGGCTGCGCGACGGGATGCGTGCACCCGCGTTGTGGAATGGCCTGCTTTTTGGCTTGGTGAGCTGGCTGTTTGTGCTCGTCAACCTTTGGCTTTGGCTGGGGCCCCAGGATCGTGCCCACAACGGAGCGCTCAACCTCTTCTGGGCCTGGTGGTGGCCCCTGATCCTGCTCACCTATCCCCTGGTGGGTCGGTTGTGGTGCTCCTTTTGCCCGTTCATGGTGTGGGGGGAAATCAGCCAGCGTTTGGCGCGGGCTTTGGGCCACGAGCCCAAACGCTGGCCCAGGGGGGAGAGCGACCGTTGGGCCTCTCCGCTGTTGGCGGCGGGATTTGCCGCCATCCTGCTCTGGGAAGCCGTGGCCGATCTGCCCAACACAGCCTGGTTGAGCAGCTGTTTGCTGCTGCTGATCACCGCTGGCGCCGTGGTCGGCTCGTGGCTTTACGAGAAACGCTTCTGGTGTCGCTACCTCTGCCCGGTGGGAGGGATGAATGGGCTCTTCGCCAAGCTGGCCATCAGTGAGTTGCGGGCCCAGGCGGGCACCTGCAGTGGCAGCTGCAGCAGCTACGCCTGCTTCAAGGGGGGCCCCGCCGAGGGGGAGGGCCTGGCCAGCGAAGGGTGTCCCCTGGGCACCCATCCCGCCCACCTGGAGGACAACCGCAATTGCGTGCTCTGCCTCACCTGTGCGCAAGCCTGTCCCCATCGTTCCGTTCAGCTGCGGCTGCGCCCCCCCGCCGCCGATCTGCAGCGCGAGATGACTCCACCCGAGGGGGAGGTGGGGCTGATCCTGGTGCTCGCGGGGGGCGTCTGTCTGCACCACTGGCAGCGGCTCCTGGGGCAGCTGCCGCTGGCACCAGCCTCTTTGGTGAGCGGCCCTCTGCTGCCGCGCTTGGCCTGGAGCACGGCGGCCCTGGCCCTGCCTGCGGCCCTGTTTCTCTGCATCGGGGCTTTGGTCGGCTGGTGGCGACGCTGGCCGGGGGGCTCAATGCGCAGCCCCCGTTTGAAACTGGCGCTCTATGCCCTGTTGCCCCTGCTCTGGGGCCTGATGCTTGCCGACCATCTCCCCTTGGGCATGGAGGAGGCCGGTCGATTGCTGCCGGTGAGCCTGGCGCCTTGGCAAGCGGCTGGGGCGGATCAGCTGCCGTATTGGCAGGCGGATCACCAGGTGGTGGCCTTTTGCCAAACGGCCGTGGTGCTGTTGGGTCTGGCGGGAACGGTGGTGCTCCTGCGCCGGCTGCTCCTGCCCTTGCGCTGGAGCTGGCTGGGATGGAGCTGCTTGGCCCTCGCCCTCTCGGGGGTGGGGCGCTGGCTGGTGGCCAGACCAGCCTAGGAACGGCCGCACACCCGCTGAATGTCGGCGGGGCTGTAGAGCTCCACCGGGGCCTCGGGGGTGCTCTCCTGAAACGCATGGCGTTTGGTGAGATAGTGCGCCGCGCCGATGGCGTTGGCCAGCTCCAGGCGTGCGAGCCCGTGGCTGCTTCGCCAGGCTTGGCAGGCGGCCAGGCTGTCGAAAGCGCTGGCTGTCACGGCCAGCGGCTGCAGGAGCCAGAGCAGTGCCCAGGCGGCCGTGGTGCCAACGCCAAGCCACAGCCCCCCTGCCAGCCGAGGCACATGGCGCACCTGTCGGGCCTGGCCGAGGTAGGCCCAGGCCTCGCGCCCATCGGCCAAAAGAAGCCAATGGCGCTGGTAGAGGCGTGGACAGCCCTCAAAAGCATCGAGATCCGGCAGATCGGTCCAAGCCACGGCATAGAGCTCCCCGGCTACAGAGCCCTCCCCGGCAACGGCCATCGGGAAGGGTCCCAGGTCATGGAGGCAGGCTCCAGGCAAGCTGGCCTGGCCGAGGCAGCGAGCCCCCTGGAGGCGTCCGTGGTTCGGCTGACCGCGCTTGAGGGTGCCGTAGACAAAAAGGAGGGTTTCGGTTTCAGCCAGAGGGGTGGCCGTGGGCGGGGTGTGGTCCATCTCGAGCGGTGGGCAGGCATTGCGGCGACCGCTGGCGCCCAATGCCCATCATGGCTGCTGATAATGATCGAAACCGTTCGCCACCCATGACCCTCGCCCTTCTTCTGGCCCTGGCAGGTTCACTGGGCCTGATGGCCTTTATCGTCAAGCGGCTGGAGCGGGCCTGATCCCCCTCCCCACCCCACTGGTGTCATGGCCGGCCTCCCGGGTTCCTTCGCTGAATTGGCCTTGATCTGGCCCCCCCAGGCCTATCTGTGGTTCAAGGCTCTCCACATCGTCGGCGTGGTGGTTTGGTTCGCCGGGCTCTTTTATCTGGTGAGGCTGTTCATCTATCACCAGGAAGCCGAGGAGCTGGAGGAGCCCTTGAGGCAAGCCTTCCAGGCGCAATACGGCCTGATGGAGCGCCGCCTGGCCAACATCATCACCACCCCGGGCATGGCCGTGGCGGTGGCGATGGCAATTGGCCTGCTGAGCGTGCAACCCACCTGGCTCAGGGAGGGCTGGCTGCATCGCAAGCTGGCGATCGTGGTCCTGTTGCTGGCCTACCACGCCTTCTGCTACAGGCTGATGGGCCAGCTCCAGCAAGGCACCTGCCGCTGGAGCGCCAAGCAGCTCAGGGCGCTCAACGAGCTGCCCACCCTGCTGCTTGTGGCGGCGGTGATGTTGGTGGTGTTCAAAAACCAATTCCCCACGGGCTGGGCCACCTGGTTCCTGGTGGCCCTTGTGGTGGCGATGGCGGCCTCCATTCAGTTTTACGCCCGCTGGCGCAGGCTCAAGGCCGAGTCCCTTGCCCTTCAACCACCCACGAGCCGTGCTTCGTCCTGAAGCCCACCGCCATCCCTTGGCAGCGATTCTGCGCCAGGTGGGCCCCGACAGTTGCCCGGGGCGATTCAACTTTCACTGCCACACCACCTGCAGTGACGGCAGCCTTCAGCCGCACGATTTGGCGTCTCAGGCCGCGCGCCTCGGCCTCGAACATCTCGCCATCACAGACCACCACAGCGCCTGGGCCTACGAGGGAGCGCGGGCCTGTTTGGAGGCCCAAGCGGCCGAGGGGGAAACCGTTCCTCAGTTGTGGCGGGGGGTGGAGATCAGCGCCCTGCTCGAGGGATGCCTGGTGCACGTGCTCGCCCTTGGTTTTCGCGACCAGGCCCCATCCCTGGCGCCCTATCTGCAGGGGCAAGCCGTCGTTGGCACCGCCTTGCGCGCTGAGGCCGTGGTGGCCGCGATCCAGGCGGCGGGGGGATTGGCCCTCCTGGCCCACCCCGCCCGCTACCGCTTGCCCCATCAGCGCCTGATCGCAGCGGCCGCTGCCTTGGGCTTCGATGGGGCTGAGGCTTGGTATGACTACGGCATGCAGGGCCGTTGGGAACCCACGCCCCATGTGTGCGCAGCGATCGCCGCCGATCTGGAGGATCGTGGTCTTTTGCAGAGTTGCGGCACCGATACCCATGGTCTTGAGCTCAACGGCCGCTAGGGTTTGCTGACACATTCCTCTCAGCCTGATGGGACTGTTCGATCGACTGCTCGGAAACCGCGGAGCCGCCAACCCTGGCCGGGATAACGCTGCTCGGGAGGGGGTGAAAGTGGCCGGCTCGGCTGCTGAAGCCAACCCGAAGAAGAGTGACAACACCTTCTTTCTCGATGCCGATGCCTCCAGCACCCTGGGGGATGTGAATTTCATGCGGCGCTCCAACACGATTCGCCACACCTTCCCCGGCAATGCCGACTCGCCCGGCGAGAAGGAAATGGTGGCTGAAGTGGCTTCGATGGAAGCTCGGTTGGAAAAGATGACGCCGGGGCTGGCAGGCACCAGCGAGGAGACCAATCCGGATGTGAACCTCACCGGTGGGGTTCCCAAGCCAGTGAAAAAAACCTTCGCCCAGCCAATGTCCGCCGCCCAGCTGGCTGAGCGCCTCAAGGGTGCGGCCGTCGGTGGCGTCAACAAACCGGGGGCGCCGGCCGTCAGCCGCAAGAGCCAGGAGGGCGGGGGTGATCAGGCCTCCAGCCAAGCCACGAGCAAGCCTGGAGCCATCGATCCCTTCAAGGCCATGGCCAAAGACCTCAACGGCTAAAGCCCCCAGCCCGGATCAGCGCTGCTCGATCCGGGCCTCGCTGTCGAGCACGAGGCTGCGCAGATCCGCCAACTGCGCTGGAGAAGCACTGCGCCAAAGCCCCCGATGGTGGGCTTCGAGCAGCCGTTCGCCCATGTCCCGCAGGGCCCAGGGATTGGCCTTGCGCAGAAACGTCAACGTGTCGGGCTGGCGCAGCCAGCGGTCACAAATGGCTCCATAGCTCCAATCCGGCACCCGACCGGTGCTGGCGTCATAGGCAAAGAGGTAGTCGAGGCTGGCGGCCATTTCAAAGCCTCCCTTGTAGCCGTGGCGCTGCATGCCTTCCAACCAGCGGGAATTGAGCAAGCGGGAGCGGATCACCTTGTCGAGCTCCTTTTCCAGCCGGTGCACGCGGGGCCGTTGCGGACGGGAGTGGTCACCGAACCACAGCGTGGGTCTTCGGCCACTGACCCGCTCCACGGCAGCGCTGAGACCTCCCTGGAACTGGTAGTAGTCGTCGGAATCCAACAGGTCGTGTTCGCGGTTGTCCTGGTTGTGAAGCACCACCTGCACAGCGGCGAGGCGATCCAGCAAGCCTGCCCGGTCGGCGCGGGGCACCACCTCTGCGGTCGGCCCTGGCCCCTCGCTGTCGTATCGCCAGCTGCTCCAAGCCAGGAAAGCATCCGCCAGATCAGCCCTCTCCTCCCACTGCCCACTGTCGATCAAGGCCTGCAGCCCCGCGCCGTAGGCCCCTGGCGCCGAGCCATAGACCCTCCCCCAATGCCCCTGAACGCGGGCCTGGCTGGCCAGGGGGTTGATCTCCTCCGCTTCGGGCAGGGCAGCCACCAGCCGGCAGGCCTGGTTGAACCAATGCACGAGCTGGGGAAAGGCATCACGGAACAGTCCTGAGATGCGCAGGGTGACATCCACGCGCGGTCTGCCGAGGGCAGAGGCAGGCACCACCTCCAGATCCACCAGCCGGCGGGTTGGTCCATCCCAGAGGGGGCGCACCCCCATCAGGGCCAGGGACTGGGCGATGTCTTCCCCACCGTTGCGCATCGTCGCGGTCCCCCACACCGAGAGGGCCAGGCTGCGCAGGTCCTCCCCCTCCTCCATCCAATGCTGCTCCAGGAGCAGCTCGGCGCTGCGACGGCCGAGATCCCAGGCGGCCTCCGTTGGCAGCCCCCGCAGATCCACGCTGTAAAAATTGCGCCCCGTCGGCAACACCTCCGCCCGGCCCCGGGTGGGCGCGCCGGAGGGGCCAGCCGCGATGCGGCCCCCCGCCAGGCCCTTGAGCAGGGCATGGCGTTCGGCGTCGCCGCAGGCCAGGAGCCTGGGCAGCAGCTCGTCTCGCACCGCCTGGAGAGCTTGGGCGCCAGCGGGGCCCTCGGCCTGGCAGGGCGCTGGGCCCTCCAGGCCGAGGAGGGCGCGAATGCGGGCCAGGGCCTCGCTCTCCAGTAGGGCCACGGCGTCGCCCACCCGCCTGAGGGCCCCATCGCCGCCCTTTTGGCCCCAGTGGAGCAGCCGGGAGCGATCGTCGGGCTCCAGAGGGGCCTCCTCCAGATCGCCCCATGGATCGAGGGCCAATCCCAGGTCGGCTGCCAGGGCCTGGGTGAGGCCAGGGCGACCGGCCTGGGGAGCTCGCGCCAGGGCCAGCAGCAGCTCCGCCAAAGCGTCCGCCTCAGGCAGCTGACCATATACATGCAGTCCCACCCGGATCTGGGCTTCCTTGAGTTCACAGAGGTAGCCATCCGCCGCCTCCAGGCGGGCTTCCAGGGGATCAGCCAGCGTGGAGCCCCCCGCCCGGTTCACGCCAGTGCTGCCGCTAGGGAGATGCATGGTGCCCATGAGCGCCTCCAGTTGGCTGCGCAGGAGATCGCAGCGGCCACTGCCCAGCTCCAGGGCCTGCCAATACTCATCGAGGAGAGCCTCCAGGCGCTGCAAATCGCCCTCCAAGCCGGCCCGGCCCAGCGGGGGGGTGAGGTGATCGAGGATCACCGCTTGGGAACGCCGCTTGGCCTGGCTCCCCTCCCCCGGATCATTGACGATGAACGGGTAGAGGTGCGGCAGGGGTCCCAAGGCCCATTCCGGAAAGCAGTCCTCACTGAGGCCCACCCCCTTGCCAGGGAGCCACTCGAGGTTGCCGTGCTTGCCCACATGCACCACCGCCTGGGCGCGCTGCTCCTGGCGAATCCAGAGGTACTGGGCGAGGTAGGCATGGGTGGGGGGGAGATCGGGGCTGTGGTACGTGAGAGCAGGGTCGCGTTCGTAGCCACGGCTGGGCTGGATCAGCACCACCACGGAGCCAAAGGCCAGGCCGCGGATTGGAAACACAGGGCCGCTTGAGCCCTGTTGAAGGCCGCCATCCCGCTCCGGTGGGCCCCAGACGGCTTCGAGCACGCCGCGCCCGCCGCTGGGCAAGGAGTCATACCAGGCGCGATAGGCGGCAAGGGGCAGCTCTGCCAAAGCAGGGCGATGGTCGCTTTCGGGATCGTTGCTGCGTCCCCCGAGCAGCAGGGCCATCAAGGCCTCGCCATCCGCCGGGAGCCCCTGCTCCCCCAGGTCGTATCCCGCCTGCTGAAGGGTGTGCAAGATGGCCGCCGTGCTGCTTGGGGTGTCAAGCCCCACCCCATTGGCCAAGCGTCCATCGCGCGTGGGGTAGTTGGCCAACACCAAGGCCAGGCGCCGCTTGTGCGCAGGGGTCTGGCGAAGCTGCACCCAGTGGGCCGTGAGCGCCGCCACCCAGGCGAGGCGGGCCGGATCCGGAACCAAAACCGTGCAAGCGCCGGCCGGGCTGGCAGGCTCCTGCTCCGATGCCCCACGGGCTGCGCGGAAGCCTCCCACCCGGCTGGTGATCCGCCCGTCCAGCTCGGGAAGCACCACCTGCAGGCTCAAATCCAAGGGGCCCAAACCCACAGAGCTGGCCTGCCAGCGCTCGCGGGGGAGGCTGCTCGTCAGGAGCTGGAGCACTGGCACATCCAACCGCTCCCAGAGCGGTGCCCCCAGCCCCGCTTCCGCTGCGGAGACGGAGGCGAAGGCCGTGGCGCACAAAACGGCGTGCACGCCCTCCGCCTGGAACCAATCCGCCACTCCCGCTTGCACGGCGGGATCGCGCAGGCTGCTCACCCAGAGGGCCCTTGGGGCGAGGCCCCTTGCCCGCAGGGCGGCCAAAACCCCCTCCATCAATGCGGTATCCCCCGCCTGCCGCAGGGCGCGATAAAGCACCACCCCTACCCGCGGGCCCGGTTCCGCCCGCCAGTCGTGGGGGAGTGGATCGGCCTCGGCGATGGGAGTGGGTGGAGGGGGGAGGGTTCCCCTCAGCAGCGCTTCCAGGCTCTCCACCACCAAGAGGAGATTGGCCGCCCCCCCCACCCGACAACAGGCGGCCAAGGCAACGCTGAAAGGCTCGGGCACGCTGGAGAGGGAGGCCAAAAGCGTTTCCTCTTCTGGCGTGCCTGCCAGGAGGAGCAGATGGCGCCCAGGCTTGCCCTGCTGCCAGCGTTGCAACTGCTCCAGGCCATAGCTCCAGTGGCCCCGGCCGCCGAGCAGGCGCACCACCAGGATCCGGGTTGTCTCCAGGGCGCTGCCGATGTAGTGGTCGATGGCGGCAGGATGGGAGAGGCTGGCCAAGGGCAAGGCCTGCAGTCGTCCGGGGAACGGGGTCGCTCGGCTGTGGAGCACGTTGGCCAGGGCCAACAGATCCGTTTCTGCGCTGCTCAACACCACCACAGCGGCAGGCGGATGGGTGATCGGCTCAAAACCGTCCCCCTCAGAAACTCCAGGATTGGCGGCGGAGGGTAAGCGATGCATCTCCCCATCCTGCTGGCTGCGGTGAGAAGATCGGGCCAACCTGACTGGCCCGATGCACCAGTTTCTTCCTTTTGCCTGGTTCGGCGGCAAGTGCGTGCCGTTCGCCGAGGCCACTCTGTCCGTCGCCACCCATGCCCTGCACTACGGCACGGGGGCCTTTGGTGGGATGCGTGGCTTACCCAACCCGCAAGACCCCAGTGAAATCCTCCTCTTCCGAGCCGATCGCCACGCCCGCAGGCTGAGCCAGAGCGCACGCCTGCTGCTCACCACCTTGAGCGAGGAGACGGTGATGGCGTCGATCCGAGCCTTCATCCAAGCAAATCGCCCGGCCAAACCCTTCTACATGCGTCCGTTTGTCTATACAAGTGGCCTGGGCATTTCGCCAAGGCTGCATGATGTCGTCACCGATTTCCTTATCTACGGTATTGAGATGGGAGATTACCTCTCCCCCGATGGTGTGTCTTGTCGCATCAGCAGTTGGACCAGGCAGGAGGACCGCTCCCTACCGCTTCGGGGCAAGATTAGCGGGGCTTATATCACAAGTTCCCTAGCCAAAACCGAGGCGGTCAAAAGTGGCTTTGATGAGGCGCTGCTTCTCAATAGCCGGGGGAAAGTGAGTGAAGCGAGTGGCATGAATCTTTTTATAGTCAGAGATGGCAAACTGATCACTCCCGGAGTGGATCAAGACATTTTGGAAGGCATCACCCGTGCCAGCATTCTTGAGCTCGCCCCCGCGATGGGCATTCCCGTGATCGAGAGAGCCGTGGATAAAAGTGAGCTGTTCATCGCCGATGAAGTCTTTCTGAGCGGCACCGCCGCACGCATCACCCCCGTGCGCTGCGTGGAAACCACGGAGCTGCCAACCACAAGGCCGGTGATGGAACGGCTCAGAGATCGGATCACAACCATCACAGAAGGGCGAGATCCTGAGTATGAACATTGGGTGACACGGATCCGGGTTGAAGATTGATGCTGGCCACCCCATCGGCTGCGAAGCGCCTCAAGAGAACCGGCTTTCTGGAGCGATTGCACAGCGCTGAGCGGCCCGTGCTCGTTTTTGATGGGGCCACCGGCACCTCCCTCCAGCTGCTCAATCTCAACGCAGAGGATTTTGGCGGAGCGGCCCTGGAGGGCTGCAACGAGCAGCTTGTGTTCACGCGACCCGATGCGGTGCAAACCGTGCATCGCCAGTTTCTTGAGGCGGGTTGCGATGTGATTGAAACCGATACGTTTGGGGCCACCTCCATCGTCTTGGCCGAATACGGCCTTGAGGAGCAGGCCTTCGCCATGAATCAGCGGGCTGCTGAATTGGCCCGGGAGATGGCCGATGCCTACAGCACCCCCGATCACCCCCGCTTTGTGGCTGGCTCGATTGGCCCCACAACCAAATTGCCAACCCTTGGCCACATCCCCTTTGATGTTCTAAAGGCAGCGTTTCAAGAACAGGCCGAAGGCCTCCTGGCCGGCGACGTGGATCTCCTGATCGTGGAGACCTGCCAAGACGTGCTTCAAATCAAGGCTGCCCTGATGGGTCTGGAGGCCGCCTTTGCCGCCCGAGGCGAGCGGGTGCCGCTGATGGTATCCGTCACCATGGAAACCACGGGCACGATGCTGGTGGGGTCGGATATTGCTGCGGTGGTTGCCATCTTGGAGCCATTTCCGATTGACGTTCTCGGTCTGAATTGTGCCACTGGGCCAGAGCAAATGAAGGAGCACATTCGCTATTTGAGTCAGCACAGTCCCTTCGTGGTGAGCTGCATTCCCAATGCAGGACTTCCAGAAAACATCGGTGGTGTTGCCCATTACAGGCTGACCCCGACCGAAATGAAAATGCAGCTGATGCATTTTGTGGAGGATCTGGGTGTGCAAGTCATCGGCGGCTGTTGTGGCACAACGCCCGCTCATATCGCTGCTTTAGTGGAGATGGCCAGGGAGCTCAAACCTGCCGCCAGGCCAGTGCGGGGAGCTCAAGAATCGGCCAGGAACCGTCAAGCTCGGCCTGCGTTCCATTACGAGCCAGCCGCAGCTTCCATCTATGGCGTCACTCCCTACCATCAAGACAATTCGTTTCTGATCATCGGCGAGCGGCTCAATGCCAGCGGCTCGAAGAAAGTGCGCGAGCTACTGAACGCGGAAGACTGGGATGGCCTGGTGGCTGTAGCTCGGGAGCAGGTGAAGGAAAACGCCCATGTGCTGGATGTGAATGTTGATTATGTGGGGCGTGATGGTGAACAAGATATGCACGACCTGGTCAGTCGCCTGGTCACCAACGTCAATCTTCCCCTGATGTTGGATTCCACCGAATGGCAAAAGATGGAAGCTGGTTTGAAGGTGGCAGGGGGAAAATGCATCCTTAATTCCACAAACTACGAAGACGGCGACGAACGCTTTTTCAAAGTGCTCTCCCTAGCTCTCAACTACGGAGCAGGACTGGTGGTGGGCACGATCGATGAAGAGGGGATGGCCCGCAGCGCAGAGCGAAAGTTTGCCATTGCGCAACGCGCCTATCGAGCTGCCTTGGAGCATGGCCTGCCAGCCCATGAAATTTTTTATGATCCCCTTGCTCTTCCGATCTCCACCGGCATTGAAGAGGATCGCAAAAATGGTCTGGCCACGATTGAGGCGATTCGCCTGATCAGACAAAACATTCCTGGCGTTCACATTTTACTTGGCGTCAGCAATGTCAGTTTTGGCCTGTCGCCAGCCGCCCGGATTGTGCTCAATTCAGTGTTCCTGCACGATTGCTGTGAAGCGGGGATGGATGCGGCAATCATCAGCCCTGCCAAGATTCTCCCCCTGGCGAAGATTTCGAAAGAGCAACAGGATGTTTGTCGGGATTTGATCTACGACAAGCGACGCTTTGAAGGCGATATTTGTACCTACGACCCCCTGACGGTTCTCACCTCGATGTTCGAGGGGGTGACCACAAAAGACGCCCGCACTGCCGGCTCAGCCCTCCAAGATCTCCCCATCGAAGAGCGTCTCAAGCAACACATCATTGATGGAGAGAGGATCGGCCTGGATGCCGCCTTGCACGAGGCCCTGCAAACCTATCCTCCCCTGCAAATCATCAACAGCTTCCTGCTCGATGGCATGAAGGTGGTTGGTGATCTGTTCGGCGCCGGCCAGATGCAGCTTCCCTTTGTGCTGCAGAGCGCGGAAACCATGAAAGCAGCCGTGGCCCAGCTTGAACCGCACATGGAAAAGGTGGAGAGTTCGAGCAAAGGCAAACTCCTGATTGCCACGGTGAAAGGCGATGTGCACGATATTGGTAAAAATCTTGTGGACATCATCCTCACGAATAATGGCTATGAAGTGATCAATCTTGGCATCAAGCAATCCGTAGAAGCCATTGTTGAAGCCCAAAAGCTTCACCAGGCCGATTGCATTGCCATGAGTGGTCTCCTGGTGAAATCAACGGCCTTCATGAAAGACAACTTGGCAACGTTCAATCAGGTGGGCATCAAAGTCCCCGTGATTCTGGGCGGAGCCGCCCTCACGCCCAGATTTGTGCATGGCGATTGCCGTCAGGTGTATCAGGGTCAGGTGGTGTACGGGCGGGACGCCTTCGCCGACCTGCGCTTCATGGATGCCCTGATGGAAGCCAAACGGGCAGAGCGCTGGGACGACCAGCAGGGATTTCTGGACGGCCCCCCCGAGGGACTGCCATGGGGAGAGGCCACCCATTCGCAAGCACAACAAAACCTGGAGAATGCGCCGCAGGCGGCCGGCGATGGCTCGGCCATCTCCTCTGGAGCTGGGGAGCAGCCGGCTGCCCCGCTCAGCGTTGAAGAAAGCACGCAGCGTTCGGAGGCGGTGCCTGAGGAGCCAGCCCTGCAGCCGCCCTTCTGGGGAAGCGCCGTGCTGCTTGAGCACCAAATCGATCTCCAGGCCGTGATGGGCTACTTGGATCGCAACGCTCTTTTTGCAGGGCAGTGGCAGCTGCGCAAGGCCCAGGAGCAGTCCCGCCAAGCCTATGAGGACATGCTCAGCAGCAAGGCCGAGCCCGTGCTCCAACGCTGGTTGGAGCGCTGCCTCCAGGAGAACCTGCTCAGCCCCCGCGTGGCCTATGGCTATTTCCCCTGCGCACGGGAGGGGAACAGCGTGTTGGTGTTTGATCCCACTCCCCTCTCCGCTGGCGACCCCCCCGGCGCAGCTGGGCCCCTGCTGGGCCGCTTTGTGCTGCCGCGGCAAAGGGGGGGCAATCGCTATTGCATCGCCGATTTCTATCGCGATGGCGAGCCATCTGCCGCTGGCACCGTCACCGCCACCGATGTGTTGCCCATGCAGGCAGTCACCATGGGAGAGAAGGCGACGCTCTTCGCCCGCTCGCTGTTTGGCGCTGACCAATACAGCGATTACCTCTATTTCCACGGCCTGGCCGTTCAACTGGCCGAAGCCCTGGCCGAATGGACCCACGCCCGCATTCGCAACGAGCTTGGATTTGCTGCTCAAGAGCCAGACAATCTTCGCGATATTTTGGCGCAACGTTATCGCGGCAGCCGCTATTCCTTCGGATACCCCGCCTGCCCGAATGTGGCGGATTCCAGGCAGCAACTGCTTTGGCTCGCAGCGGAGCGCATTGGCTTGAGCATGGATGAGAGCGATCAGCTCGACCCCGAGCAGAGCACGACAGCCCTGGTGGCTCTGCACAGCAAGGCCCGCTATTTCAGTGCCTGAGCGCCATGGCAGGCTGGAGAGGTCTCTCCATCCTTGCCATGTCACTGTCTGGACCCGACGCTATCGATCAGGCCATCGCCGCTGGCGTTGATCTGGATGGCTCCCCGATCCCCGACCCCATGCTGGAGTTGTATCGGGAGGTGATGGCCAAAGAGAATGCCCGACCCCGCAGCGGCGTCACCAAATCGATGCGCAACCGCATCGTGCGCAGTGGGGCCAAACATTACGGGCAAGAAGAGCTTGATGCCCGCTTGAAAGCTGCAGGATGGGAGGGTTTGAAGGCAAAGGAAATCGCTTTCTTTTACTAGACACCCAACCGTCAGGTTGGCTCGCTCAAGTGCAAAGGTCCTCCAGAGTTTCAATCACTTCCAGTTGAAACTCCTCCATATCCTCTGAGTCGCTCAGATCAATGCCTTCGCCAGCGGCGTTTTGGATGAGTTCCTGAAAATGGAAAGCTCCCTCGCCATGGGCGAGAAATTCCACAGCAGAGGACTCACCGCTTTCCTTGAAGGCGTCGCAAAGGGCGAGAAAGGCCGCGTCTTCGGTGAAATCCCAGCTCATGGAGGGGGTGGTGCTAGACGACCTTTAATGCCTCCCCCCCGCGACTCGTCAACCACTTGCATGGATTTTGTGCGGTTCCTCCATCAGACTCTCCTGACCAGACCTGCCAGAAAGCGGTGACAGCCCCGTCCTCTGCCCAGCCCTCCGAGTCCCTCAACGTCCTGGGGCAACCCCTGGCCATCTGTGGCTGCGAGCCCATGACCGGCTGGTTCCGCGATGGTTCCTGTCGCACAAACGGGGCCGACCTCGGCCGCCACACCGTGTGTTGTGTGGTCAACGAAGGCTTTCTCGCCTACAGCAAGGCCCAGGGAAATGACCTCAGCACCCCGGCTCCCCAGTATGGATTTCCCGGCCTCAGGCCCGGAGACCACTGGTGCGTGTGCGCGACCCGATGGTTGCAGGCCTACGAGGATGGGATGGCGCCTCCGGTGCGATTGGAGGCCTGTGAAGCCTCCACCTTGGCCGTCATTCCGCTTGAGCTGCTGGAGGGCCATCGCGCCTGACTCACCAGGGGATCGGCTGGCCATCCCAGGCGAGAAAGGCACCGGAGCTGGCAGGGGTCTGTCGCTCCAACACATCGAGGAGGTAGCCCGCGGCCTGCTCGGGGGAAAACAAGCGGTTCTCTGGCACAGAGGAGCGAAAGGGCTGCGAGAGCGCCGTGGCCGTTGTGCCGGGATGGAGCAAGGTGACACAGGCCAGGGGCAGCCGGCGGCCCCACTCCAAGGCCAAGGTGCGCAGCAATTGGTTCTGGGCAGCTTTGGCAGCCCGGTAGGCATACCAGCCGCCGAGACGGTTGTCGCCGATGCTGCCCACCCGGGCTGAAAGGCTCGCCAGATGGCAGGGCTCCTGCCTGGGCAGAGCCGCCTCCACCGCCTTGGCCACCAGCAGCGGACCCCAGGCATTCACGGCAAAACTGCGCTGCAGGGAGGCCGCATCCACCTGACTCAGGCGCTTCTCCGGCTGCAACCCCTCCCCATGCAAGAGGCCCGCGGCATAGATCACGAGCCGCAGAGGGGAAAGGTCGTGCAGCGCCACCTGGGCCAACTGATCCAAGCTGCCTGGATCCTCCAGATCCAGCCTCAGGTCGGCCTGACGGCGACCGGCGGACCAGAGGCGCAGCTGGGGAGCGCGCTCGGGCAGGGCGGCGAGCAAAGCCTGGCCGATGCCACCGGCACCCACCACCAGCGCATGGCCCCGCCACTCACGCCAGGGACAAAGATCAGCGGCGCGGGCCGACACGGGCGAGGGGCGGCTTGTCGCATGATGGCAGGAGAGCGTCTCAGGAGCGGGCAACCTGCAGATCACGTTGCTGGGTCTGGGGGCCTGGGGAAGCACCCTGGCTGAGCTCTGGAGAAGCCAGGGCCATCAGCTCACCACCTGGAGTCGGCGCAGCGGCGGAGACCCGGCTGACAGGCTGGTGGGGGCCGACCTGGTGGTCTCGGCGATCGCCATGGAAGGCGTGGCCACCCTCGCCGCCCAACTGGCCCCACGCTGGCCGGAGGGGGTGCCCCTGCTCAGCTGCAGCAAGGGGATCGATCCCGAGGGTCTCTGCAGCGCCACCCAGCTGTGGAGCCTCCAGCTGCCCTCCACAGCCATGGCGGCCCTGAGCGGCCCCAACCTGGCCACTGAACTCGCCCGGGGATTGCCCGCGGCCTCTGTGATCGCCTCGCTCAACAAGGAGTTGGCCCAACGCCTGCAGAGCGAGCTTCGGGCCCCGCATTTGAGGCTCTACACCAATCAAGATCCGCTGGGCACGGAGGTGGCGGGGGCCTTGAAAAATGTGATGGCCATTGCCGCCGGCATCAGCGATGGGCTTGGGCTGGGCTCCAATGCCAAAGCCTCCCTCCTCTGTCGAGGCCTGGCGGAAACGGGTTTGGTGCTCAAGGCCTTGGGGGGGCAGCCGAGCACGCTCTATGGACTGGCAGGCCTGGGAGATCTGTTGGCGACGGCCAACAGCCCCCTGAGCCGCAACTACCGGTTCGGACTCCTGCTGGCGGAAGGGGCCTCAGAGGGGGAAGCGCGCCAGCGGATCCAAGCCACGGTGGAGGGGCCAAGAACAGCCCGTGCCGCCCTGCGGCTCGCGGATCGGGAAGGCTGGTCCCTGCCGATTTGTCGTCAGGTGGTGGAGCTCCTGGAGGGTGAACTCACGGCGCCCCAGGCCGTGCAGGCCCTCATGGAGCGGGAACCCCGCCCGGAGGAGCCGCAGTGGTGAGGGGACTGCCCGCCGTGCTGATCGAGGCCTTCAGCGCCGAGCCTCTGGGAGGGAATGGCGCCGCCGTGGTGCAGCTCGCCACCGCTGCCCCGGCCAGCTGGATGCAAAGCGTTGCAGGGCGCCTGCAGCAATCCGAAACGGCCTTTCTCCTGCCTTGGCAAGGGGCTTGGGCCCTGCGCTGGTTCACCCCCTGCCAAGAGGTGCCCCTGTGCGGCCACGCCACCCTGGCGGCCATCCTTGCCCTGGGGTTCTGGCGGCGGCTGCCAGGGGATGGATGCACCACCTTCCTCACCCGCAGCGGCCCCTTGCGCGTGCGTTGCCTGCACGGGGTCAGCTCCCAGCCGGCTGCCCAGCCCGCCTTGGCCCAGATTGAACTGCCCACTTACGCGCTTGAGCCCCTGGAGGCCCCTCCAGACGTTGTGGCCCTCCTGCAGAGGAGGCATCCGCAAGGATTGGAACAGTTCTGGCAATCCAGCCTGGGCTACCAGGTGGGGCTGCTCTCCCCGTCCGCCCCTCTGGCCCAATGGCATGGATGCGCCGCGGAGCTGGAGGGCCCTGCCAGGCGAGGTTTGGTGCTGATGCAAGCTTTGCCGCCCGGGCCAGAAGGCAGGGCAGCGGTGGCTGGGATGGGGGCCGATTACCAATTGCGCTTCTTTGCTCCCGAGCTGGGGATTGAGGAAGACGCGGTGACCGGTTCAGCCCATGCTCTGGTGGCTCCGTTTTGGATGAAGCTGCTCGAAAAACCGCGCGTTGTGGGCTGGCAATGTTCCGACCGTCCAGGGGGGATGGTGTGCGAGGCGGTTTCTTCCGGCATGATCCGCCTGAGCGGTTCGGGACATCTGTTGTGGGAAGGCACATTTTGGGCCGAGCCAGAGGATGGCTGGCCGCCTGGCGAGGCGCTGGCGGACTGGCGGTTGGCCTGCGATCCTTAGGCCGCGAGGCGCTTCGCCATCCGGTTTTGCTCACCACCCCCCTGGCGCTCTCCGCCATCGGGGCGGGATTTGCCTCCCAGGCCCTCTTGCGCCCTCCGGTCTCCCACCAGCAGCAGTCGGATGTGTTGGATGCGTTGATGGCCCCGCCCCCTGCCCAAGCCTCCAGCCAGGAGCGCGGCCCCTCCCAGGCCCGAGCCCTCTCAGCGAGCTCCACAGGCGCAGAGGGTCGTTCCGTGCAGGCTCGCCGAATCGGTTCAGCCTCCTCTGAAACACCCATGCCGTCCTCCCCGGACGGATCGGCCGTGAATCTGGAGATCCGGGTGGCTTTGCTGAAACTGTCACCCCAACCCAGCCTGGGTGGGGATGGGGGTTGGCGGGTCTTGAGTCGGGAAGGGCAGGTGCTGCACCAGGGGGCCGCCGGAGCAGCGGCCGATGCCAACGCCCTGCTCGGCTCCCTCAGTGAGGTGTGGATTGAAGCCAAGGATGGCTCTCCCCTTCGCGCCGATGGACGGCCCTACGCCGGTCGACTTCGGGTGTTGCGGGCCGCCGATGGCATTCAGGTTGTCAATCACCTGCCACTGGAGAGCTACATCAGCTCCGTGGTGGGGGGAGAGATGCCCAGCTCCTGGAACATTGAAGCGCTGCGTGCCCAGGCCGTGGCGGCCCGCTCCTACGCCATGGCCCACATGGCCCGACCAGCCAGTGCCCATTGGCACCTGGGAGACACCACCCGCTGGCAAAACTATGAAGGCCTCAACACCGTCAGCGCTCCAACCGTGCAGGCCACCAGCTCCACCGCGGGCGTGATTTTGAGCTACCAAGGTGGGATTGTGGAAAGCCTCTACGCCGCCACCCAGCAGATTGTCGATGAGGCCCATGGCCATCTGGGGGCAAGCATGAGCCAAACCGGGGCCCAGGAGCTCGCCAGGCAGGGGCTGCGCTTCCACCAAATCCTCAACCACTATTACCAGGGTGCCTCCCTGGCCCGACTGCAGGTCGGTGCGAGCTGAGCGGTACTGGCAGCAAGCCAACCTCGTCTCCCGCCAGGCTTTGGAGACGGGCGATCTCGTGCCGTTGCGCACCAGCGAGGCGCAGCTGGAGGGGCTGGCGCCGTTCATGCTGAGGCGCCTGGAGGGGTCTCCACCGCGCCACCTCTCGCTGCGGGGTCCGAAGCCCAACCCCTTCCTGCCCTGGGAAGCACCGCTGGAGGTCGGCCGACTGGGGAGCAGCCATGCGCTGATTCTCAACAAATATCCCGTGCAGCCCGCCCACCTGTTGCTGATCACCCAGCAATGGCAACCGCAAGCGGGCTGGCTTGGCAGAGCCGATTGGCGGGCCGTCGCCCACGTGGCGGCGGACACCGGCGGGCTGTGGTTCTTCAACAGCAGCCCCACGGCTGGGGCAAGCCAACCGCACCGGCACATCCAGCTTCTCCCCCGCCACCAGGGTGAGCTCAGCTGCCCCCTTGCCCCACTTCTGGAAAGCCAGCTGCGGGAGCCAGGCGATCCATGGCCTTGGTGCTATGCCCTCAGCCCCCGCCGGGATCCGCTCGAGGGCAGAGACCTGCAGGCGCTCTACAGGGAGCACGCCAGCCTTCTTGATCTGGGGGATCCCGAGGCAGGCGGGGATCCACGCCACGCCTACAACCTGCTGTTCGATGACCACTGGTTTCTCACCGTGCGCCGCGTCAAAGAGCACTGTGCGGGATTCAGCATCAACGGCCTGGGCTTTGCAGGCTTCCTGCTCTGCACCGGCCGTTCCGACCTGGACTGGCTGAAGCGCCATGGGCCGTGGCGTCTCCTGGCTGAGGTGGCGGCGCCATCACGTTGAAAACAGGTGTTTTCACGCTTGTCAGCGAGGCCAGCCGGGGCTGATCTAGACGGAGAGGCAAGGCGGCTGCCAACGAGGCAGTTCGCCGATTCCTCTGGTGCTGAACACCCTTGAACACGCTGAACCATGAACTCTTGCACCGGTCCATCTCGCCGTCCTCATCCCGGCCGCCCAAGCGCCCGAACGGCCGCTGCCCGGGCCTTGAGCCGTCGCAATGCCCTGGTGGAGGCCCATCGCCACCTGGTGCCTCCGCTGGCCCTTCACTACTGGCGTCGATGCCCAGAGCCCCAAGATGATCTGATCCAGGTGGGCTTGCTGGGCCTGATTCGGGCGGCGGAATTGTTCCGTCCCAGCCAGCAAACTCCCTTTGAGGCCTTCGCCCGCCCCCACATCCGCGGCGCCATCCTCCACTACCTTCGAGACGACGCCAACGCCGTGCGCTTGCCCAGGCGTCAAGCGGAGCTGCAGATCAAGCTGCGCCGTCTGGAAGAAGACTTGGCGCGACGCCCGTCCGGCACGGCCAACATCGTCAGCGACATCTGCCAACGCCTGGAGATGAGCCAGGAGCAGTGGCAACTGCTGCAGCGTCACCGCCAACTCTGCCGGCCTGCTCCATTGGAGCCAGAGCTGACGGAGCAGCTCGCCAGGCCCGCAGAGGACGCTCTCGAGGAAAGCCATGAGAGCCAGGCCAGGGTGGAGAGGCTGCTCGGCCGTTTGGATGGGCGCACCGAACGGGTGGTGCGCCTGGTGGTGCTTCAAGGCTGGAGCTACCGACGGGCCGCGGCCGCTCTCGAGGTGAGCGCCATGACCGTGCAGCGGTGTCTGGAGCGGGGGTTGGCAACCCTGCGGGCCCAACTCCAGCACTCCACCCCCGGGGCGCACAGGCCACAACCCCTCAACTCTGGGAAGCGGCTCGGTCGCGCTCCATCTGTTGCTCCAGGGTGGCCATCGCGGCATTCACCGCCGCCAGCTGCCTCTCCAGCCCATCTCGCCAGAAGGTGAGCATTCGCAGCTTGCGCTCCTGATAGCGGAGATGGCGCTGTCGTGGCTCCTCGCCGGCAAGACAGCAAGCGTCAAGAGGTGAGAACATGGGAGGAGATGGGGAACTGGCATGGTTCTAGCGGGCCTGATCGTTCCCCTGAGACCGAACCACTGGCCCCTCCGGCAGTTTGGACGTTGGTAGCCATGATGGGCTGCTCCAAAGCGCCTGCGTTCCAGCCTGAAGTGTCCGTGGTTCCTCGCCTCCCTTTGCGCTTGCTCCTCGGCCTGGCCTGCGGTGGTGTGGTGTGGCTCGAGCCAGGCGCCCGGGCGCAGTCCTATGTGGCCTTGATGGAGGGGCAACGGGCCCTGCCCTTGCGTGGGCAGTTCAACGCGGTGCCTGTGTTGCACTCCAATCAACCCGAGGAAGTGGAAGGGCCCGGAGTGCTCATCAGCACCGTTCCGGGGATGACGATGACGGCCGAAAACGGCATGGTCTTGGAGATGCCGGCCTACACCTTCCAAGGCGACTTCGGGTTGCACCTCCACCACAAGTATTTCCCTCCCTATCGCGCCTCGATTTCGCCGTCCCAACGGCGCAGCGAACTCACCCTGGCCACGATTTTGGTGAATCCAGGCGTGCAACCGGTGCGGGTCCAATTTTCTGCCGGGGCAGTGCGCAACAGCTTCGAAGCGCCCTACCTCGCCCAGCACTTGATGGGCGTCAGACCCCTGGGCCCGCGCCCCTGGAACACCGGTCCAGGGGACGCCACCGCCGTGCAGCTGTTGCGGGGCCGTCTGGATCCCAGATTCAGTGAAACGGTCACCATTCCGGCGAGGGGACGGCTGGTTTTGTTTCGCACAGCCCTGCCAGCTTTGGGCATTGCCAATGCCCTGCTCAAGGGTCGCAGCGATGGTCCGTTCCAAATGGCCGTTGTCGCGGCCAGAAATCCCCAGTCGGACGACGATCTCTTTGCGGTCATGGATGCTCGCCAGTTGGCGCCAGGGCGGGTCTACCTGGGCAGGATTCCAGAGATCCAGGCGGGCACGATCTTTTCACGGGTGGGTGGGGTGGCCATCGGCGATCACTACAAGGCCTCCCTCAATCACGATCTGCTTCGAGCTGGCCCTCTGCACGTGCCGCTCACGAGCACCCGGCGCAGCCACTTCGGCACGGGGGAGGTGCAAGTGAATCGCTTGGCCAGCCGCATCCTGGATTCGTCGGTCGACAACGTGGGAACCTACGGAGTGCGTTTTGATATCGATCTGAACTTGATGGGCCAGGGGGGCTACGAGTTGGTCTTGAGCCACCCGTCTCCCCTTGGAGGACGCCACTTCACAGCCTTTCGCGGCTCCTTGGAGATACGCACCCCTGAGGGGATGCAGTCTGTGCACGTGGGGCTTCGCTCCGGCCAGAGCCTCTCCCTGGCACCCTTGCAGCTCCAACAAGGGCGACTCACCCCCGTGCGCATCTCCCTGGTCTACCCAGCGGATTCCACCCCGGGGCATTTGTTGAGCGTTGTCCCCTCCAGCCAACTCGCCCAGATTCAGGAGCAGGAAAAACGCCAGGAGCTGGCCCGTTTGAATCGGCGCGGCAGCCCATCGCCAATCGCACCTCCTGCGCTTGAGGCCCCCGCTCCCCAAGCCCCCCCTCGCAGCGCGCCGCCGCCAAAGCAGAGCACTCCGCGGCCGGGCCCCCTCACCCCGCCACCCCAAATCCTGCGCGCACCGTCCCGACCCACCTGGCTGGCTCCTCCCCCCAGCCTGCCCTCCCCAAACCCCAAAACAGGGCCCCAGGAGGGGCTGACCGAGCGCTATCGCGAGGCCCTGGATGCCCAGAAGCGTCTCTTGGAGCAGTGGCAACTGTCGCCCTAGGCCCCACGATGGATCCCCCCTTGACGGACACGCCAACCACGACGCGACGCCGCTTCACCCTTGAGTTGTCGCTGGAGAAGCTCGCCCACATCGATGCCCTGAAAAAGGAATGGGGGCTCCGCAACAGGGGCGATGTGTTGGAGCGCCTTCTCGAAGAACTCTTCGCCTCCGGGGAGGAGGGCCTGCTGGCAGCGAGCCCTGAGGCCGCCTCCGAGCCTGATGTCCCCCCGATGGAGGACGACAGCCTCGATGACAACGCCGCACTGGTGCTGGTGGGTCTGGGGGAGGGGGCGATGGAGGGCTGGCGGGCTGAATTGGAGAGCTTTGCGACGCCTGAGCAGCTGCCCGGTGCCAAGGCGAGGGGAAAAGGGATCGATTTGCCGGGCTTTGTACGTCAACGGTCTCAACAACTGAGACGCAGCTTGCAAACGAAACGGGAGCGAGATCCCAGCCAGGCCGCGGTGGCTCCCTACCCGCAATTGTCGGAAGCCCTGCTGCTGCAGAGCCTGGAGACAGCAGCAACCCACTGGAGCAATCTCTTTGGCCAACCCCCCAATGCCGCTGTGGTGGAAGCCGCCATGAGCTGGCTGGCGCAAGACATCTGGCCCCATGCGGATCTTTGCGAAGGCAGGCTCTTCACCTGGTCTCAAGCGATGGGCCTGATGGCCGATCTGGGATCGCACTGGGGAGAGAGTTCCCCCAGCCTGGAGAAGATCATTGTCACAGCAGGGGTTTTGGAGGATCCCTTCAGTGCAGAAACGCTTCCCTTGAGGATTCCCACCCTGATGCACCGCTTTGTGCATCGCTTCCGCCGCCGGCAACGGGGGACGTCGTTCCAAACTCTGGAATCCACCATGACCTTGCATGGGGCGTTGCGGCAACTTCAACTGCCAACTGATCCAGGCCAACGGGTGACCCTCACCCAAATTCGCGATGCCTATCGCGAGATGGCCCTGAAGCACCATCCCGATTCGGGTGGCTCTCTAGACACCATGCGCCGCCTGAACGAGGCCTACCAACTGCTCAAGGAGCTCTACCGCCACAACCCACAGGAGTAAAACGCCCAGCCGTCTCAAGCAAGAATATTTGCGAGACTCAGGTGGCGCATGAACGGAGACAACCGAGACATCCAGACTCGCCCACCCCTCTCGCTGGACGCACTCCGGATCCAGGAGATCTCAAATGAGAGCCATTACAAGTCTCGCGCCTAATCCTGCCTAAGAACTGCAAGAACCCAAAAATCTGTCGATTCTGTCTGCAACATCCAACTCACACCACACGTCACAGCAAGGGATGGATCAGCAACCATCGGGTCGGCCAATCCATGGCCAGTCCAACAAAGCCGGATCTGGCCAACGGCAAAACCTCTGCTGGGACAGGCTTTCAGAAAGCTGCTGATCTGTCTCTGACACAGATCAGCAAAGCATCCTGGTGGTGGCAGCCCACGCCAGGCCCTTGCCGCACCCCTCGTATTCATCCGTCTCGGACCAGTCTTGCTTTGAGTCCTGGCCCGGGTCTCAAAGCGGATTTGTGGATTGGGTTGCGGCCTGGCGTGCGCCCGCTGCGCGGGCCACGCCCGCCCACGGAGATGGATGGCCATGTCTCGCCCAGGGCTTGCGTCGCTTGACTCAGTGGGGCCTAGCCCCGTGGCGCGATCGCGTCTCAATCCATTCGCCACAGCAAAACCCCCATTCGCGCATCCTGGATGAGACTTGTTATTGGACTCAGTGCAAGACGAGGCTGAGACAAGCAAAAAAGCATAATCAGCGTGGACAAACCTGTAACTGGAAAATACTGGCGGGAAAGGGAGTAGAAATCGTTAGATTATTGCTCAACTTAGTTGGATCATGCTCTTTCGACTCAAAAGAAAAATACGACAATTATTGTTAAATCAACTTTTACAAGAGCTGCCCTCGCAACCAGAAATGCGGCTCTCATTATTAAGGCATCTCTGGCAGGATCTAGCCATGCAGCCGGAGATTAGGCTCTCATTATTAAGGCATCTCTCGCAGGATCTAACCATGCAGCCGGAGATTAGGCTATCTCTATTATATCAGTTCATACAGGATCTTCATGTACAACCAACCGAAGTTTGGACTCCTCTGGCTTCTAAACTCCGACTTACCCTGGGGATTGCCGCCTCCTTAGGAGACCCTCTTCCTGATTCAGTGAGCGCATATGGTCATCACGAGTTCACTTCTGTCTTCGTGGATCGCTATTGCAGATCTGCTTTAGGGCGTGAGAAAAGCCTCGACCTTGGCTGTGGCCCATCCCCTCAGAATCCCTTCCAAGCCCAACAGATTGCTGGCTGCGACTTACGCGGCAGTGCAGATGCATCCATCGTTGCGGTGGATTTGTTCAATCAAGCTATTCCCTTTGCTGACAATAGCTTTGATTATGCTACGGCCTTTGATTTCGTTGAACACATCCCAAGAGTTGCCAATTCAAGTTCGGGAGAAACCAGATTTCCTTTCGTTGAATTCATGAGTGAAGTGGAAAGAATCCTTAAGCCAGGTGGATATTTTCTTGCTCGCACTCCTGCTGTTTTTTCCAAAGAGACTTTTCAAGATCCAACCCATGTGAATTTCATCACCAAAGACACTTTTCCCTCTTACTTCTGCGCGGGGGATCAGAACAAGCCCTGGGCAAGAATGTATGGATTCAAAGGAGATTTCGAGTTTATTGCCCAGGAGTGGTGTCACGGCTGGCTCTTTAGCTTGATCAGAAAGCTAGATCCATAGCCCCTGCAGCAAGCCGATGCGCTTTCAGCTTCTGCTCCGCAGCTTGCCTTTTCGGGCCTTCCA
>JAYKHK010000199.1:0-7104 GCA_035284785.1 Cyanobacteriota bacterium | reverse complement strand
AATCCAAGGAGGTGGTGGTTGACGACCCCCTCAGCCGTGAAACGGTACGGGTGGAGCATGTCCCCATCAATCAAGTGGTCACCGGGGAGGTCCCCCGCACCCGCGAAGAGGGCGACGTCACCGTGATCCCCATCCTGGAGGAGCGGGTGGTCACCCGCACCGAGTTGGTTTTGGTGGAAGAAGTGCGCATCCACCGCGAACGCAGCGAATACCGCGATCCCCAGCGCATCACCCTGCGGAAGGAAGTGGTGGCCGTCGAGCGCTTCGGGGAAGACGGCAGGCCCCTGCCCGTGTAGCGAGACCAACCCCCGTACCCCTAGGGTCTTGCGAGCCTTGCCCCTCCGGTGACAAAACAAGAGCCCACCTGGGACGTGATCGTGATCGGCGCCGGCATCGGCGGACTGGTCACCGCCACCCAACTCGCCGCTAAAGGGGCTCGAACCCTTGTTTTGGAGCGCTATCTCATCCCGGGGGGCAGCGGGGGCAGCTTCCAGCGAGCGGGCTACACCTTTGATGTGGGCGCCTCCATGATCTTTGGCTTCGGGACCCAGGGCCACACCAACCTCCTCACCCGAGCCCTGGCCGATGTGGGGCAGCACTGCGCCACTGTGCCCGACCCCGTTCAACTGGCCTACCACCTCCCCGGGGGGCTGGAAGTGGCCGTCGACCGGGACTATGAGCGCTTCATCGCAGACCTCACCTCCCTCTTCCCTCTGGAGGCCAAGGGCATTCGGGCCTTCTACGACACCTGCTGGCAGGTGTTTCGCTGTCTCGATGCCATGCCCCTGCTGTCTCTGGAAGATCCGGCCTACCTGGCCAAAGTGTTCTTCAGGGCACCCCTGGCCTGCCTGGGACTGGCCCGCTGGCTTCCCGTAAACGTGGGGGAGGTGGCACGGCGACACATCACCGATCCCCAGCTGCTGAAGCTGATCGACATGGAGTGCTTCTGCTGGAGCGTGATGCCCGCCGACCGCACCCCCATGATCAATGCGGGTATGGTGTTCTCTGATCGCCATGCAGGAGGCATCAACTACCCCAAAGGAGGCGTTGGGGTGATCGCAGAAAAACTTGTAGCCGGACTGGAGGCCCATGGGGGCGCCATCCGCTACAAGGCGCGCGTCACCGAAGTGGTGATCGATGGAGGGAAGGCCGTTGGCATCAAGCTGGCCTCAGGAGAGGTGATCCATGCCCAACGGGTGGTGAGCAACGCCACCCGTTGGGACACCTTTGCTGGAGACAGCGACTGCCTGGGCGCTATCAGCCATTCCCTGGTGGATCGGAGCCAAACTCCCGCTGCTGAAGCCACCTGGCGGCGCCGTTACAAACCCTCCTCCTCCTTCCTCTCCCTGCATCTAGGCATCGACGCCGAGCTGGTTCCTGAGGGCTTTCACTGCCACCATCTGCTGCTGGAAGACTGGGACGCCATGGAAGCAGAGCAGGGTGTGATCTTCGTGTCGATGCCCACCCTGCTGGATCCCTCCTTGGCTCCACCGGGCTGCCACATCCTGCACACCTTCACCCCCAGTGCCATTGGGGCTTGGCAAGGGCTCTCTCCAGCCGACTACCGGACCAAGAAACAAGCCGATGCCGATCGGCTCATCGCCAGGCTGGAAGGAATCTTGCCTGGTGTCAGCAAGGCCATCCGCCATCGGGAGGTGGGCACACCCCGCAGCCATAGACGCTTCCTCGGACGCATGGGCGGCACCTACGGCCCGATCCCTGCCCATCGCCTGCCCGGACTGCTGCCGATGCCGTTCAACCGCACAGGGGTGAAAGGCCTCTATTGTGTAGGGGATTCCTGTTTCCCCGGCCAGGGGCTCAATGCCGTGGCATTCAGCGGCTTTGCCTGCGCCCATCGGATCGGGGCCGATCTGGGGCTCAACCCTTGGGCCCTGCCAGCGTGAGAGCGTCGGTCATGACACAGGCACACAAAAGGGAACGGTTCGTCACAGTCGATGGTGTCGAACACGACAACACAGGCCCTGCCCATCAATCAAAACTAAGAAAAATCTTGAAGTGGTGACATGACGTTCTTGGTGGCTGGCTCAATGTCCAACAAAATGTTTGCGACTCTTGGGCGGCGGGACTATCGACTGATCGATTGCTTCCATCAACCCCATCCCCATCTCGATGGTGTCTATGAAAGCGGCGACGAAGCCATCGCGGATGCCATCAGCTGGTTGGAGAGCATCGGTCCTGGGGCCTTAGACACCTCCATCGGCTTGGAGGTCAGCACCCCCAGTGGCGCTTGGCGCACCATTCGTCAGCCAGGGCTATTGATCTGCCCGCTTCCCGACAAGGAAGCGGGATAACGGTTGGGAACAAAAAATTGCTCGCTCAAGGGAGGCCGCTGGTATTCACCGCCTCCCTTGCGGGGTGGCAGTTTGATTTCCTCGGGCGTCATGTCCACGTAAGGCACCTTGCTAAGCAAGTGGCTGATGCAATTGAGGCGCGCTCTGCGCTTGTCGTCAGCCTCCACCGTGAACCAGGGTGCTTCGGGGATATTGGTGTGGGAGAACATTTCATCCTTGGCTTTGGAAAATTCCACCCAGCGGTCACGGGATTCCAGATCCATCGGGCTGAGCTTCCAGCGGCGCGCAGGATCCTTGATTCGGGAGCGAAAGCGCGCTTCCTGTTCCTCATCACTCACCGAAAACCAATACTTGATCAAGGTGATGCCGCTGCGCACGAGCATGCGCTCAAACTCCGGACAGGAGAGCAGGAACTCATCCACCTGCTTGGGCGTGCAGAAGCCCATCACTTTTTCAACGCCAGCTCGGTTGTACCAACTGCGGTCAAACAGCACGATTTCGCCGGCCGCCGGGAGGTGCTCAACGTAGCGCTGGAAATACCATTGGCTTTTCTGCCGATCCGTTGGCGTACCGAGGGCGATGACGTTGCAGCCCCGGGGGTTGAGCGGTTCGGTGACGCGCTTGATCGTGCCGCCCTTTCCAGCAGCATCGCGGCCCTCGAAGAGCACCAGGAGGCGAAAACCGGCGTGCTTGATCCAATACTGCATTTTCACCAGCTCCACCTGCAGCGTGGCTAGCTCCTTCTCGTAGAACTTGCGCTCGAGCTTCGGCTGTCGGCCCTCGGAATGGGCGCTGAAGTCGTCCAGGATCGGGCTGGGACGGTAGAGATCCTCCCCATTGCCAGTCATCTCCGCAAGAGGCAAAACGACAGGATGGTTTTTCTGTTTTTTCTTTGACATTTCCAATCTGCAAAGGTTAAGTCCTGGGCTAGGACATCATGAGTCTTATTCGTGTAACTGACGTTACCGCCATGCCTTCCTCCCCCCTCCCGCGGTTGTGAGACGTGACCTAATCGCCAGGTTGGCCCGGGAGGTGGGAGCGAGGCCCAGCAGCTTCTCCCGGCGGGAGATGCTGCTGGCGAGCCTGGCCGCGGGAGCCTCTCTCATGCTCGCCAATCGCCCAAAGGCCGCCCTTGGCAAGGGGGCACCAAGGGTCGTGATCATCGGAGCCGGTCTGGGCGGCCTCAGCTGTGGCTACCAACTGATCCGAGCCGGGGCTCACGTCACCGTGGTGGAAGCACGGGCGTGGGTCGGGGGGCGGGTGCATTCACTCGACACCTTTCTTAAAGGGCAGATCGTGGAGGCCGGCGGCGAATTCATCGGCCGAACCCACGCCACCTGGCTCGCCTATGCCCAGCAGTTCGGCTTGCCCTTGACGGAGCAGGCCGAGCCCTTGAAGGACGCTTCCCCCATCGTGCTCCAGGGGCAACGGTTCATCGGAGCAGAGGCGAAAGCGCTGTGGCGCCAAATCGAGGCCCCGTTGGAACGTTTGACGGGCGACGCCCGCCGCATCGATCCCATACGGCCCTGGCTAGGCGGTCGTGCCCAGGCGTTTGACCAGACATCGCTTTGGGACAACGCCCAAGGCTGGCCGGTCGGCCCCTTGGAGCGCCATGGAGCTCTCACCTTGCTCACCCATGACCTGAGTTGCCAGCCGGAGCGCATGAGTTATCTGGCCCTGCTGGCGTCCGTTGCCGCTGGAGGCCTGGAGGCATTCTGGACGGAGCGGGAGGTTTTTCGCTGCGCCTCCGGGACCCAAGCCTTGGCGCGTGCACTGGCGGACGCGATTGGCGACGCCCACATCCGACTGCGCTCTCCAGTGGCCTCCATCGATCTCCAGGGACCAAGAGCCCGGGTGAAACTGCATTCAGGCCACCATCTCGATGCGGACGCCGTGGTGCTCACGACCCCTCCAAGCACCTGGGATGACCTGCCCATCGATCCGGCCGTACCGAAGAGCTACCGCCTGAGCACAGGAGTGGGCATCAAGGTGTTGGCCAAGGTGAATCAGCCCTTCTGGGAAGTGGAAGGCCTGGAGGCAACAGCCCTCCGTGATGGGGCCGTGGGGATGACCTGGCAAGGGGGGGAACCCAAGGAAGATCCTCAGGGAGCCTGTCTCACTCTGCAGGCAGGCGGTGACGCCGCCCAGCAGTGGTTGCACCAAACAGCCTTGCAACGCAGAGCCACAGCCCGCCAGGAACTGAACACCCTATTTCCTGGCTCTGCAGAGCATGTGAAGCAACTGAGCTTTTGGCTCTGGCCCCAAGAACGCTGGACACGCTGTTGCACCAGCGCTCCCGCTCCAGGGGAGGTGAGCCAGGTTTTTCCCAGGCTGGAGCAGGGCTGGCGGGGGAAGCTCTTCTTTGCTGGGGAATACGCCAGTCCAGGCTTCCATGGGCGCATGGAGGGGGGGCTACGCACCGGGGCCTTAGTGGCACGACGGCTGGCCCTGCGCCTCAATCTGGCGTGAACGAGAACCGACACCGCCATCACAATGAAAGTGTCCCCTGTGCCCTGCACCCGATGGACCCGCCGGATCTCGCCACCACCTGGCTTGGCCTCTCCCTGCGGAGCCCGCTGGTGGTGGGAGCCGCCGCTCCCCTGAGTGAAGATCCCGCCAACTTGCTGCGGCTCGAAGAGGCCGGGGCTGGGGCGATCGTGCTCCATTCCCTGTTTGAGGAGCAGCTGGAGCAGGAGCAACTGAATTTGCATCACCTGGGCCTGCAGGGAAGCGAGAGCACTGGCGAATCGCTCACCTACGTGCCGGATGCTGCCCTGTTCCACGTGGGGTCCGAGCTCTATCTGCGCCACCTCGAGCAGGCCCGCAGCCAGCTGTCGATTCCTGTGGTCGCCAGCCTCAATGGCCAGCATCCCGGCAGTTGGGTGCGCTTTGCCCGGCAGCTGGAAGCGGCAGGCGCCCATGCCATCGAATTGAACATCTTTTCCCTTCCCACCGATCCCGACCGCAGCAGTGCCGCCATCGAAGCTGAGGTGGAGGAGATCGTGCGGGAGGTGCGGGGCGAAGTGACACTGCCATTGACGGTGAAGCTGGGCCCCTTCTTCACCAACGTGGCTGCCATGGCCAAGCGGCTTGCCGCCGCCGGCGCCAATGGCCTCACCCTCTTCAACCGCTTCTACCAGCCAGAGATCGACATCGAATCGTTAGAGCTGCGGCCCAACCTGCTGCTCTCCACCCCCCACGATCTGCGGCTGCCCATGCGCTGGATCGCCCTGCTCCATGGCCGCCATCCCCTGGATTTGGCGGCCTCCAGCGGCGTGCATCGGGGCACCGACGTGGTGCGCTTGCTGATGGCAGGCGCCTCCGTCACCCAGGTGGTAGGGGCCTTGCTGCGCCATGGTCCCGGCCGGTTGCGCAGCCTGGAGGAGGAGCTGCGGCGCTGGCTGATCGACCACGACACCGGCTCGGTGGCGGAGCTGATCGGCTGCATGAGCCAGCTTCGCTGCCCCAACCCTCAAGAATACGAACGGGTGCAATACATGCGCATGCTTCAAACCTTCCATCCCCTGGCCGCCCTCGAGGCCCCGGGGCCCTGGTGAGCGCCCCAGCAGCCTCTGTGGCCTCCCTGGCGGAGGCCCTCACCCAGCGAACCTCCCACCCCTGGACCCTGATGGAGGTGTGCGGCGGCCAAACGCACAGCCTGCTGCGCTGGGGGCTCGACCAACTCCTTCCGGCTGATCTCCGCCTGATCCACGGTCCCGGTTGTCCGGTGTGTGTCACGCCTGCCGCCACGATTGATGAGGCCCTGGCGCTGGCCCGCACCCCAGGAGTGATCCTCTGCACCTATGGCGACATGCTGCGGGTGCCAGGCACGGAGCGGGGGGTGGATCTGCTGGCAGTGCGAGCCGAAGGGGGGAATGTGCAGCTGCTCACCACCCCCCTGCAGGCCCTTCGCCTAGCCCAGGAGAGGCGGGATCAGCAGGTGGTGTTTCTGGCGGTGGGGTTTGAAACCACGGCTCCGGCCACGGCCCTGCTGGCGCGCCAGGCCCTGGCGTTGGGGCTCACCAATCTCTCCCTGCTCACCGCCCATGTGCGGGTGGCACCCGCCATGGAGGCCATCCTGGCGGATCCGGCCAACCAGGTGGAAGCCTTCCTGGCAGCGGGCCATGTGTGCAGTGTGATCGGCACGGATGAGCTGGAAGAGCTGGTGGGGCGGTTCCAGGTGCCGGTGGTGGTGACGGGCTTCGAGCCGGCCGACCTGATGGCCGGGCTGCTGAAAGCCGTGGATCTGCTGGAGGCGGGCACGGCGCAGGTGGCCAATGCCTACCCCCGGGTGGTGCGAGCCGAGGGGAATGCCGCAGCCCGCGCCTTGCTGGAGGAGGTGTTCCAGCCGGTGGATCAACCCTGGCGGGGGATGGGGGTGATTCCCCAAGGAGGGATGGCCCTCAAGACCCCTTACGACACCTTGGAGGCCCGCCAGCGCTTCAGCTTGGCCGATCCCAGCGCTGGGGAGGAGCCCGCCTGCCCCACCTGCAATGAGGTGTGCATCAGCGGGGAGGTGCTGCAGGGGCGGGCCACGCCGAGTCAGTGCCCCTCATTTGGTGGGGCCTGCACGCCGGAGCACCCCCTGGGGGCACCGATGGTGTCGAGCGAAGGGGCCTGTGCCGCCTGGTGGCGCTACCGGCGATGACAGAGGAGCGCATCCGCTTGGCCCATGGGGGCGGCGGCACCCTGATGGCGGAGCTGATCGATCGGGAGTTCCGCCGGCTGTATAGCGATCCAGCCCTGCTGCTGCACGATGCGGCCACCCTGGAGCGGCCCGCCGGAGCGCTGG
>JAYKHK010000198.1:0-59361 GCA_035284785.1 Cyanobacteriota bacterium | reverse complement strand
CGATCGCTCGGGGGCACGGTCGGGCAGGGTGGCGGGAAAGGTGGTCAGGGGCGGCGCCAAGAGAGGAGAGGAGCCGGTGCGCAGAGGCTTTACCGCCCCACAACCTAGCGGCGATGGGGCAACGGTCGTGGGCAGCGGGGGATGCCTATGATCGGGCCCGAAATCGGGGTCGGGAAGCCATGCAAGTCTCCACTGCCAAGGGATCCGGAGGCGACGACCGCGTGTTCACCGTGGTGGTCGAGTCGTTCGGAGCCGGTGTCCAGCGCCGGGCCGAGCGGCGTTTCACCGTGCCCTTCGCCCAGCTTCAGAGCCTGATGCAGTCCATCGCGCGCAGCGGTGGGCGCATCCGTTCGGTGTCCTCCGTGGAGGATTCCGCCCCCTCCGGTTCCGAATCCGCCGTCGCGGCTCTCCCTGCCCAGCCCCAGGCCGCTCCGGCCGAGGTCAGCGCCCAGCCCTCCAACCCCAAACCCGCCAACGTGAGCCACGCCGACGTCCCCGTCAATCTCTACAAGCCCAAGGCCCCGTTCATCGGCACGGTGGTCGATAACTACAGCCTGCTGGCGGAGGGCGCCATCGGCCGGGTGAACCACATCACCTTCGACCTCGCCGGCGGCGATCCGCAGCTGCGCTACGTGGAAGGCCAGAGCATCGGCATCATTCCGGATGGCACCGATGCCGCCGGCAAGCCCCACAAGCTGCGCCTCTACTCAATCGCCAGCACCCGCCATGGCGACAACATGGCCGGCAACACCGTCTCCCTCTGCGTTCGCCAGCTTGAGTACGAGAAGGATGGCGAGACCATCTACGGCGTCTGTTCCACCTTCCTGTGCGATATCGCCGCCGGAGCCAAGGTGAAGATCACCGGACCTGTGGGCAAGGAGATGCTCCTGCCTGAGGACGAAGACGCCAACATCATCATGCTGGCCACCGGCACCGGCATCGCCCCGATGCGCACCTACCTGCGCCGCATGTTCGAGCCCTCCGAGCGCCAGACCAATGGCTGGACCTTCCGCGGCAAGGCCTGGCTGTTCATGGGTGCTCCGAAGACAGCCAACCTCCTCTACGACGACGACTTCAATCGCTACGAGGCTGAGTTCCCGGACAACTTCCGCTACACCAAGGCGATCAGCCGCGAGCAGCAGAATGCCAAGGGCGGTCGGATGTACATCCAGGATCGGGTTCTGGAGAACGCCGAAGAGATCTTCGCCATGATCGAAGATCCCAAGACCCACGTCTACATGTGTGGCCTTCGCGGCATGGAACCCGGCATCGACGAGGCCATGACCGCCGCCGCCGCCGCCAAGGGCCTCGACTGGAGCGAGCTGCGTCCGCAGCTCAAGAAGGCTGAGCGCTGGCACGTGGAGACCTACTGAGGCAGCCTTGCGCCCTCCGCTCCTCTGGCCCGCCCCTGGCGGGCCTTTTTTTGTATCGCCCGGCCCTCGACCCGCTGGCACGGCCTCCCCCACCTGCCCTTGCCCTGCGTTCCGGCCCCGGCCGCCGGTCAGGCGTGGCGGCCCTGATCTGCGATCCCTCACAACGGCAGCACACCAGCGCCTGTGGTGCAGCCAAGCCCTGCCGCCGCCGTTAAACCGGGGTGAACCCGGCCGTATTCACCGCCATGACGAGCCTGCTCACCAATCCGCTGCGGGTGGGGCTGCGGCAGGAGCGGGTGATCACGCCCCAGTGCATCGTGATCTTCGGTGCCAGCGGTGATCTCACCCATCGCAAGCTGGTGCCGGCCCTGTTCGAGCTGTTCCGCCAGCGGCGCCTGCCCAGTGAGTTCGCTGTGCTGGGCTGCGCCCGACGACCCTGGAGCGACGAGGACTTCCGCGGCCGCATGGCCGAGGCCCTCGCCGCCGAGATCGCGGACCATCCGGCCGCCTGGGAGCAGTTCAGCCAGGGCCTGTACTACGAGCCGGTGGATCTGCAGCAGAGCGAGCATCTGGTGCGGCTCGCCGGCCGTCTTGAGACGATCGATCGGCTGCGGGCCACGCGTGGCAATCGCACCTTCTATCTCTCCGTCTCGCCGGAGTTCTACGGCAGCGGCTGCCGGGCTCTCGCCTCGGCGGGCCTGCTCGCCGATCCGGAGCGCAGCCGGGTGGTGATCGAGAAACCCTTCGGGCGCGATTACGGCAGCGCCCAGGCGCTCAACAAGGTGGTGCAGGCCTGTGCCAAGGAGAGCCAGGTGTTCCGGATCGATCACTACCTGGGCAAGGAGACGGTTCAGAACATCCTGGTGCTGCGTTTCGCCAACACGATCTTCGAGCCGATCTGGAACCGTAACTACATCGCCAACGTGCAGATCACCGCTGCGGAAACCGTGGGGGTCGAAGATCGCGCCGGCTATTACGAAACCTCCGGTGCCCTGCGCGACATGGTGCAGAACCACCTCACCCAGATCCTTGCTCTCACGGCCATGGAACCCCCCGGCCGTTTCGATGCCGAGGCGATCCGCAACGAGAAGGCCAAGGTGCTGCAGGCTGCTCACCTCGCCGATGAGCAGGAGCCCTGGCGCTGCTGCGTGCGCGGTCAGTACGGGGCCGGCGGTACCGCCAGCCGCCCGCTGCCGGGGTATCGCCAGGAGCCGGGGGTGAATCCCACCAGCACCACCGAAACCTACGTGGCGATGAAGCTGTTCATCGACAACTGGCGCTGGCAGGGGGTGCCCTTCTACCTGCGCACCGGCAAGCGGCTGCCGAAGCGACTCAGCGAGGTGGTGCTCACCTTCCGCGAGGCACCGGTGCACCTCTTCGATGCCGCCGGCGGAGCTCCCACGCCCAACCAGCTGATCCTGCGCATCCAGCCGGATGAAGGGGCCGAGATCAAGTTCGAGGTGAAGGCGCCGGGCTCGGGCATGCGCAGCCGCCCGGTGGACATGGCCTTCTCCTACGACGAATCCTTCGGTGAACCCTCCGACGAGGGCTACGTGCGCCTGCTGGCCGACGCCATGCTGGGGGAACCCACGCTGTTCACCCGCAGCGACGAGGTGGAGGCGGCGTGGCGGCTCTACACCCCCCTGCTGGAACTGATCGAGGAGGCGCCCTGGCAGCTGCCGGTCCATCCCTACGAGGCCCGCACCTGGGGCCCGGCCGCCTCCGACAACCTGCTGGCCGAAGACAGCCTGATCTGGCGCCGCCCGTAGGCCCAGCTCTCCCATGCTGCCCCAACCCTTGCGCCTCTCCCGTTCCGCCCCTCCCGCTCCCCACCCCCCGCGCGCCATGTCCACCCAGCTCACCCTCCAGGCGCCCCTCGAGGTGCCACCTTCGGAGGTCACCCCCTACCTGGAGCGTCTCTGGCACGACGGTCTCGAGGGTTCGACCGGCGCCGCCACCTTCACCCTGCTGGTGTGGGATCCGGCCTGGCTGGAGCAGCAGCTGGTGCGCATCGGCCGGGTCGACGGCCCGATCACCGGGCTCGACCGCGCGGATGTCCTCGACGCCGCGCGCGAGGTCGTGTCGCTCGTGGGCCTTCCCCACAGCACCGCGCCGATGGATCCGCGGCTGGCCTGGGCGGTGGGTCAGCAGCCCGGCAGCCACGCGGCCAGCGATCTGCGCGGCCGCACGATCGAAAGCGCCATCAGCAGCCTCACCCCGCGCCGGCTGATCACCCTGGCGCCCACGCTGGAGGATGGCCGCCCCCTGGAAACCCTGGTAGCGGCCTACTGCCCCCTGCCCGAGGACGGCGGCACCGGTGGGGCCGCCTGCGGTGACGTGGTGGTGCTGCGGGGCGGCATGGGGGCGATCAGGGAGGGCCTGGGGTTGCTGCAGGGCCTCGTCGGCGACGATCTCCCCTGCTGGGTGTGGTGGAACAGCAGCCTCGATGAGCCGCCCGAGATGCTGGAGGCCCTGGCCCCGCCGCCCCGTCGGCTGGTGATCGACACCTCCCTCGGCGATCCGCGCCGCTGCCTGGAGGTGCTGGTGGATCGCATCGACCGCGGCCAGGCCCTCAACGACCTCAACTGGCTGCGGTTGCGCAGCTGGCGCGAATCGCTGGCGATGGTCTTCGATCCACCCTCCCGCCGCGATGCCCTGAGCCGGGTGGTGCAGCTCGACATCGACGTGGAGGGGGAGCACCCGGTGAAGGGACTGCTGCTGGCGGCCTGGATCGCCGACCGGCTGGGCTGGCACCTGGTGGCCAGCGAGAGCGTGGAGGCCGATGTGGGCCACGGCATCGCCGCCGAGTTCCAGCGCACTGACGGCGCCAATGTGCGCTTCCGGCTGATGCCCGTGCCGGTGGGAGTGCCCAAGGCCCACCCCGGGGCGATCGTGGGCCTGCGCCTGATCTGCGAACCCGCGGGCCGACCGCCCCTGTGCGTGATCCTCTGCTCGGAATCCGGCGGCTGCATGCGGCTGGAATCGGGCGGCATGGCCTCGATGGAACTGGCCGAGGAGGTGGTGCCCCTGCCGGAGGAGAGCGAGGAGAAAGAACTCTCCCGGCTGCTCGGCGGCGGCCACGACACCACCAATCCGCTGCTGGCCGCCGCCGCCCCCCTGGCGGCCGAACTGCTGCCGGCATGAGGGCGCCGGCTGGCAGGCTGGGCCCGATCCCCCCGCCCGTCGCCGCCCCTTGAGCTGCCTGATCGCGGCGCCCTGCAGCGGCAGTGGCAAGACCCTGCTCACCCTGATGCTCACGGCCCAGGCCCGCCGGCGGGGCAGCGGCATCCAGCCGTTCAAGGTGGGCCCTGATTACCTCGATCCCCAGCTGCTGAGCGCGGTGGCGGGGCGCCCCTGCCGCAATCTCGATCCCCTGCTCTGCGGCGACGACTGGGTGCGGCGCTGCTTCCACTGGCACGGCAGCCGTGCCGATCGCGTGGTGGTGGAAGGAGTGATGGGCCTGTTCGACGGCCGGGGCGCCGGCAGCGAGGGCAGCTCCGCCGCCGTGGCCGCCCTGCTGGATCTGCCGGTGGTGCTGGTGGTGGAGGCCTCCCGCCAGGCCGGCTCGCTCGCGGCACTGGTGCGGGGCTTCCGCGACCACGGCCCCCCGCAGGTGCGGCTGGCGGGGGTGGTGCTCAACCGCGTAGGCAGCGAACGGCATCGCACCCTGCTGCGCGAGGCCCTGGAGGCGATCGCGGTGCCCCTGCTCGGCGTGCTGCCCAGCCATCCGGCCCTGGATCTGCCCTCCCGCCATCTCGGCCTGCTCCCCCCCCGGGAAGTGGAGGATCTGGAGAGCCGCCAGCGGATCTGGGCATCCCTGGCGGAGGAACATCTCGATCTCGAGCGCCTCTGGCCCCTGCTGGCGCCGCCGCAAGCCCGACCGGGAGAGAAGGATCCCATAGCCTGCGTTTTCGTAGCCCGAGACGGCGCTGGGTGCACCTGGACTCCCCCGCCGCCGGGAGCCGCACTGCCGGTTGCGGTGGCCGCTGATGCCGCGTTTCACTTCCGCTACCCGGAAGCGGCCGAACTGCTGCGGGCCTGCGGGCTGGAGCCCCTGCCCTGGAGCCCCCTGGCGGATGAGCCACTGCCGGCCGGCAGCCGGGCGGTGCTGCTGCCCGGGGGTTACCCCGAACTGCACGCGGGCACCCTTGCCGCCGCACACCGCAGCCTCGCCGATCTGCGCGCCGCCGTGCGCGGCGGACTGCCGGTGGTGGCCGAGTGCGGCGGACTGCTGCTGCTAGGTCGCCGGCTGGAGGATCCGGCGGGTCACAGCCACTCCATGGCCGGCCTCCTGCCCTTCTGCGCCCGGCGCGGGAGCTCCCTCAACCTCGGCTACCGGCAGATGCGGGCCAGCGGCGATGGTCTGCTGGTGCGCCGCGGCGAGCAGCTCAGCGGCCATGAGTTCCACCGCTGGGAGCTGGAGGTCGCTTCGGGAGGAACGGCCGCCGACGGCGGTTCTTTCCTGGCCGAACAGGAAGAGCTGTGGCAGGTTGAAGGCTGGGGAAGCCCCACGAGGAGCGAAGGATGGACAGCGAGCAACGTGCACGCCAGCTGGATTCATCTCCACTGGGCTGGATGCTCGGCGATCCCACGGCGTCTGGCCGCGTCAGCCGGGCGCGCCGTGCCGCTGCCGACGAGCGCCGCTTCCTCCAGCCCTCCGACCCCCGTCCCACCCCGACCCGCGAACGCTGGCGCCTGATCGTGCACGGCGTGGTGCAGGGAGTGGGATATCGGGCCAGCTGCCACCGCCAAGCGATCGCACTGGGGCTGAGCGGCTGGGTGCGCAACCGACCGGATGGTTCGGTGGAGGTGGAGGCGGAAGGGGCACCCCAGCGGCTGACCGAGCTGCAGCTCTGGTGCGAGAAGGGGCCCGAGGCCGCGCAGGTGCGCAGCGTCGCCAGTGCCACGATTCCACCCACTGGGGAAGACTGGTTTGAAGTGCGTCGCTGAGCAGGCTGATGGCTGGAGCCGGCTTCTGGGGAGAGATGGTGGGCTTTGCCCTGGCCATCGCCTGCAGCCCCGTTCACATCGGACTCCTGCTCCTCTTGCTGCTCGGGCCACGGCCCCTGCGCCGGGGCGGCTGGTTCGTCGCGGCCTGGCTGCTCACCGCCTGGCTGGAGCTGGCCCTACTGCTGGGAGTGGGTCATGGCCTCGTGCTCGACATGAGCAAGGGAGCCAGCCATCGCACCGGCCTCGACCTGTTGGCGGCCGGCGGGCTGCTGGCACTGGGGCTCAATGCCCTGCTGACCGGGCAGGCCGATGAGGACCCGGTCTGGGAGCGGCGCCTCGACAAAGTTTCCGCCCTGGGCCTGCTGCCGCTGATCGGCCTGAGCATCTTGCTGCAGGTGATCACGCCCGACGATCTCTTCCTCTACGCCAAAGCGGCTGGCTCGATGCTGGCGGCCGGGCTGGACAGGGCGCAGGAATGGCTGGTGGCAGCCCTGTTCGGGCTGGGAACGGCCACCCTGCTGCTGCTGCCCCTGCTGGCTCTGCTCCTGCTCGGCAGCGAGCGGATGGTGCCTCGGTTGCAGCGGGCCCGCAGCTGGCTGGTGGCCCGCGGCGAACTGCTGGTTGGCCTCGTGAGCCTGGCCCTGGCGGTGTACCTCGGCTGGCAGGGCATCGAGGGGCTGCGGGCCTGAGCAGGGATCAGGGGGGAGGGGGGACGTCGTCCGAGAGGATCCGGCTCAGATACTTGCGGTCGTGGATCTGCCGATGGGGCGAGGCCGGGGGGAACAGCGGCTCGTCCGGCAGGCCGGGCCGGGAGTTGGCTCGTCGGCGCCAGGCGTACCAACCCATCAGCACCACCAGACCCACGCCTGCCATCAGAAGCAGGAAGGCGAGGGTGCCTTCCGGACGCACAGGGCGCAGGGCGCCGGGGGGGTAGGGGTTCACCGCTCCGGTGCTCTGGGCTGGCACGGAGGCGAACACTGCTTTGGGGGCGAGGAGGAAAGGCACCACAACAACCCAAGCAGGTTTCACTCTAAAGATTGACAGGCAAATCCACGCCGCACAGCAGGGAAAGCGGAAAAGATCTTTACCAAGGATTGGTGTGTGCGTCTGTGACAGTTTTGCGAGGCACAGCATCGCCATCTCCAGGAGACTGACGTCCGTCATTGCCGTTCCCCCCATCGCCACCGACTAGCCATTCGCCCCACCGCCGCCGCTCCGGTGCCGTGCCGGACCCGGCCGCCAGCACCACCCCCCGCCGGGCCCGACTCACGGCCACGTACACCAGCTGGCGGCGCAGTCGCTCGTCGGAGGGTCGGAACACATCCGCCTCCACGAACACCTCACCGAAGGTGCTCCCCTGGCTGCGATGCACGGTCAGCACCGCAGCCGGCCCCAGGGAGGCGAAGGCGTCGCGCACCAGGAAGAACCGTCGCCACAACGCCTTACCCTCCTGGCGCCCTGCCGCTCGCGCCTGCTCCCGCAGGCGCTGCAGCACGGCCTCCAGCTCCTGCCGCGGCCTCGAGCCGATCGGCGGCAGCAGCCTCAGCTCGAAACGGGCCTCGCCCGCCTCCACCGCGGCCGTGAGCGTCTCGATCACCGGTGGAGAAGGTTCACTCCCACCACCTACCCCGAAGTCGGCCAGATCGCAGCGCTCCGGGGTCACATCCCGCACCACCAGCTCCCGGTTGGAGCCCAGCAGCAGATCGGGTTCCTCGCCCTGCTCCTCCCCGCGGCGGCAGGCGGGCGCCATCACCGCCGCCCGGGTGATCAGCACCTCACCCGGGAGCACGGGAAGCTGGTCGGCCATCGCACCGTGCAGAGCCCTCCGGGCGATCGGCACCAGCCGCTCGAGTGAGCGGTTGGTGTAGCAGAGAAGCCGGGCCCGGTCGGGATCCTCGCTGACGGCAGCCTCCCGCAGGGCCGCCTGGGCCTCTGCCAGCCAGGCGCTCCGCTCCAGCAGCGCCACCCTTCCCAGGGCGGTGGCCACCGGCGGCAGAACCGGCGGGAGGCGGCAGGGTAGCTGCCCTCCCCTGAGCCCAGCAGCCAGCCGCAGCACCGGCCCCTGATGGCGGACCACCTGGTGGAGCTGGGAGCTGCAGGCCCGGCCCAGGGTGAACACCGGACTTTCGGGCTCCCCCACCGGCGGCAGCTGGGCCGGATCGCCCACGAACACCAGGCGGGTGCGGAAGGGATGGGCGCAGCGCAGGGCAATCTCCAGCAGGGCGCTGTCCACCATGGAGGCCTCGTCAATCAGCACCAGGGCGAGATGCTCAAGGGCCGCGGCGGTCTGGGCGGTCTCCTCGCAACGCTCCTGATCGCGCTCCCGGCGCAGCTTCAGCCGCAACAGCCGGTGGATCGTGGAGGGATACCAGGTGGGGCGCAGACCGGCTGCCTCCAGGTAGCCCCGCAGCACGCCCACCGCCTTGTGGGTGGGGGCGGCCACGGTCCAGCACAGTCCTTTCGCCTCCGCGAGGGCCAGGAAGCGCATCGACAGGAAGGTCTTGCCGGTGCCGGCGTACCCGCTGAGCACGAAGGGGCTGCCGTCGGCCGGGGCCGACAGCCAGCCGGCGAAGGCGGCATCGGCCGTCTCCTGATCAGCAGTGAGGGGGTTCGCGGGGATGGCCGGACCTCAGCCCAGATGGCCCGAAACCAGCTGGGCCAGGTGCAGGGGGGAACCGGCGAAGGTGAGACCGGGCAAGGCCACCGCCGGACCGATCAAGCTGCCGATCAGCACCTCGAGCCGGGTGTGGCCCAGGTTCTCCTTCAGGGGCCGCAGCACCAACTCCGCCGGGGATGGCTCGTCCTGGGAACCGGACGACCACAGCCCGTCCGGCAAGCCATTGACCCGTGCGGCTGTGAGGCCAGCGGCACGGCGCACCCCGGCGGCGTCATAGAGCACTACGAAGCTGAGGGCGGCCGCCAGAGCGAACAGGGGGCTCTGGAAGCCCTCGTACCAGCCCACTCCTGCGGCGGTGCCGGTCATCAATGCCGAGTGGCTGGAGGGCATGCCGCCGGTCTCGAACAGCACGGCCGGGCGCCAGCGACGATGGACCACCAACTCGATCAGCAGCTTGGAGAGCTGGGCCACACCGCAGGCCGCCAGACCCCACCACAGCACAGCGTTGTCGGCGAGGTCACGAGCCATCAGCAGCCAGTGCCCCGCATCGCCGGAAACGGGGACGCTCATCGATCGCGGCTCGTGATGTAATCGGCCAAGGCAAGCAGAGGGGCGGCGCGGTCGGCCCCCGCTCCCGCACTCCAGGGGGCCAGGGCCTCCTTGGCTTCGGCCACCAGGGCATCGGCCCGGCGCCGCGATTCCTCCAGGCCCAGCAGCTTGGGATAGGTGGTCTTGTCGGCGGTGAGATCCTTGCCGGCGGTTTTGCCCAGCACCTCGCTGCTGGCGGTCACATCGAGGATGTCGTCAATGATCTGGAAGGCCAGGCCGATCCCGCGCGCGTAGGTGGTGAGCGCCGCCAGCAGCGGCTCGGAGGCTCCCGCGATCAGGGCGCCGCTGAGCACGCAGGCCCGCAGCAGGGCGCCGGTCTTGTGGAGGTGGATGTACTCGAGTGTGTCGAGATCCACCTGGCGGCCCTCGCATTCCAGATCCACCACCTGGCCGCCCACCAGCCCCGGGGCTCCCGAAGCCAGAGAGAGTTCGCCCACCACCGCCAGCAGCCGCTCCGCCGGCACGCCGGGGCTGCGCAGCGCCACCATCTCGAAGGCACGGGTGAGCAGGGCGTCGCCGGCCAGGATCGCGTTGGCCTCGCCGTACACCTTGTGGTTGGTGGGCCGGCCGCGGCGCAGATCGTCGTTGTCCATCGCCGGCAGATCGTCGTGGATCAGCGACATGGTGTGGATCATCTCCAGCGCCACCGCCGTGGGCATCGCCAGTGCGGCGTCGCCGCCTGCCAGTTCGCAGGCGGCCAGGCAGAGAATGGGTCGCAGCCGTTTGCCGCCCGCCAGCAGCGAGTAGCGCATCGCCTCTCGCAGGGATTCGGGTCGCTCCGGGCCGAGGGACGCATCAAGAGCCCCCTCCACCCGCAGGCGGGAGGCCTCCAGGTACGCGGCGAAATCGAAGCCGGTGCTCACCGCCGCGGTCATGGCAGGACTCAGGTTCGCGGGGATTCTCTCAGGTGGTCGCCAGGGCTGCCGGGTGGAGGCCCCGGCACTGAACAGTTCTTGAGATCAGGTCTTGTCTTGGGATCAGGCCTTGAGAGCAGCGCCGCTCAGGGCAGCAGGTCGTCGAGACCGTGGGCGATCCCATGACGCCGGCACCAGGCCACCACGGTGTTCACCAGCAGCATGGTCACGGTCATCGGACCCACCCCGCCGGGCACCGGTGAGATCGCGCCGGCGAGCGGCTCCACCTCCTCGAAGCGCACATCACCGCAGAGCCCACCCTCCGGCCGCCGGTGGATGCCCACATCCACCACCACCGCTCCGGGGCTCACGTGCTCGGCACCGATCATGCGGGGACGGCCGGCGGCCACCACCAGCACATCCGCCTGCCGGGTGAGGGCCGGCAGGTCGATGGTGCGCGAGTGGGCCACGCTCACGGTGGCATGGGCGGCCTGCAGCATCAGGGCCATCGGCTGGCCCACCAGGATGCTGCGGCCCACCACCACGGCCCGCCGGCCGGCCAGCGGCACACCAGCCGCCGCCAGCAGCGCCATCACGCCCGCCGGGGTGCAGCTGCGGGGTCCGGGCTCCCCCTTGAGCAGGCGCCCGAGATTGAGGGTGTGAAGGCCATCCGCATCCTTCTCCGGATCGATCGCCGCCAGCAGCGGACCCTCCTCGAGGCCCGCCGGCAGGGGCAGCTGCAGCAGGATGCCGTCCACCGATGGGTCGGCGTTCAGGCGCTCGATCGTGGCCTGCACCTCAGCGGCCGGGGTGTCGGCGGCCAGGTGAGAGCCCAGGTTGATCACGCCGATCCGGCTGCAGGCCTTCTCCTTGTTGGCCACGTACACCCCGCTGGCGGGATCATCGCCCACCCGCAGCACCGCCAGCCCGGGGGGGCGCCCCACCCGTGGGCAGTGTTCCGCGATCACCGCCTGCAGACGCTTCTCGATCGTGGCGGCCAGCAGGCGACCGTCGAGGAGGGTGGCCATGGCAGGGCGGAGGGTTCGCAAACCAGCATGCAACCCGGAGGGTCGCGAAACGGCCCCGCGGGCAGCACGGCTAGCGTTTGGCCATGCGGAACGGATGGCGCCGGATCCAGGTGCTGTGGCGCCGGCTGCTGCGCCTCGAACGTCCCCGCCAGGCCCTGGTGGCCTGGCGGACGGGGGCCATGGCCGGCGTGGCCCTGGCCTGCGTGCTGGTGGCGCTGCTGAGCAGCTGGCCCTGGCTGGTGGAGCCGAGCCTTCGGCCCGGCGTTCCAGCCCCGTTCACCCTGCGGGCCCCCCGCGACGCCACGGTGGTTAACAGCATGGCCCTGGAGCAGCGCCGCAGCCAGGCCGGACCGCGCGCCCAGATCCAGGTGGTGGATGAGCGGAGCAGCCTCCAGCTCCAGGCCCAGCTCGACCGGCGGCTGCAGCAGCTCCAGCTGATGGTGGCGAGCGGCCAGCCTCGGGTGGATCCCCTCAACGTCACACCCGAGGAACGCCTCTGGCTGTGCTCGCTCACGCCGGAGCAGCTGGTCTCTTGGCAGCGGGCGGTGCGTCAGAGCCAGCTGCGCATGCTGACCCAGGGGATCGTTGCCAATGTGGCCGATGCCCCCCTCCTGCAGGCCGCCAGCCTCCAGCTGGACGACCAGCCTCCGCCCGGGCGCAGCCTTGGGAGCCGCCTGGTGGCGGGAACCCTGCAGGGCCGCAGCAACCTGCGCGGTGATGCCTTCCTGAGCCAGCGGCGCATCGAGGAGCTGGTGACCCTTCAGGGCATCCCCACGATCCGGGTGCGCAAAGGCGATCTGGTGGTGCGCCAGGGGGAGACGATCACGCCCCAGGCGTTCGACGTGCTCGACAGCTTCGGCCTGATCAACCGCCGGCCCCGGCCGCTGGCCTGGTTCGGCCACTTCGCCGAGGCCCTGGCGGGGGTGACGGTGATGCTGCTGGTGATGCGCCGTTGGCGCGCCAGCCTGGAGGCCCGCCAAGCCGTGCTCGCCCTGGGGATGCTGGTGGTGGTGCAGGGGCTGAAGCTCTGGCTCGGCAGCCACGCCAGCCCCCTGGCGCTGCTGGTGCCGGCCACCCTGCTGCTGGCCCAGGGGCTGGGCACGATGGCGGGCCTGGCCTGGCTGGCGATCGCCAGCCTGCTGTGGCCGTTCCCGCTGGATCGGGTGCTGGAGATGCGGCTGGTGGTGGCGGCCCTTGTGGGCACCCTGGCAGCGGTGCTGGCGGGGAGGCAGCGCAACCGGGCCCAGCTGCTGCAGCTGGCGGTGCTGCTGCCGGTGGGAGCCCTGCTGCTGCAGGGAATGGCCCTGCAGCTGCCCAGGGTGGCGGAGGGACTGGAGTCGCCGGTGCCCACCACCGCCGACCTGCTGAGCGAGGCCTTCCTCGTGGGCGGCCTGCTCCTCGGAGGTCTGCTGCTGGCCCCTCTGGTGGAGAGCTTCTTCGGCCTGCTCACGCGGGCCCGGCTGCTGGAGCTGGCCGACCTTGAGCGCCCTCTGCTGCGCCGCCTCTCCACCGAAGCGCCGGGAACGTTCGAGCACACCCTGATGATCTGCGGACTGGCGGAAGAGGGAGCCCGGGCCATCCACGCCGACATCGACCTGATCCGCACCGGCGCGCTGTATCACGACGTCGGCAAGCTGCATGCACCCAACTGGTTCATCGAGAACCAGGAGGAGGGACTGAATCCCCACGACGCCCTCAACGACCCCTACGGCAGCGCCGCGATCCTCCAGGCCCACGTGGATGAGGGCCTCAAGCTGGCCCGGCGCTACCGGCTGCCCCGTCCCCTGGCCGATTTCATCCCCGAGCACCAGGGGACGCTGAAGATGGGGTACTTCCTGCACCAGGCCCGCGCCCAGGATCCCTCGGTGCCCGAAGAGCGGTTCCGCTACCGAGGGCCGATCCCCCGCAGCCGCGAGACGGCGATCCTGATGCTCGCCGACGGCTGCGAGGCCGCCCTGCGCTCCCTGCCCCCCGGCACGCGCGAAGAGGAGGCCCGCGCGATGGTGCGACGGATCGTCGAAGCGCGCATGCGCGACGGCCAGCTGGCGGGCAGCGGCATCGGCCGCGCCGAGCTGGAACTGGTGATCCGTGCCTTCGTGCGGGTGTGGCGGCGCATGCGCCACCGGCGCATCCCCTATCCCATCCCCGCCGGCAAGGCCTTCAGCGCCTGAAGCGGACGGCACAATCGCGGCGATGGAGGCCGGCCAGCCGCCGGCCGATCGCCAGGCCCGCCGCCGCCGCGCCCACCCCTGCCGGCACGGCCGCCAGCACCCCCGCCGCCGCTCCCGCTCCCCCTGAGCGCAGGGCCTGCTCCAGATCGAGAATCCAGGTGCTGTAGCTGGTGAGGGAACCACAGAAACCCACGGCACCGAGCAGCACGACGCGAGGGAAGCGCCCGCCCGCCGCCACGATCAGGCCGATCAGCAGGCTTCCCAGCAGGTTGGCCACCAGCAGATCTCCAAGGCGCCAGCGCAGCAGGGCCCCCGGCACGGCCCCAGCGGCCACCAGCAGCAGGGAGGCGGCGCCCCTGGGGGAGGTGGGCTGCGGGGGCCTGCCTCGCCCCACCACTCAGGCCCCCAGGGCAAGGCCTGTGCGCAGGGCCAGCCATCCGCCCGCCAGCGACACCAGCAGGAGCACCATCGCCTGGCCCGGCCGGCGGTGGCGGAGGTCGTCGAGGAGTTCGGCCATCAGGGTGGAGAAGGTGCTGAAACTGCCGAGGAAGCCTGTGCCCAGCAGCAGCAGCCACGGACGGTCCACCACACCGGGTCCGAGACGAGCCACCAGGACCCCCAGGCTGAGACAGGCCAGCAGGTTGACGGCGAGGGTGGCCCAGGGGCGACGGGGAAGGCGGGGGGCCAGGTGGTTCACCATCGCGAAGCGCAGCCAGGCCCCCGGCACCGCCCCCACCGCCACGAGCAGCGTGTCGATGGCGGCCGCGTCAGGGGGGCCGCTCACCAGCCCCGCCAAAGCTTGAGGCCTGCACCGGCGCGACGGGCGCGCAGGGTGCGCTCCAGCACCACCAGGGCCGGCACCAGGGTGATGGCATTGGCCACCACCAGCGGTCCGTCGCCGGTGATCAGGCCGTAGAGGCCCCAGAGCGTGATCCCGATGGTGAACAGCACATACATCGGCAGCGAAATACCGCTGGTGTTCCCGGTGCGCACCGTGTACAGGGCCTGAGGGAAGAAGCTCAAGGTGGTGAGGGTGGCTGCGGTGTAGCCCAGCAGCATCACAGGCAGGGGCCGGGCCATCGACGAACCACCAGCGTGGAGACCTCACTCTGGCCTGCCGGCGGCGGCGGCGGAAGGGGGCAGTTGCCGGGAGGGGCCGGGGGGAAGATGGCAACCATGGGCCGCCCTTCCGTCTCGCCATGGCACTGAGCTTCGCTGACCTCCAGGCGACCCTGCAGCCGGAGTGGGCCCAGGACCAGGGAGGGCTGGGGCCCGACCTGGATCTGCTGATGGTGCCGTCGCTCACGATGGACCGGGCCCAGATGCAGCTGGTGACCGGCGCCCACCACTACGAGGAGCGCCAGCTGTTCTCCCTGGTGCGGCTGCGGGATCCCGGCGTGCGGATGATCTACGTCACCAGCAAGCTGCTGCCGGATCTGGTGGTGGATGCCGTGCTGGAACTGCTGCCGGGCGTTCCCACCTCCCATGCCCGCCGTCGTCTGCACCTGTTCGATGCCGACGACGCGTCCGACCGGCCGCTCACGGCCAAGCTGCTGGAGCGGCCGGCACTGCTGGGCCGGATCGCCGAGCTGCTGCGGCCGGGGCGCAGCTATCTCGCCTGCTTCGTGGTGACGGAACTGGAGAAGGAACTCTCCGAGCGCCTGCAGGTGCCGCTGCTGGGTACGGACCCGGCCCTCGGCTGGTGGGGCAGCAAGGCCGGCAGCCGCAGCCTGTTCGCTCGCTGCGGCGTACCCCACCCCCCTGGCAGCGCCCTGGTGCACGATCTCGACGGGCTGGCCGAGGCGGCGGCCAACCTCTGGGAGGCGGATCCCGCCCTGGAGCGGATCGTGGTGAAGCTGAACGAAGGCTTCAGCGGTGAGGGCAACGCTCCGCTTGACCTGCGGCCCCTGGATCTGCCAGGGGCGAGCGGTGCGGAACGACGGCGGCGCCTGCGGCAGGCCCTCGAGACCCTGCCGATGCCCGCCCTGGGGTGGCGAGACCTGCTGGCCCGGCAAGGCTCCCTGGTGGAGGCCTGGCTGCAGGGCGGACAAGAGCTCCGCTCCCCCAGCGTGCAGGGGACGATCCATCCGGGTGGACAGGTGGAGGTGCTCTCCACCCATGAGCAGATCCTCGGCGGCCCCAGCGGCCAGACCTATCTGGGCTGCCGCTTTCCGGCCGAGAGCGAGTACCGGATGGAACTCATGCGCCACGGGCGGGCGGTGGGCGAGGCCCTGGCCGCCGAAGGGGCGCTGGAGCGCTACGCGGTCGACTTCATCGCCCGCCGCTTCGGGGAGGCGTGGGATCTGCAGGCGATCGAAGTGAACCTGCGCCAGGGCGGCACCACCCACCCGTACATGGCGCTGCGGGCGATCACCACCGGCCGGCTCGATCCCGCCAGCGGCCTGTTCCTCTCCCCCACCGGCGAGCCCCTGCACTACATGGCCACCGACAACCTCTGCGATCCGCGGCTGCAGGGGCTGCTGCCGGTGGACCTGATCGACATCGTGGCCGAGGCGGGCCTCCATTACGACCCCGCCAAGCTGCAAGGCAGTGTGTTCCATCTGCTGGGGTGCCTGTCGGAGTACGGCAAGCTCGGCATGACCTGCATCGGGCGCTCGGCCGAGCAGGCCGTCGCCGTGTACCGGGCCACCGAGCAGCGGCTGCTGGCCGGCGGCGAAGCCCGGCGGGGCCAGGGAGCGGCACTGATCGTGTAAGCCCGTCAGAATCAGTCCACTTCGTTTCTGCCTAAGGGCAATGGCCTTCGGGTTCGATTCCGATGCCGAGGGGCCCGTCTGGCTGCCCTGGCTTCAGATCGGTGTCAGCACCCTGCTGGCGGTGCTGTTCGTGATGCTGCTGATCAAGAGCCGCGACCAGAACCAGCGCCTGCAGCAGCTGGAGATGCGCCTGCAGGGTGTCGAGAACAGCCGTTCCCTCGATCGCACCGCAGCCATGGAGCAGCAGCTGCGCACCCTTGCCGAGCGGATGCAGGGGCTCGATGGACAGCGCGAGGAGCTCGAGAGCACCCGGCGGGAGCGCGATGAGATGCGCTCGGAGCTGCAGCAGCTGCGCCAGGCAACCCCGCCACCGGGCCAGAGTCCCGCCGCAGGAATGCCTCCAGCCGTGCTACCAGAGCCTCCTGGGCCGAGCTATCTGCTGCCCCAGGCCCGGCCGTTCACCCCGGCCCAGCGGAGCGGCAGCGGGGTGCTTCGGCCCGGCCCGGCCGACACCCGCTGAAAACCGGTAGCAACCGACAGGACGAAGACAAGGCCGCGGCCATGCCCTGCACTAGAGGCTCCGCAACCCTGTCAGCCCTTCACGGCATCGCCGCTGGCGCTGGGCAGGATGAAACGCTGCAGCAGCACGAACAGCAGCAGCACCGGCAGGATCGACACCACCGAACCGGCCGCCACCAACCGCCAGTCGAGCGAGAAGCTGCTGGCGAGCTGCTGCAGGCCCAGCGGCAGGGTGAACAGGCCTGGATCGTCGAGGATGATCAGCGGCCACAGGAAATCACTCCAGGTGCCGATGAACACGAACATCGCCAGGGTGATCAGATCGGCCCGGGCCGCCGGCAGCATCACGTTCCACCACTCCCCCAGCGGCGAGCAGCCGTCGATCCGGGCCGCCTCCTCCAGCTCCACCGGCACCGCCAGGAAGCTCTGGCGCAGCAGAAAGATGCCGAAGGCGGTGGCGGCCTGGGGCAGGATCAGGGCCCAGAGGGTGTTGCGCAACCCGATCTGCACTATCAGCAGATAGAGGGGAATCATCACCACCTGGAAGGGGATCAGGATCGTGGCCACCACCAGGGCCAGCACCAGGCCGCGGCCGGCGAAGCGCAGCCGGGCCAGGGGGTAGGCCGCCAGAGAGCAGAACAGCAGGTTGGCCGCCACGGCCAGGGCGCTGACGATGGTGCTGTTGAGCAGGTAGGTGCCGATCGGATGGTCGGCGAACAGACGCCCGTAGGCCTCCAGGCTCGGCTGGGCGGGCAGCAGCGCCGGTGGGCTGGTGAAGATGTCTTCGGCGGGCCCCTTGAGCGAAGTGCTCACCAGCCACAGCAGCGGCAGCAGCATCAGCACGGCCACCAGCAGCAGGGCCGCCAGCTGCAGCGCGGCGGCCAGGGGCGGGCGGGGCGTTGCAGTGGCGGTCGGGGCCATGGCGCAGGAAGGATGGACAGGGGGGACTGGGCGGCTGGCGCCGGCCCAAGGAGGCCGCGCGGGTCAGTCTGCTGCCAGCTGGAGGTGGGAGGGTCGAGGGCGGGGTGACCCGGGTGGCAGCGCTGATCAGCATGGGGTTGTCGCTTCGCCACCATGCTCAGCCCATCCCGCGGCCCCGAAAGGCTGGTGCGCGCCGGTCAGTGGACGATCGCCGTGCTGTTCGCCTGGTTCCTGATCCAGGTGGGCGCCAGCCTGATCGCCGATCTGCCCCTGCTCAGCCGGGCCCCGCAGATCTCCCAGTTCCGCCAGGAATCAGCCCTGCGGAGCGTGCAGGAGGCGATCGCGCCGCTGCAGGAGCAGCAGCAGCGGCTGCAGGTGGAGATCGGCGCGTTGAGGCGCCGGCGTGGCGTCGCCCAGGAGAATCTGCGACGCGAGCGGCAAAGCTTCGAAACCTGGCAGGCGGCCCGGGCGGTGACCTCCCAGAGCGATCAGAACCCCGAGGTGCTGCAGCGGGCCCGCCAGCTCGATGCCTTGCTGGAGCAGGAACGCCAGCTGGCGGAGCAGCAGCGACGGCTGGAGCAGCGGCAGCAGGCGCTCCAGACCCGTCTGGAGCCGCTGGAACGAAAGCGCTCCGATCTGGAGCGGCGCGCTCAGCAGGCGTATGCCGTGGCCCTCAGCCGCCATCAATGGATCGCTTTCCTGATCCGTCTGGGATTCGTGCTGCCCGTGCTGGCGCTGTCGGTGCACCTGTTCCGCCGCCATCGCGGCGGTGAACAGTGGCCCTTCGTCTGGGGCTTCCTGCTGTTCGCCCTGTTCGCCTTCTTCGTGGAACTGGTGCCCTACCTGCCCAGCTTCGGCGCCTACATCCGCTATGGCATCGGCGCGTTGCTCACCTACCTGGGCGGCCGGGGGCTGATGCGCTGGCTGCGGACCTATCTGCAGCGCAAGCAATCGGAACAGCAGGCCCCGCAGGAGGAACGCCTGCAGCAGATCCGCTATGAGAAGGCGCTGCAGAGCCTGGCCCGGCGCCAGTGCCCCAGCTGTGAACGCTCGCTCGCCGCGGCAGGTGCCCCGCTGCCCGATTACTGCATGCACTGCGGACTGCGCATCCAGACCCACTGCCAGCGCTGCGAGCACCACCACCCGGCCTTCTATCCCTACTGCTCCGCCTGCGGCGCGGCGACGGAACTGGCTGAGCTGGCAGCCCCAGGAGGCTGACAATGGGCGCACGGCAGGGACTCCCATGCTCCACGCCCTCTGAGAGGCTTGCGGCTGCTCACGCTCCCGGCCCAGCACCGAGCACGTCTCGACCAGACCCTCCCAGTGGTGCGGCATCTCCTGGTTCAGGGCCGCATCGGCCTGCATGCGCGTGCGGTTTCAGAAGCGGGCGATCAGACGGCGCAGCGTGGCGAGGAACAACTCGATCGAGGCGAGGGCGAGAACCATGCAGGCAAGATTGAGGGCCCAGTTCAGGAGATGCAGGAGAGGCGCAGCACTGCCCGCTGCGCCGGCGGGCAGCAAGACGAAAATCTGATCGAGGGCGCCGTCGAGAACCGAGAACAGCGAGGCGGCGAACATCGCCAAGGCGCTCTGCAGGACGGTCGGGGCCTCGCCTGCATCAGGGCCCGTCACCAGGAACCGCGCCGTGCTGAGCTGGAAGCTCGCCACCAGGAACAGCACCGCGAAGACCGTGATCTGCGTCAGTTGCCGCTGTGCCGTGAGCTCACGCGCCTCGAGCAACAGAAAGCCCAGGGCCACGAGCCAGATCAGCCAGCGCAGCAGGCCAAAGCCCCAGAGCAGCAGCTGACGCAATCCACGGCTCATGGTCACACCCGCGGCATCTCAGCCAGGGGCAGGGGGGTCTTCTGGGGATGCAGGGGCGAGCGCTGGCTGCCAGTCACCAGGCGGTTGAGGGCGTTGACAAAGGCCTGGGCCGCCGCCACCACAATGTCGGTGTCGGCGGAATGGCCCGAATAGAGCACTCCATCGGCCCGCAGGCGGATCGTGACTTCGCCCATGGCGTCGATCCCCTCGGTGACCGACTTGACGCTGAACTCGATCAGTTCGTTGGGCACGCCGGCCAGGCGGTTGAGGGCCTGGCAGACGGCATCCACCGGGCCGGTGCCGAGGGCTGCCTCGGTGCGCTCCTCCCCGTCGGGGCCGGCGAGGGTGACGGTGGCGGTGGGCCGCAGGCCGGTGCCGGTGCTCACCTGCACGCCCTTGAGCACGAAGGTGGCTGCCCCCTGCTGCTGCACCTGCTCGCTGACGATCGCCTCGAGATCCCGGTCTGTGATCTCCCGCTTGCGGTCGGCGAGCTCCTTGAAGCGGATGAAAGCGTCGTTGAGATCCTCGCCTTCGAGGCTGTAGCCGAGCTCCTCCAGGCGGGCGCGGAAAGCGCTGCGGCCTGAGAGCTTGCCCAGCGAGATGCGGTTGTCGGTGAGGCCGACGGTGCGCGCATCGATGATCTCGTAGGTGAGGCGGTTCTTGAGCACGCCGTCCTGGTGGATGCCCGATTCATGGGCGAAGGCGTTGGCCCCCACGATGGCCTTGTTGGGCTGCACCGCCATGCCGGTGAGGTTGCTCACCAGGCGTGAGGTCTTGGTGATCTCCTCGGTGCGCACGCCGGTGAGCGGCTCGCTGCTGCCTGCGGGCCGACCGAGGAAGGGATTGAAGTAGCTGCGGCGCACGTGCAGCGCCATCACCAGCTCCTCGAGCGAGGCGTTGCCGGCCCGCTCGCCGATGCCGTTGACCGTGCACTCGAGCTGACGGGCACCGTTCTTGACGGCCTCCAGGAAGTTGGCCACCGCCAGGCCGAGATCGTTGTGGCCATGAACCGAGATCACGGCACGGTCGATGTTGGGCACGGAGCGGTTGATGCCGGCGATCAGTTCGCCGAACTCGGCCGGGGTGGCATAGCCGACGGTGTCGGGGATGTTGATGGTGGTGGCGCCGGCCTCGATCGCCGCCTCGATCACCTGGTGCATGTACTCCGGATCGCTGCGGCCGGCGTCCTCGCAGGAGAACTCCACGTCGTCGACGAGGGAGCGTGCGTAGGCCACCATCTCGCGGGTGATGGAGAGCACCTCGGCGCGGCTCTTGCGCAGCTTGTGCTCGAGATGGATGTCGCTGGTGGCGATGAAGGTGTGGATGCGGCGGCGGGCGGCGGGGGCCACGGCCTCGGCGCAGGCCTTGATGTCACCGGCGGCGGCGCGGGCGAGGCCGCAGATCACCGGGCCGTCAGGGGTGCCGACGCTGGCCGCGATGCGCTGCACGGCGTTGAAATCGCCGGAGCTGGCAAAGGGGAAGCCGGCTTCAATGATGTCGACGCCGAGACGGGCCAGCTGCTGGGCGATGGCCAGCTTCTCCTCGAGGTTCAGACTGGCGCCGGGCGACTGCTCGCCATCGCGGAGCGTGGTGTCGAAGATCAGTACCCGACCGGGATCGCGGGCCATCGGAATGCCTAAGCGAAGTGACTATGAGTAAGCGCCATCCTAGGCCCAGCCCCGCCCCGGGTCCTCGCTTCAGTGGTTGCGGCTGAACACCGGGGCCTGCAGGGCCTCGGAGCGCTCCAGCCGCGGCCGCAGGGAAGTCAGATCCACGAAGCGATCGGCAGCGTTGCGCAGCTCCCGGGCCACCATGCCGTCGGTGCTCAGCACCACGATCCGCAGGCCCCGGGCCCGCAGCACCTCCACCAGCCGTTCGAGATCGCGGCTGCCGCTGAGCAGCCACACCTCCTGGCAGCGATGGGCCACCGCCATCAGATCGATGGCGATCTCCACGTCGAGGTTGGCGCGGGCGAACTGGCGCCCTTCGCCCTCGGTCTGCGGACCGCCGGAGGCGGGCGGCAGTTCCCGCAGGGGACGGGTGCGCACCGTGAAGCCCAGGCTGGTGAGCGCATCACGGAACGGCCGCTGGTCGGAGGGGTCCTTCAGGCCCGCGTACCAGAAGGCGCTGGCCAGCTCCACAGCCTGTGGCTCGGCGGCCAGTTCCAGCAGCCGCCTTGGATCGAAGAACCAGCCCATCTTCTGCTGGGCATAGAACATGCTGTGGCCATCGACCGCCAGAACCCGCTGCATTCGGAGGGGGAGCCACCGGATCTTTCGAGCACCCTAGAAGCTGCCCTTACAGTGCGCCCACCGCTGGAGGGCCATGGCTTCGGGCGATCTGGCCCTTGTGCTGCACGCCCACCTCCCCTACGTACGCAGCGGGGAACCAGGGTCGCTCGAGGAGGACTGGTATTTCCAGGCCCTTCAGGAGTGTTATCTGCCCCTGCTGGAGGTGCTGGAGGCCGCCGCGGCCGATCCCGCCCAGCGGCCGCGCCTCACCCTCGGCCTCTCCCCCACCCTGCTGTCGCTGCTGAGCGACGCCGACCTCAACCGCCGCTTCGCTCCCTGGCTGGAGCTGCGCATCGGCCTGCTCGCCCTGGCCCCGGCGGAGCTGGCCCCGGCGGCCCGCCACCTGGAAACCCAGCTGGGCCGGGTGCTGGCCCGCTGGCAGGCCGTCGGTGGCGACCTGCTGCCCCGCTTCCAGCGCCTGCAGCGCTCCGGGGTCGTCGATCTGATCACCTGCGCCGCCACCCACGGCTACCTTCCCCTGCTGCGCGACTGCCCGGAGGCGGTGCGGGCCCAGCTGCTCACGGCGATCCGGGAACACCGGCGGCTGCTCGGGGAGCGTCCCCTGGGCATCTGGCTGCCGGAGTGCGCCTACTACGAGGGCCTCGATCGCACCCTCGCCAGCTGCGGGCTGCGTTACACCCTGCTCGATGGCCACGGCCTGCTCCACGCCCTGCCGCGGCCCCGCTACGGCGTCTATGCCCCGATCTGCTCGCCGGCCGGTGTGGCCTTCTTCGGCCGCGACAGCACCTCCACCCTGCCGGTGTGGAGTGCCAGCCAGGGGTATCCGGGAGACCCGGCCTACCGGGAGTTCCACCGGGACCAGGGCTGGGATCTGCCCGAGGACATCCTGCTGGCGAAGGGGATCCGCAGCCGCCGCCCCCTCGGCCTGAAACTGCATCGTGTGAGCGCACCGGGATCACCGCTGGACGCCAAGCGGCCCTACGAACCAGCCGTGGCCGCGGAGCGGATCCAGGAGCATGCCGCCGACTATCTGGCAGGCCGCAGCCAGCAATTGCAGACCCTGGCGGCCACGATCGAGAGGCCGCCGCTGCTGGTGGCCCCGTTCGATGCCGAGCTGTTCGGCCACTGGTGGTTCGAGGGGCCGACCTTCCTGGCGGAGCTGTTCCGCCAGGGCCCGGCCTGCGGGGTGAGTTTCACCCATCTGCGCGATGTGCTCGACGGGGTGGGTTCGCTGCAGGTATGCCATCCGTCCCCTTCCAGCTGGGGCAGTGGCGGCTACCACGACTACTGGCTGAATGAAACGAACGCCTGGGTGGTGCCGGAATGGCAGCGGGCCGCCCGGGCGATGGTGCGCCGCGTGAACCGCGGCGTGGGCAGCACGGAACAGCGGGACTGGCTCACCCAGGCGGGCCGGGAGCTGCTGCTGGCCCAGAGCTCCGACTGGAGCTTCATTCTGCGGGCCGGCACCACCACCGAGCTGGCCCGGGAGCGCATCCACCGGCATCTCGACCGCTTCTGGCGGCTGATGCAGGCGATCGAGAACGGCACGCCCCTGCGGGACGACTGGCTGGCGGCGGTGCGCCGCGAGGACGGGCTGTTCCCGGAACTCAATGCCGCCGACTGGGCCACCCTTCCCTGACCGCCAGCCCAACCTTGATGCGTTTCGCATCAACTTCCAGCAAAGTGCAGCAACGAGCTCCCCGCCCCCCATGGACGAGCCTGATCCCCGAACCTTTCCCGGATACGCTCCACCACGGCAGCGCGGACCGATGGGCTGGTTCCGGCGCTTCGGTGAAGCCCTGGAGGATCTCGATCGCGGCCTGCAGCGCTGGCTCAGCCAGCGCCGCTGGCAGCGCCACGAGAAGGTGCGGCGGCAAGTGCAGCGCCTGCAGCAGCAGAACGATCGACGCGACTGACAGGAACTGCGACCAGCGCAGCCCGCCTCAGGATTCCGCCCGGATCCAGCGGCGGAAGAGCGTCTCTGTGAGTCCGCGGGCCTGGGCCCGGGCCAGCCAGGTGTCGAGATAGGTGCTCAGCGCGTGGTCCTCCCCGGCCACCCCCACCACCATCTCACTGCCCAGTCGATCGCGGAAGACGGCCAGAAGGGAGGTGCGGGGGTGCAGCACCGCCCAGGCCGATCCCCCCTCAGCGGTGGTCAGCAGGGCATCGAAGCGCTGCACACCGGCGGCAGTGAAGAACACATCCTTGGACGGCACGGACAGGAGCTCCACCACCGGCCGGGTGCCGCTGCCTCCCAGCTCCCGGGCGATGCGATCCCGCAGCTCCGGGCCGGTGCTGTCGGCATCGGCGACCGCGATCCGCAGCGGTCGCCCCAGGGGCTGCTTGGGCAGGTTCTGCACCAGTGCCACCTTGTCATCCGGCACCACCAGGCCCAGATGCACCGCCTGATAGCCGCGACTGAGGTGCTGGCGGATCGCCCGCTGGGGGCTGGCCTGAATGCCGCCCACCGCCAGGTCGATGGTGCGGAGCTGCAGCCACCGCTCCAGCTCCGCCAGCGAACCCTCCCTCACCTCCAGCCTCACCTCAAGGTCGCGGGCCAGGGAGGCCATCAGATCGATGTCGAAGCCCACCAGCCGCCCCTGACGGTTGCGGAAGGCCCAGGGCAGCCCGTCGCGGCGCACCCCCACCCGCAGCACCCGCCGAGCCAGGATCGCCTGCAGGGTCACCGGCTCGGGACGCAGGGCCGGAAGAGGAGAGGGCACGGGGGACGGCACCACCGGGCGCAGAGCCAGCAAGCGGGCGTCGTTGCGATAAGAATCCCGCAGCAGATGGGCCAGCAGGGCGCGGTTGGCGCTGCCAAGCCCCAGCACGAGGGCGGCGGCCGTGCCGGCACCACCCACCAGGGGCAGCAGGCGGATGCGGCGCGCCGTGCCTCCGAAATGCACGAGCAGCGCCAGCACCACCAAACCCTCAAGGGCCAGAACCTTCTCCAGGCGGTAGAGCCATTCGCCGCTCACGTACACCAGCTGCAGCAGATCGAGGGGGAGCCCCTGGCTGAGCAGCTCCTGGCGGACCACCGCCTTCATGCCGGCCACGGACGCGGGCACGGCGGTGACGAGCATGCGGGCGATCGCCAGGGGCGTCATCGCCCGGTCGACGCTCCAGGCGGCGAAGGGGATGAACAGCAGTGAGACCACCTGTCCCACGGTGGGCAGGGCATAGCCGAGCGAGATCAGGGGCGAGAGATCCTCGGCACGCCCCGGCGCCAGCTCCAGCTCCTCGCGCAGGCCCGCGATCAGCAGCGGCAGGGCGATCAGCAGGTTGGCGCTGCTGGCGGTGAGCGCCAGGGGCCCCCGCATGATCCGCCAGAGGGAGCCTGCGCCCAGCGGAGTGAAGGCCAGCACGATGCCGCTGAAGAGCACGGTGAGCGCCAGCAGAGCGATCAGGCCGAGCTGGAACAGAGCCTGGATCCGCACGAGCTGGGCCAGATCCAGGCGGGAGAAGGTGATCGTGCTGAGGGCGAGGATGCCGTAGGGAATGATGTGGGTCACCAGCCGATTCAGGCGGGCGAACAACAGGCGCATCGCCTCCAGCACCGGCAGCAGGTCGCGGCGCTCACCCATCCCCTGCAGCAGGATCCCCAGCACCGAGCTGAACAGCACCACGGCCGGGAAGTTGTCGGCCGCCAGGGCGGCAAAGATGTTGTCCGGCAGATAGGTGCGCAGCAGATCCGGGGTCTCGGGCTCCAGGAAGATGTCGGAGCGGAAGAAGCCCGAATACACCAACGACGGCAGGAACGAAGGCAGCACGATCACCACCAGGGCCGCCACCAGCCAGAGCGCCAGCAGCACCAAGACACCGCCCCGCAACAGAGCGCGGCGGGCCTCGGCACTCAGCCCCCCGAAGCCGGCGATCAGCTCACAGATCAGGAAGGGCATCACCACCACCTGGGAGGCCTGCAGAAAGGCCAGTCCCAGCGGTTGCAGCAGCGCCGCCGCCCCTGGCAGCGTGAGCCCCAGCACCGCGCCGGCCGCCAGCATCAGCAGGCACTGATTGCCGATCGGCAGGGCATCGAAACGCAGCCTGCCGGGGATGCGCCGGCCCTCAATCATCGCCGTGCACCACCAACCGCGCCCGGTTGTCGTCCCGAAGGTCACCGGGCTCGAGGATGCGGCGCTCCGGATCCACCACCACCTCCAGCTCATGGCACCCCGCCGGCAGGGGCAGGGGCATGGCGAACCGTTCGCGTCCGCCGGCCTCCAGCCAGGGCAGGCAGAGATGGCGGTGATCGCTGAAGCGATCGTCGATCACCACCACCACGTCCACGTCGCTGGCATCGAGGCTGCCGTGGTTGATCACCGTGAAGCGGAGCTCGCCGGCGTGCCAGTGGGCCTCGCTCACCGCCAGATCGCTGGCGAGATGCTGCAGGTGCTGCAGGGGGTAGAGCACCAGATGCTCCAGATCCGCGAGCACGCTGTCGGGGTGCTCGTGGTGCAGATGGCCGCCGTGGCACAGATCGGTGCTGCAGCCATGCAGATGGAGGTGGGCGCCGGCCACCGGCACGGTCACCCGGCCGGTCTCGGGCCGGGTGTCCCAGAAGCCGCAGCCCTCCCAGTGGAGGCTGGCGCCGAGCCAGCGCACAGGATCGGCCGGATCAGCGGGATCCTGGGCGGACAGGCGAAAATGGGGCAGCCGCTCGTAGATCGAAGCCCCCACCGCCCGGGCAGCGGCGCCACCCGGCAGGAGCCGGGCCACACCCTCATTGCGGCGCAGTTCGCCAAGGCAGAGCTTGGAGGCCACGGTGATCACCAACGACTGCCAGCGGGCCCGCAGCCGCATGCCATAGATCGGCGCCGCCTCCAGCACGCCCTCCGCCTGGAGGAAGGCCATGGCTTCGGCGATCCGCTCCTGCAGGGGTACCCCTGGCCGGGGTCCGAGGCAGGCGGGCGGCGCCGGACGCCGCAGGGCCGTGGCATCGCCGCTGAAGCAGACATAGGGAAAGTGCTGGAGGCCGCTGCCGGGCTCGAGCGCCACCACGCGGCCATCGGCCGGCTGGCTCTTCCAGATGCGTGTGACGCCCGCATCGCCCTCCTGGAGGAAGGTGAGTTCACCGTTATCCCAGCCGCTGGTGGTGCCCAGGCCGAGCACGTCGCCCCGCAGCGGGATCCGCTCGAGCGGCAGATGCTCGCGCACGTCGCCCTGGATCAGATCGGTGACCGTGTTGGCGATCTGCAGCGAAACGGACATGGCGCCGGCGTGCCCACGCTCTCCAGGGTGGCAGCAGACGCCCGGGCAATCACGGCCGTTAGGTTGCGTGATCTTCCGCCCGCGCCGATGGACGCCTCCCTCGTCACCCAGTCGTCGCTTTTCGGGATGGGCATCGCCTTCTCGCCGCTGCACATCGGGGTGGTGACCCTGCTGCTGCTGGGCCGGGCGCCACTGCTCCGCTCCTTCGCCTACGTGCTGGGGTGGACCCTGGCCAACCTGCTCGCGGTGGCAGTGCTGATGCTGCTGGGGCAGCACTTCTCCCTGAGCCTCAGCCACGGAGAGCGGGAACAGGTGCTGATCGACCTGCTGGGAGCGGGGGGCCTGCTGGCCCTGGGCCTGTATCAGCTCACCCCCCAGGCCCTGATCGGGGAGGAGGGCATGGCGCTGCGGCTGATGAACCGGCTACCCGGGCTCGACACGTGGCTGCTGGTGCCGATCGGGGCCGCCGGCGCGCTGCTGACGCCGGAGAACCTGGTTTTCTATCTCAAGGAAGCGGGGCTGCTGCTGATCAACCATCCCGGCATCCCCGCCGATCTTGAGGTGAGCGGCCTGTTCGCCTTGATGGCCAGCTCGCTGCTGCTGTTGCCACCTCTGGCCTGGATCGCCAGTTCCGGTTCGATCCGCGAACCGATCGCCCGCCTGGAGGAATGGCTTCAGCACAAGGCTGAATGGCTGGTGGGCGTGCTCGCTCTGGTGTTCGCCGTCTGGCTCCTCTATGAGGGCCTGCACGGGCTGGAGGCGATGACGGTGAGAGCTGGATGACGGCGGGAGGCATCACTGAAGCAGAAGAAAATCAGATGCCAGCCCTCACAACATTCCTTAAGGCCCGGTAAACACCTGAATCAATCGCCGCAGAATCTTGTCAGGATAGTAGAGAGGATCTGCCTGGATAACAGCAAGCTTATGCCAGAGAGGACCCGACTCAGGATGCTCTTTTTGCCATAGATTGATGCGGTGCGAGAGAATGGAAGCCTTTTCACGACGACGGATCAGCTTCCAATCGGGGACCACATCAGCTTCCTTGACGTAGATCGTGGCGTGGTCGTCCTTTGTCTTGCCCTCAACCCTCAAGCCAAGCAGCTGGCAAAATTCATCGAAGGTATGAATGAGGTGAAAAGTGGATGGAAGATGACATTGGATCACTCTATAGAAACAGTTATAGATGATCAATACACCTCCAACCCTCACCTTCCGCACCATGGTGGCGAGCAGAGACAGAGGATCGTGCACATGCTCTAACACATCCGTACACACAAGCGCATCATAAGAATCGTCCAGCGGGGACGAAACAAAGCGGATCGAGGCATAGGCAGCACACGCTTCGATGCCGTGCTGAGGAGGGAATGGGTCCCAGATATCGACCGAACAATCAGGATTCGCCGTGGCAATCATCCTGGCCAAGGTGCCGAATCCACCGCCAAAATCAAGCACCTTGGCGGACTTCCTCTCTCCAATTGTGCCTGCAATGACCAAGCGGTGGCTCAATGATTCTTCATGCTGCTCAATAAAGATGCCATTGAGAAGCCAGACGGGATGACGATAGAAAGCGTTATACCTTTCCTCATCATAATGATTTGGGTCGCAGCCCAAGCCGTACCAAACCTCATCCATCAGTTGATAGAGGTCTTGCAAGCTTACGTTTCGGCCCGTCTTAGCGAGGAGCTCCTCGATTGTGGCAAGATCCTCGCTGGATAGCGAATACTTTTCCAGGTTAATCATGGAAGCTTTCTCCCAGGTTGTCCAGGTAAATTACAGAATCTGATCGAGGAACCGGCGGGTGCGCTCGTGGGCCGGGGTGGTGAAGAAGGTTTCTGGGGGCGCTTCCTCCACGACCACCCCATCGGTCATCAGCACCACGCGATGGGCCACATGGCGGGCGAACTTCACCTCGTGGGTGACCACCACCATCGTGATGTCATCGGCGGCGAGGTTCTGCATCACCTCCAGCACCTCACGCACCATCTCCGGATCGAGGGCGCTGGTGGGTTCGTCGAACAGCAGGATGCGCGGCTCCATGCACAACGCCCGGGCGATCGCCACCCGCTGCTGCTGGCCGCCCGAAAGCTGGCCGGGGAACTTGTCGGCCTGCTCGGCGATGCCGACACGCTCCAGAAGCGCCCGCGCCTGCTCCGAAACCTCCGCCTTCGGGCGCTTGCGCACCAGCACCGGCGCCAGGGTGAGGTTGTCGATCACCGAGAGGTGGGGGAAGAGGTTGAACTGCTGAAACACCATGCCCACCTCCCGGCGGATCGCATCGATGTTGCGCAGGTCGTTGGAGAGGGCAATTCCATCGACGGTGATCTGGCCCTTCTGGAAATCCTCCAGGGCGTTGAAGGTGCGGATGAAGGTGCTTTTCCCCGAGCCGGAGGGTCCCATGATCACCACCACCTCCCCCCGCCTCACCTCCAGATCGCATCCCTTAAGGGCATGGAAGCCATTGGGATACCACTTCTCCACGGCCCGTGCCTCGATCATCACGGAGCTGGTGCTGGCAACAGGGACGGTCATGGCGGTGGTGGTGGATTGGATCAGCGGCTGGGGATGGTCTGGGGATCGAGGCGTCGTTCCAGGGCTCGACTGCCAAGCCCGAGGGCGGCGCAGCAACACCAAAACAACACCGCCAGGGTGAGGTACACCTCGGCGTTCTTGCCCAGAAATTCGGGGTTGGCCATCACCGTGCGGGCCACCCCGAGCAGTTCCAACAGGCCAATCAGGGAGAGCAGGGTGGTGTCCTGCAGGAGGGAGATGAACTGGCCCACCATGGATGGAAGGGCAACCCGCAGGGCCTGGGGAAGAATCACCTGCTGCAGGGCCTGGGGATAGGACAGGCCCAGGGAGCGGGCCGCCTCCACCTGTCCGGCGGGCACCGCCGCCAGGCCTGAGCGCACCGCCTCCGCCAGATAGGCCGCCGCAAAGAAGGTGAGCACCCAGGCGGCACGCCAAATCCGTTCTGGGGCGAGGCCCCCAGGCAAGAGGAAACCAAGAATGTTTTGGCCGAGAAAAAGCAAGGTGATGAGGGGGGCGCCGCGGATGAATTCGATGTAAACCACCGATGCCCAACGCAGGAGGGGGAGTTCACTGCGGCGGCCAAGGGCCAAAAGCACCCCGAGGGGAAAACACAACAAGATGGCGAAACTGGCGGCCAGCAGGGTCAGCAGCAACCCTCCCCACTCCGACGGGGGAACCTTGGCCATCCCCAGCCCGCCGCTGATCAGCACCATGCCGATGATGTAAGTCGCGGGCCAAATGAGGGGCACCAGGCGCAACAGTTTGGAGGGGAGTTGGCGGCCATGGCGGCCCGCCAACCACCTCAGGGCCAGCAGCAGGGCCGCCAAGCCCCACCACCGGGCTTGGATGCCCGGATGGAGCCGGAGGGCAAAAGGAAGCCAAAGCGCCAGGACCACCAGCACCGCTGCAGCCACGCGGTCGTTGCGGGGCCAAAGCACCCCCTCCCGATCGGAACGGGGATGGGCCCGCAGCAGCCCCCAGCTGAGGCCCGCTGCCCCCACCAGCAGAGTGGTGAGCAGCCAGAGGCGCCACTGCTGATCAAGGGGATAGCGCCCCACGGCAAACAGGGTGCTATTGGCCTGAATCACGGCCCACTCGGCTTGGTGGAAGGCCCAGCGCAGGAAGCCCACCAGCGCAAGAACAAGCAGGGAGAGGAGGCCCAAGCTCAACACACCATCCCCAGGCGTGGAGAAGAGTTCGTGGCGAAGCTTGCGCAGCATGGGCGTCATCTCAGCGCTCCCTGATCTGCACAAGTCGGTTCAGGCCATTCATGAGGGCGGAGATCAAGAGATCCAGGCCCAGGTAGGCCCCCAGCAGGATGAGATACACCTCCACGGCCCGTCCTGTCTGGTTCAAGGTGGTTTCAGCAACGGAGTAGAGGTCGCTGAAGCCCACCGCCACGGCCAGGGAGGAATTCTTGGCTAGGGAGATGTATTGGGTGTTGAGCCCAGGCACGATCACCCGCAGGGCCTGGGGGAGAACCACCTGTTTCAGAGTGGTGAACCAGCCCAGCCCCAGGGAGGCCGCTGCCTCCCACTGGCCCTTGGGCACCGCTGCGATCCCGCCCCGCACCACTTCAGCAATGAAGGCTCCGGAATAGATGATCAGGCCCGTGAGCAGGGCGGCAAATTCCACACTCAACCGCAGGGGGGCCTGCCAGACCCCGTTTACCAGTTGCGGCAGCTGCCAGCGCAATCCCTCCGCCAGACCTGCCAAATAGAGCCCCGACTTGGCCAGCACCACCCCGGGAAGTTGAAGGGCGGCGGCGCCGTTAGGGAGGGCGAGAAACACCACGAAATACCAGAACACCAATTGCAGCAACAGGGGAATGTTGCGGATCACCTCCACGTAGATCCGTGCCAGCCCCCGCAGCAGACCGTTGCTGCTGAAGGCCGCCATCCCCGCCAGGGTTCCTAGGAGGGTGGCTCCCACCAGGCCGCAGACCACGGCCCTCAGGGTGTTGGCGAGGCCGGCCAGTAAACCCCTCCAATACGGCATGCCGGCATCAAAAGGGACGATGGTTTCGGCCAGATCAAAGCCGGCGGGCTGGGAGAGCCAACGCCAGGTGAGCAGCAGACCTGCCGCCGTGAGGTTGCGCACCAGGTTGCCCAGCAGGAAGGCAATCAGGAAAAGCACCACCAGCCCCACAACGGCCTGGACCACCCAGGGCACCACCCGGCGATCGCGCCACCAGGGGGGAGCCCCATCGGGGGCGGATGGCGGGGAGGGGAGCACCATCAGGGATCAGCGGAAGGGGGGGGAATAGATCAGACCTCCCTCTTTCCATTGCTTGTTGACGCCCCGATCCAACTGCAGGGGGGATTTAGGGCCCACATTGCGGTCAAAAACCTCGCCGTAGTTGCCCACGGCGGCGATCACCTTGGGCACAAAATCGGCCGGCAGGCCGAGCTGCTTGCCAAAATCGCCCTCCACACCAAGGAAGCGACGGAGGTCCGCCAGCTTGGGATTGGCCTTGGCCTCGGCCACTTTGGCGGCCACGTTGGCCTGGGTGATGCCCAGCTCCTCAGCTTGGAAAAGGGTGTTCACGGTCCAGCGCACCACATCCGCCCAGAGGGGATCGGCATTGACCGTCGCCGGGGTGAGGGGTTCCTTGCTCATCACATCGGGCAGGAGCACGTGATCCCCAGGCTTGGGGAAGCTGGTGCGCTTTGCGGCCAGCTGGGATCGGTCGCTGGTGACGGCCACACAACGCCCGCCGAGATAGGCGGCGTAGGTCTGGTCGCCGGTTTGGAATTTCAGCGGCGTGTAGGGAACGTTCAACTCCCGCATGCGATCCGCCAGGTTGAGCTCGGTGGTGGTGCCACTCTCCACACAGATGGGTTTGCCAGCGAGGGCCTTGAGGGTGGTGATCCCGCTGGTTTTTGTGGTCATCACCCCCTGGCCGTCATAGAAGGTGGTGGGGGCGAAGCTCAAACCGTTGCCGCCAGCCGCATCGCGGCTGAGGGTCATGGTGGTGTTGCGGGACAACAGATCCACTTCACCGCTGGCCAGGGCGGCGAAGCGTTCGCTGGAGTTCAGATCCCGATATTCCACTTTCTTGGGATCGGCAAAAACGGCGGCCGCCACGGCTTTGCAGACATCCACATCCAAACCGGTGTAGGTGCCGTCAGGCCCCACGAAGCTGAAGCCTGGCAACTTCCCATCCACCCCACAGATCAACTTTCCCCGGCCCTGGATGGCAGAAAGCTTGGCGCTTTGCACCCCTGAACCTCCTTCCGGGGCACAGCCAGTCAGGACACCAGCCAGGAGCAGGGCGAGAGGCAGGCTGTGGACCAGGTGGCGCATGGGAGAACTGAGAATTCGGCCGATTGTCACATGCCCGGGGGATTCAGCCAGGAAGAATCACCCGGTTGATCACATGCACCACCCCGTTGTCGCATTCCACATCGGCGCTGACCACCGTGGCGTTTTTCACCTCAAAGGGCTCAGCCCGACGGATGGCCACAGGCGCCCCCTCCAGACTCGTCCACTCCGGTTGATCCACCAGCTCCGCCCGCCGATGGGCCCCAGCCAACACGTGGAACTTAAGGATCCTGGCGAGCTGGGGCGGATTGTCCACCAGGGTTTGCACCGTGCCCGGAGGCAGGGCGGCAAAGGCGTCGTCCACGGGCGCAAACACGGTGAAAGGACCCGGGCTCTCCAGGGCGGAGGTGAGGCCCGCCACCTCCACGGCAGTGAGCAAGGTGGTGAAGCAGCCGGCGGCCTTCGCCGTTTCGATGATGTTGGCCATCAGCGGTACTCCTGGGCTTGGATGTCTCCAAGCCGGGCTTCAGGCCGCAGGAAGCGATCCATCTGGGCCTCGAAGAAGCGACGATTGGCCATCAGATGTTCCGGATCGGGATCATCCAAGGGGTAGAGCAGGGCACAGCGCAGGGCCTGAATCACCGCTGAGGTGACGTTGTACATCGAGCGTTGAAACGTGATGCCCAATTGGATCAGCTGGTCTTCTTCGCCCCGCCGATGCTGTCGATAGATCTCCTTCAGGTAGGGAGGCAGGAAGTGGAGCATGTCCTGCATCAGCAGGGTGGGAGGGATCCCAGCGGACCCCACTGGGAACACATCGGCGTAGAGGATTCCGTAGTGAAAATCGGCCTGGTTGGCAGGCACCTGCTGGGCCTGGGCGTTGTAACTCTTGGTGCCGCGGAAGGGGGCTGTGCGATAAAACACCGCCTCCACATAGGGTAGGGCAGCCTCATAGAGCCATGTAAATCCTTCAGATTTGGGAATCACCTCAATGCATTCATCACCCACATAAACATGGTGATAGATCGGTCGTCCCGCCACAGCAAAGATGCCATTCACGAGGAAATTCATGGCGTCGGGCACTCCCTTGAAGCCCCCCTCGTCATAGATGTCGCTCATCTCAAAAAACACAGGGGCCATCACCTCCCAAAAGAGCCCCAGGTTTGCATAGTAACTCATCTGTTTCACCTGTTCCATGAACATCTCAGGAAACAGGCGATAGAGGGCAAGCATGGCGGGGTTGCCGCGGAAATAGGCCTTGATGGCCCGGTCCGCGTTGGCCCGGTAGGCCTCGGTCTCGAGATAGTCGTAAAAGCGTCCCCCCATGCCCTGGTGCCAAAGCATGGCCTGCATGCAGGCTTCGGCAAACTCCATGTTGATGCGATCGTGCCACAGGTGGTGCAGCAGCTTCGGCATGGTGCCCGTTTCCCCCCTGGCCATGAATTCGAGCAGCTCGGGATGGGCCTTCTCGCCGCCACGCCAGATGCGCAGTTTGGATTGATCGCCGGCGTAGGAATTGGGCAGATCGAGATACTCCTGGCTCGGGAAATACTTGAAGGCCGGCAGCGGGTTGAGGAATACCCGTTCGGCGATGTAAAGCAGGTCGCGCCAGTAGAAATCCATCGGCACGGCGTAGGCCTTGTAGATGCCGATGATTTGCTTCAGGTTTTCGGGGGTGTCGGGCAGCATCGAGCCGCCCGCCTCCAGCCGATGGATCACCTCGGCCCAGCGGTGCTGGGACGGGGGAATGGAAGGTGCCTGGCGCAGGTCCTCGGCCGTGGCGGTGGGGGGTGTCATGAGGGCAGCAGCAGGGGGGCGGAGGCGATGGCTTGAACGGCGGTGTCGGGGGTTGAGACTGAGGCCATCTGGGTGGGGAAGGTGGCGGTCCGCAGGGCCAGGGAGGCGGTGGTGGCCTCACTCCAGCCGGTGATCGCCTTAGGCCAGAGCCCGCACACCACCACCAGGAGCGTGAGCACGAGGGCGGGGGCCCGCTCAGGCCAGCGGGTGGCCGACCAATTGGCCTTGGCGTTGTCGAGCCTGCCGAAACCCACACGGTTAAAAAGCCGGATGGCATAAACGGCCGTGAAGCCCGAAGCAATGAGGCAAATCAGCGTGGCCCGGGGAAAGGCCACCCAGCTCCCCTCAAACACGATCAATTCCGCCGGGAAGCCCACCAACCCGGGGATGCCGGCGGCGGCCATCAGGGCAAGCAACAGCATTCCCATCGTGAAAGGCAGACCCCGCAGGGGATTGAGGAGGCCAGACAACTCAGGGATGGAGCTGCTGCCTGTTTTGCGCTCAATCAACCCCACACAGGCAAACAGCAGGGCAACAATCATTCCGTGGGCCAGAATCTGGGCCATGGCCCCCTGGAGGCTCAAGGGGGTGGCGGCCGCCAACGCCAGAACCAGTAAACCCATGTGGCCAAGGGAGCTGTAGGCCATCAGCCGGCGGATATCAGCTTGAGCAATGGCATTGAGGGCGCCGTAGACGGCGCTGACCGCCCCGGCGGCCGCAATCCAGGGGGACCAGGCGGCCCAGGTGTCGGGCAGGAAACCCACCCCGAATCTGAGGAGCCCGTAGGCCCCCAGCTTGGAGACAGCTCCCCCCAGAAGCATCACCGCGGGGATGGGGGCCTGGGCATAGGTGAAGGGCTGCCAGCCATGGAGGGGAACAATCGGCAGCTTGAGCCCGAAACCCAGCAGCAGCAGGGCCAGAATCCAGGCCTGGGCCGATGGGGTGAGGCTGGCGTGGGCCAGATCCTCGTAGGAAAAGCTCACGCCATTGCTGTTGAACCAGCCCAGGGCCAGCACACCCCCAAGCAGACTCAGGCCGGAAACGGATCCATACACCAGGTAGCGGATGGCCGCACCGGCCTTGCGGGGCCCTCCCCAGGTGGCCACCAGCAGGGTTGCGGGGATCAGCACCAGCTCGAAGGCCAGCACGAAGAGGAGCGCATTGCGGGCCATAAACGCCCCCACAACCCCCACATTGGTGGCCAGCAGGAGGGAATAAAAGAGGCGGGGTCTGGATTGGTCATCGGGTGCGGAGAGGATCGCCAGGGTGCTCAACAGGGCCGTGAGCACCACCAGTGGCAGGGACAGCCCATCAAGGCCGAGATCTAGGGCGAGTTTCAGCTTCGGCAGCCAGGCCACATGGAGGTCGGTGGGGGGGAGCCGCCAGCAGGCCAGCGCCACCAACAGCTGGGCTCCACAGGCCAGGGCCGCCAGGTTGCGCAGGCGAACGGAATGTTCCCCCGGCAGGACGGGGAGAAGCAAGGTGGCGGCGATGGGCAGCGCCAACAGCAGCAGCAGGATGGAGGATGGCATCAGCGGAGCGGGCGGAGGAGCTGGGAAGAGGCGGGATTGGCCAGCAACCAGGCCGCCATCAGCAGGACCCCGAGCAGCAGGGTGAGGGCGTAGGCCTGGGACCGGCCAGAGGTGGTGAGGCTGAGCCGTTTGGCCCCTTGGAGGGCCACCTCACCGGTGGTGCCGCTGAAGCCCTCCACAATCTGCTGATCCGACCAGGCACTGAGTTTGGCCAGGGCCACCACCAAACCCACGATGGTGCGGTGGTAGAAGCGCTCGGTCTGCATGTCATGGGCGAGCCAGTCCTGCAGGCCCCCCAGGGTGGAGGGAAGGTGGGCGAGGGGGTGGGGCCTGAGGTAAAAGAGGGCCGAGAGGCCTCCCCCCACCAGGGTGCTCGCCAGTAGGGGCCAGGCCATGGGCCCCCATCCCGCCAGGGGCGTCAGGGGGAAGACCCCGTTGCGCACGAGCAGCTGGGGCAGGTGGAGCACCATGCCCATCAACACCAGGGTGGGAACCACCAGCAGCCAGAGGGCCTCAGGGGAACGGGTGGTGAAGGGGGTGGGTTGCCCGGCCCAAATCAGACCAAACACCCTGATTAACCCTGCGCTGATTAAGGCATTCGTAATCCACACAATTCCCCCCAGAAGCCAGGGGTGATCGCTGCTGGTGGCCACCGCCATGAGCTCCCTTAGGGCGGCGAAACCGGCGAAGGGAGGCAGGGCCATCAGGCCGGCGGCACCGCTCAGGAACGCCAGACCCATCAGGGGCCGTTTCTTCCAGAGTCCCCCCAGCTGGGTGAGGTCCTGGGTGACATTGGTGAACACAATCGCCCCGATGGCCATGAGCATCAGGGCCATCGGCAGGGGATAGACGAGCATCAGGTGATCGGCCACGTTGATGCCCCCCAGGCCCACGGCCACAAACAACAGGCCCATCCAGCTGGTCACAAGAAAAGAGAGGGCCCGCTTGACATCGATCTGGGCCAGGGCGATGAGGGACCCCACCAGGGCGCTGGTGCCGCCCACCACCACCAGCACGCTCTGCACAAAGGGGCTGAGGGCAATCAGGGGCTCCAGGCGGAGCAGCACCCAGATGCCGCCCACCACCACCACGGAGTTGCGCAACACGGTGGAGGGCAGGGGGCTCTCCATGGCCTCATCCAACCAGAGGTGGAGGGGAATCTGGGCACATTTGCCCATCGGGCCCGCGATCAGGGCCAGGAGGATGAGCGTGAGGCCCGGGCTGACGGGGATGTGGTTGTTGGCCATGTCGGCCGCCCAGCCCTGGAGCCGGTGGAAATTCCAGGTGCCGCTGATGGGAAGCAGGGCAATGACGCCGGCCAGCAAAATGAGGTCGCCGATCCGCTTGGTGAGAAAGGCGTCACGGGCTCCCTTCACCACCAGGGGCTGGTTGTACCAGGTGCCCACGATCAGATAGGTGCCCAGGGTGAGGAGCTCCAGGATCACGTAGCTGAAAAACAACGAATCGGTCAGCACCAGGGCGCAGAGGCCCGCCTCAAAGAAACTCAGGGAACCGAAAAATCTGGGCCACCCCCAATCCATCTCCAGGTAGGCGATGGAATAGATCTGCACCAGCACATGCAAACCGGTGATCACCGTCATGGCGATCAGGGCGGGCTCGGTGATCAGGCCATCAAAGCCGATGCGCAGGCCCGCGGTATCCAGCCAGGTCCAACCGAAGGTGAGGGGCCGGTAAATGGCCGAAGAGCCTGCGGTGGAATTGGAGTGAAGCGCCACCAGGGCAACGGCGCTGTGCACGAAGGCCAGGGTGCCCATCAACAGGTTGATGTAGCCGCAGGGCCGCGGGCCCGTGCGGGAAATCAACCCTGGGGACCAGAGCAGGGACAGCAGGGAGGCCACTAAGGGATAGAGAGGAACCAGCCAAGCGGCCTGGGCGAAGAGCAGGGTCATGGCGACGGAGAACAACTGGCCGCGGGGCCCGGTTGGCGCGAAAGGCTAGGGGTGATTCGGCGAGGGTGGGCAATTCCTTCACAAGGAACTGCCTATGGCGGCGAAAAGTTTCCGTTATGGCTCGCGATGAGCAAAGGGCCCGCTGGGCCGATGCCAGAGTTATCTTTTGGCGTACCCGCCATGGCTTGTCGTCGCTGCGGCTGCCGGATGGTCACCAAGGTGGGACGCTCCGCTCCCATGCTCATCTGCACCGACTGTGGGCTGCCGGTGGATCAGCGCGAGACGGCTGAGCTCAAGCGCAAGCGTCTTTGGGGGGCTGTCACCCTCATCTCCATGGCCTGCATGGGGGGGGTGCTCCTGCTGATGGTGTCCATCAATGAAATGCGCACCGCTGGCCAGCTGCACGTCACGCCGGAGGGCGAAAAGGAAAGCAAGGAAAAGGGTGGTGAGAAGTCTGGCTCCCTTGGTCCTGGGGAGCTGGATGCCTTCTGGCTGGGGGAGAGCGCTAGTGAGAATCCGACCGGTGGCGCCGCGCAAAAACCAGCAGGCCCCATCCAAGGGCGGCCACCAGGATCACCTGAAGCGCCACACCGCTGAGGGGTTCCACCCAGCGGAGCACCTTCCCGTAGTTTTCCCCCAGGGCCCTGCCGAGCAGGGCGAGAATCACCACCAGGATGCTGCTTCCCGCGGTGGTCCAGGCCAAAAAAGGGGGTTGGGGCATCAGCTCGATGCCTGCTGGCACTGAGATGAACGTGCGCACACCGGGAACCAGCCTCCCCCAGAACACCACCGCGGCGCCATGGCGGTTGAACCAGCGGCGGCTGAGCCGCAGCCGTTCCGGTGTGATGCCCAGCCAGCGTCCGTGGCGTCCCAGGACATGTTCCAGGCGTTCTTCATTCACCAGCCGACCGATTCCATACCAAAACCATGCCCCTAGCACTGTGCCAAGAAGGCCCGCAAGGATCACCGGACCGATCTGCAGTTGCCCCTTGTGGGCCAGGTAGCCCCCCAGGGGCATGATCAATTCCGCTGGGATGGGGGGGAAGAGGTTTTCGAGAAACATCCCCAGGGTGATCAGGCCATAGCCCAGCAGGGGATGTCTCTCTGCCCCCTCCTGAATGAGTCGGGGCAGGGCCTCCACCAACGTTTTGAGCAGACTCAGCCCATCAGGCATCGGCCCGGGCGCGGCGTCGCCAGAGGCGCCATACCTTCTCCAGCTCCAAATAGAGGAAGAGCAGCAAGCTGAAGCCGATGCAGATGCCCAGATCGTGGGCGGAAAGTGGCACGGTGCCGAAGAAGGAGGCCAGGGCTGGCACGTAGAGAAGGGCGAACTGCAGGGCGGTGGTGAGCACCACGGCCCACAACAGCCAGGGGTTGGAGAAGGGCGGCACCTGGATCAGGGGGCGATCGCTGCGGGCGGAGAGGGCGTGGCCCATCTGGGCCAGGCAGAGGGTGGTGAACACCATGGTCTTCCAAGGACCGTCAGGTCCATAGGTGCGATAAGCCCAAACCATCAGCACGATGGTGATGAGGGCGAACACCACACCAATGCGCAGGATATAGCTGCCGATTCCCCGCGCAAAGATCGATTCTCCCGGCTCCGCCGGGGGGCGCTGCATGAGATCTTTCTCCCCCGGTTCGAGGGCCAGCGCCAGGGCGGGTACACCATCGGTCACCAGATTCATCCAGAGAATCTGAAGGGGGGTCATGGGCACCCCAAAGAGGCCCACCAGGGGGGCGGCGGCGATGGTCAGCAGCTCCCCCACATTGCTGCCCAGGATGTATTTCACGAAGCGGCGGATGTTGGCGTACACCAACCTCCCTTCCTCCACCGCATTGACGATGGTGGCGAAGTTGTCGTCGAGCAACACCATGTCGGCGGCTTCCTTGCTCACCTCCGTGCCCGTGATGCCCATGGCCACGCCGATGTGGGACTGTTTCAGGGCTGGAGCGTCGTTGACGCCGTCCCCTGTCATGGCCACCACTTGCCCATTGGACTGCAGGGCCTTGACAATGCGCAGCTTCTGCTCGGGGGGGACCCGGGCATAGATATTGCAGGAGGCCACCACGTCCTTGAGACGGGCCTCATCGAAGCTTTCCAGGTCACGCCCCAGCACCACTTCACTGCCGGGACCGGCCAGCCCAATGCCCTCCCCGATCGCCTTGGCCGTGAGGGGGTGATCGCCCGTGATCATCAGGGGGCGGATGCCCGCCTCCCGGCAGCGACTCACCGCCAGGGCCACCTCCGGTCTGGCGGGATCCAGCTGGGCCATCAAGCCGAGGAGCACCTGACCCTCCAGCTCCGATTCGGGGCTGGGGTGGTGGGGGGTGCAGGCGAAGGCCAGCACCCGCAAACCTTTGGCGGCCAGCTCCTTGGCCTGCTCCAGCCACCAGCGCCTTTCGTTGGCCTCCAGGGTGACGACACCAGAGCCATCGACCCAGCGGCTGCAGGTGGTGATGATCACTTCCGGTGCTCCCTTGCTGATGAGCAAGGTGCGGGACCCTTCGGCCGCACCTCCGAGGGGAGCCTGCAGCTGCCCATCGCGGTCGGGCACCCACACCGCCATGAGCTGGCGCTCAGAGCTGAAGGGGATCTCCGCCTCCCTGGGGTAGCGACTGCGCAGGGCAAATCCATCGATGCCCGCCTTGGCGGCCACCACCAGCAGGGCACCTTCGGTGGGATCCCCCAGGATTTCAAAACGGCCGTCCTCTTCCTTAGTGAGTTCGGCATCGCTGCAGAGCACCCCTGCCTTCAGCAGCAGGTCGCGAGTTCCATCGGGCAGGCCGGCATGGCTGCCGGCGGGAGGGGTGAGGGGGCGGGCGGTGAAGGTGCCAGTGGGCTCGTAGCCCTGCCCCGACACGGCCACCGCTTCCGTGCCAACCCGGAGCTCCTGCACCACCTGGCGATTTTGGGTGAGGGTGCCGGTCTTGTCGGAGCAGATCACGGTGACGGAACCGAGGGCCTCCACCGCCGGCAGCCGGCGAATGAGGGCGGCCCGCTGCACCATGCGCTGGGTACCGATGGCCAGGGTGACGGTGATCACGGCGGGCAGACCCTCCGGAACAATGGCCACGGCCATGGACAGGGCCACCTCCAGCAAATTCAGCAGGGGCTGGCCCAGCAGCCAGCCACCCAGCACCACCAGGGCCACAAGGCCAAGGGCCGAGCCCACGAGCACGTTGGCCAGGCCATCGAGGCGCTCCTGCAGGGGGGTGGTTTCGCCACCGGCGGTGTTGATCAATTCGGCGATCTGGCCGAGTTCGGTGGCCATCCCCGTGGACGTCACCACGGCGGTGCCCCGCCCCCGAGCCACCTCCGTGCCCTGAAACAGGCAGTTCTGCCGTTCGAGCACGGGGGTGGCGGCTTCCAGCAACAGGTCGGCCTGCTTGCTCACCACCTCGGCTTCCCCGGTGAGGGCCGCTTCCCGCAACCCCAGTTCCACCCCCTCGAGCAACCGGGCGTCGGCAGGCACCCGATCGCCCGCCTCCACCCGGATGAGGTCGCCGGGCACGAGCTGTTCGCTGGGCAGGCGCTGCCATTCCTCATCGCGGCGCACCATCACCAGGGGCTGGGCCATCTCACGCAGGGCCAGCAGGGCCTTCTGGGCCCGCGACTCCTGCAGATAGCCCAATAGGGCGTTGAGCCCCACGATCAGAACAATCGCAATGGCATCTTTCGGAAACTTTTGCTCCACATAGGCCACCCCCGCCGACACCGCCGCCACGGCCAGCAGCATGATCAACATCACATTGCTGAACTGGTCCCAGAGGATGCGCAGGTTGCTGCGGCCCGCGGCCAGTTCCAGCCGGTTGAGGCCCACCTGGGCGAGCCGTTCGGCGCATTGGGCTGTGGTCAGACCCTGCGAGGTGGCTTCGAGCCGTTGCAAGCACTCCTGGGGGGAGAGGGCATGCCAGGAGGGCCTTGCTGGAGACAGGGTCACGCTTCAATAACTCATTGGACGGGAAGTTAACGCCCTTTTGGCTGGTCTGGGCGCCACGCGGCCCATGCCGAGGGCGGTCGTAGGTTGTTGCTGCAGCTCTGCCCAGGTGATGGCGCGCTTTCAATCCCTCCTGCGGCTGCGCGAGCTGTTGATCGGCCAGCCCCTGCCCACCAGCGCCCACCACGAGGAGCGCTATGGCAATGCCGAGGCCCTGGCCATTCTGAGCTCGGATGCCCTCTCCTCCGTGGCCTATGCCACCCAAGAGATCGTATTGATGCTGGGGATGGCCGGGGCGGCGGCCCTGGCCTACACCCTGCCTATCACGGCCTTGATCGTGGGCCTGATGGTGATCGTGGGCACCAGCTACCGGCAAACCATCCGCGCCTATCCCCACGGCGGTGGCTCCTATCGGGTGTCGGAGGAAAACCTCGGCCCCATCTATGGGCTGGTGGCTGGGGCCTCCCTCTCCATTGATTACGTGCTCACGGTGGCGGTGAGCGTGGCGGCGGGGATCGCGGCGCTCACCTCCTATTTCCCCTCCCTGGAGGCGGAGCGGGTGCCCCTCTGCCTGGTGGCGGTGGTGCTTGTGATGGTGGCCAACCTGCGGGGGGTGAGCTCCAGCGCCAGGGTGCTGAGCGTGCCCACCTATTTCTTCATGGGAATGGTGATGCTGCTCCTGGTGGCTGGAGCGGTGAAAACGGGCCTGGGCCAGCTGCCCACCACCCCCCTGGCGGAGCAGCAGCAGGTGTTGGCGGCGGCCCATGAAAGCGGACTCACGGTGTTTGGACCGATGCTGCTGCTGCGGGCCTTCAGCTCAGGCTGCGCCGCCCTCACGGGCATCGAGGCCATCAGCGACAGCGTGGCGGCCTTCAAGCCCGTGGAGTGGCGCAATGCCCGGAGGGTGTTGGCGGTGATGGTGACCATGCTGGCGGTGATGTTCACCGGCATCAGCGCTTTGGCCCACCAGAGCGGCCTGGTGTACGTGGAGAATGGGCCCACTCTCCTCTATCAATTGGGGGAAAGAATCTTCGGCTCCGGCCCGCTGCTGGCCCTGCTCCAGCTGGCCACCCTGCTGATCCTCCTGCTGGCGGCGAACACGGCCTATGCGGATTTTCCGCGGCTGGCGGCCTTCCTGGCCCGGGATGGATTTCTGCCCCGTCAGCTGGCGTCCCTGGGAGACCGGCTGGTCTTCAGCAACGGCATCTACGCCCTCAGCGGTTTTGCGGCCCTGCTGCTGATGGTGTTTCAAGGGAGTGTGAGCCGGCTGATTCCCCTCTATGCGGTGGGGGTGTTTCTGAGCTTCACCCTGTCCCAGACCGGCATGGTGGTGCACTGGTGGAAGGAGCAGGGTCGGGGCTGGATCTCAAAAGCTTTCGTGAATGGTCTGGGGGCCGCGATCACCGCCGTGGTGACCGTGGTGTTGCTGCTGAGCAAGTTCACCCACGGGGCCTGGCTGGTGGTGCTCACCATTCCAATTCTGGTGGGGATCTTTCTGCGCATCCGCACCCACTACAACGCCGTGGCCCGCCGGCTGCGGATGGCCAAGGATGTGCGCTTGAAACTCCCCCCGCCACCCACCAGCGGCGGCACCCCCACGGTGGTGCTGGTGGGCCAGCTGCACCGTGGCACCTTCGAGGCCATTCGTTTCGCCCGCACCATCGCCAGCGACCTGGTGGCCGTGCATGTGGATCTGGGCACGGCCAGCACCCAGCACTTCCGGGAGAACTGGATGCGGCAGGTGCCGGAGGTGAAGCTGGTGGTGCTGGATTCCCCCTATCGCTCCCTGGTGGATCCGGTGGTGCAGTTCGTCAAGCAGTTTGAAGTGGAGCACCGCAAGGACCGGGATCGGTTCTGCGTGATCGTGCTGCCGGTGTTTGTGACGCGGCACCGGTGGGAAAACCTTTTGCACAACCAAAGCACGATCCTCTTGCGCACCGCGTTGCGGGCCCAGGGCACGCGGGTGGTCACCACCGTGGGCTTCTACCTCTAAACCCTTGGACCGAATAGGGAGAGGGGCCATCGCATTTCAGACCTTTCAAACCAATTTCCCTACGGGCAAACCGTTTTTTAGGATGGCGCCGTCCAGCCCCTCCCCATGAGCAACTTTCTTACGGTCGCCGCGACCCTGCCGGGGCTCATCACCCTCGCCGTGTTCGCCGGTTCGATCCTTCTATTCATCACCGGCTGGCTGGCACCGGAGGTGGTGGGGCTGCTGGCGGCTGCCCTGCTGGTGGCCTTCAAAGTGCTCAAGCCGGATGAGGCGGTGCAGGGCTTCGGCAGCCCAGCCCTCGTCACCCTGATGGGACTGTTTGCCGTCTCGGCGGGGCTGTTTCGCAGTGGCGGGCTCGACCGCCTGCGCGCCCTGATCGGCTCCGATGCCGTGCGCAGCCCCCAGCGCATGATCGCCCTGCTGGTGGGTGTGGTGGCACCCGTGTCGGGCTTCATTCCCAACACCCCGATCGTGGCCACCCTGCTGCCGGTCCTGGAAGGCTGGTGCCACCGCCGGCGCATCGCCCCCTCCAAGGTGCTGCTGCCCCTCTCCTTTGCCACGGTGCTGGGCGGCACCATCTCCCTGCTCGGCACCTCCACCAATCTGTTGGCCAGCGACGTGAGCCGCCAGCTGGGCTATGGCTCCCTGGATCTCTTCAGCTTCACGGCCATTGGCATCCCCGTATGGCTGCTGGGCAGCCTCTACATGATTTGGGCCAGCGACCGCCTCCTGCCGGATCGTGGGCTTGATGGGGACGATCTGCTCGGGGGGCTCACCCGGGAGGGCTACCTGACGGAGGTGCTGATTCCGGAAGGCTCCGAACTGGTGGGCCAAACCCTCCACGCCAGCCGGCTGCAGCGCCGCTTCGATGTGGACGTGCTGGAGCTGCAGCGGGGCAGCGAGATCTTTGGCTCGCCCCTGGCGGAGCGGGTGTTGCAGGGGGGCGATCGGCTTGTACTGCGCTGCAACCGTGAAACCCTGCTCCGCCTGCAGCAGGAACACACCGTGGTGCTCTCTCCGGCGGGGGACCAGGAGGAGGCCATTCAAGAGCTCTCCCGCCCGGAGGTCACCACCCAGCGGATTGTGGAGGTGCTGCTGCCCAATGGCTCCACCCTGGCGGGCGCCAGCCCCCGCGACCTGCGTTTTCGCCAGCGCTACAACGCCACCTTGATGGCCGTGCGGCGGGGCAACCAGGTGCTGCGGGAAAGGCTGGGGAAACTGGTGTTGCAGGCGGGGGATGTGCTGCTGCTGCAGGCGCCGGTGGACGCGATCCGGGGCATGCAGGCCAACAACGACCTGGTGCTGCTGGATGAACTGGAGAAGGATCTGCCCACCACCAACCGCAAGGGGGTAGCGGTGATTGTGGCTGCCCTGGTCATCCTGCTGCCGATGTTCAAGCTGCTGCCCCTGCTGGCGGCGGTGCTGCTGGCGGTGGTGATCATGGTGGCCACGGGGTGCCTGCGGCCCGGGGAGCTGCAGCGCTCCATCCGCTGGGATGTGATCCTGCTGTTGGGCTCGCTCTCCTGTTTTTCCGTGGCGATGCAGAAAACGGGCCTGGCGGAGGCCCTGGCCAAGGATCTGTTGCACTCACTCCAGGGCTGGCCTGCCTATGGGGTGTTGTTGGTGGTGTTCGTGCTGGCCCAGCTGTTCACGGAAGCCCTCAGCAATGGAGCCACCGTGGTGCTGCTGATGCCCATTGCCACGGAGGTGGCCAAGGGCCTCAACCTGCCGCCCATGGCCTTCATCTTTGCCATCCTGATCGCCGCCAGCCAGAGCTTCCTCACCCCCATCGGCTACCAGACCAACCTGATGGTGTTTGGTCCAGGTCGCTACCGCTTTCTCGACATGACCCGCTATGGCGCTCCCCTCACCGTGATGTTGGCGATCACCGTGCCGTTCCTGATCTGCCGTTACTTCGGGCTTTGAGGGGCGGCGCCCACGAACCGCTTGCGGTGCCGCAGGGAGTCGACCAGGGAGAGGGCGAGAAACACCAGGCCGATCAGACCCGTCACCCATTCCGGCAGGTGGCTGTGGTGTTCCCTGAGCCAGATGCTGAACAACATCAGCCCCCCAAGGGCGCCAATGGCGTAGTGGGCACCATGTTCCAGAAAAATCAGCTGATCGAGGGCCTTCTCCCGACTGATCAGCAGGGTGAGGGAGCGAATGAAGAGAGCGCCCAGGCCCAGGCCAGTCATGATCAGGGCCAGGTTAGAGGTGATGGCGAAGGCGCCGATCGTGCCATCCAGGCTGAAGGAGGCATCCAGCAATTCCAGGTAGAGCAGGCTGGCCAGCCCGCCGCCGGCCGCCAGACGGGCTCCGGCCTGCTCCTCATCCCCGAAGGCCTCCGCCAGGGAGGTGCTCAAGAGCTGCAACACCAGGCCCAGCACCCCCGCCACCATCACCTCCGCGTGGCGCTCCCCCGGAAGGAAGGCCACCAAAGCAAGAAGAAGTATCAGGGCCAGGGCAATCTCCAACGCCTCCACCCGACCTGCATCACTCAGACGACGTTCCAGCGGTCTCACCCAGTGCAGGGTCTTGGCTTCGTCAAAGAAGTAGCGCAGAAACACCATCAACAGAAACATGCCCCCGAAGGCCAGGATGCGGGGCTCAGCGAGCTCCAGGAGGTGTCTGTACTCCTGGGGTTGGTGCAGGGCGGCATCGAGGGCCTGCTTCAGGCTCACCCCGCCAGCCAGGGCCACCATCAGCAAGGGCCCCGCGAAGCGCACGCCAAAGACGGGGATCACCAAACCCCAGGTGAGGAAAAATCGCTGCTGTCCAGGGGTGAGCTTTTCGAGCACCCTGGCATTCACCACCGCGTTATCGAAGGAGAGTGACACCTCCAGCACCAGCAGCACCAAGGTGATCCAGGCGGCGCTCACGCCCTGCCAGCCCAGCACAATGGCCAGCCCGGCGGCGCAAGCGGCCAGGGGAAACAGCAGATAGCGGAGATACCGCCAGGGCATGAACAGAGGGGCGAATCCCCCATGATCGCTGCCCGTGGGGCCACCCCTCCTCGGAGTTGGTGGCCCTGGGCTGGGTCAGACCGGAGGGGGCTCCTGGGCCGGGGGCTTGCTCAGCTGGGAGCGTTCCACGCGGGAAAGGAGCCTGGGGACCACCACAACCAACAACACCAGGAGAAGGGCGCCAAGGCCGAAATCAATCACGCCATGCACCATCTGGGAGAAGGGAATCCAGCGTCCCCCCAGCCAGGCCAGGCCCACCATGGTGCCGGCCCAGAGGAGAGCACCGGCGGTGTTGCACAGCAGGAATCGGCGATAGGGCATCCCCACCGCACCAGCCATGGGGCCCGCCACCACCCGCAGCACGGCCACGAAGCGTCCCAGGAACACCGAGGTGTTGGCATGGCGGAGAAATTGCTCCCGGAGCTGCTCCAGCTGTTCCGGGGATTGGCGGAGCAGTCCCCCCACCCGCAGAATCAGATTCCACCCCGCCCGGCGTCCCACCCAGTAGCCCAGGTTGTCGCCCAGGATGGCTCCGCTGGCGGCGGCGGCCATGACGCCAAGCCCATTCATTTGGCCACTCCCCGCGGCGTATCCCCCCAGCAGGGTCACCGTTTCGCCCGGGAGGGGAACACCAGCATTTTCCAGCAACATGGCCAGAAACACCACGCCATACCCCCATTGCCTCAGCAGGGCCTGCAGGCTGGGGAGATCCAGGCCACCCTCGAGGCTGATGGTGGCAAGGGTTTCAGCGGCCATCACAGTGGGGAAAGCTCGGCAAACCTACTGCGGGCCGCCGCAAGGGTGGGGCCGGAAAACCTCCCCCAAGTTCCGGTGCGCTACTTGCTCCCCTCCCGCATCCGCGCCACGAAGGCCTCCTCCTGCGCCTTGGTGGCTAGGGCACCCTCATCGACGATGATGATGCGATCGGCAACGTCGAGAATTTTGTTGTCGTGGGTCACCATGATGAGGGTGGTTTGCTGCTCCTTCGCCAACTCCCGCATCAGCTCCACCACAGTGCGGCCCGATTCCTTGTCGAGGGCGGCGGTGGGTTCATCACCCAGCACAATCTTGGGCTTGCTCACCAGCGCCCGGGCGATCGCCACCCGCTGGCGTTGGCCACCGGAGAGATTGGCGGGGTAGTAGTCGAGCCGATCGCCGAGCCCCACCTTCTCCAGCATCTCCGCCGCCAGCTGGTCGAGATTCTGCTCCATGTAGGCGTCGTGCAACTCCAATGAGAGCCGCACGTTGCGGCGGGCGGTGAGAAACATCATCAGGTTGTGGGCCTGGAAGATGAAACCCACATTCAGCCGTAACTTGGCCAGCTGCTCCTTGCTCGCCCCATTCAGTTCTTCCCCCAGGATGCGCAGGCTCCCGTCCATGCAGGAGCGCAGCCCCCCCAGCATCGTGAGCAGGGTGGTTTTGCCGGAGCCGGAGGGCCCCGTGCAGATCACGATCTCGCCGGGGTAGATGTCGAGGGTGATGTCCTTCAGGGCATGCTTGCGGCTGTCGCCACTGCCAAACCAGTGGTTCACATGGTTCAGGGAGATCACCGGCTCCCGCTCTGGGCTTGCCGCCGCCTGGGGCGGAAGGGGCTGGGCTGAGCTGGGCGGGGGGGTGCTCATGGATCCTGCTCAGAACACATCCGCCGGATCCAGCTGCACCAGTTTCCGTGTGGCCAGCGCGCCGGAGCCCACGCACATCACAAACGTCAGCAGCAGCACCTGCAGCGCCCGGGTGGTGGTCATGAACACGGAGAGCTTGGTGACCGTGGCCAGAAGCCAATAGAGCCCCATGGAGGTGAGCACCCCGGGGATGAAGCCCACGAAGGCCAGGATCGCACTTTGCTGAATCACCACGGAGATCACGTAGCGATCCGTGTAGCCCATGGCTTTAAGCGTGGCGTATTCGGGCAGGGAACTCATCACATCGCCAAACAGAATTTGATAGACGATGATGCTGCCCACCACGAAGCCCACCAAAACCCCCAACGAGAAGATGAAGCCCACGGAGGAATTCCGTTTCCAGTAGTTCAGCTCCAGCGTGGAAAGTTCCCCCCGGGTGAGCACTTTCACATCCTTTTCCATCAGGGGCTGCAGGGCGCGTTGCACCGCCAAGGGATTGGCGCCGGGCTTGAGCTGAATCAAGCCCATTTCGATCTGCTGGGGGGATTTATCGGGAAAGAGAAAGAAGAAGGTGTTGTCGCTGACGATCAAGTTGGCATCAGCGGCGAACGTCGAGCCAAGGCTAAAGGTGTCGATGATTCGCAATTGCTTTTGATTCACCTCCACGTTCACCAAGCCATCACGCTTGAGCTCCGCAGCGATGGGGCCATATTGCTTTTTCGAGTTGCGGTCAAACAGGGCATTGCGAAGGGGCTGCAGCCGCGACATGTCTGCCTCCAGCTCGGGGAAAGCCAGGGAGGGTCGGCTGAGGTTCACCCCGTAGACGTAGATGTCAAAGGATTTGCGGGTTTCCGGGGTGATCCAGGTGGCCCTCCCGATGTGCAGCGGCGACACCCCGTCCACCCCGTCCACCCCCAGGGCCTGATACAACCGGCTGCGATCAAATCGCTGCAGGGAGCCCATGTTGCTGTAGCCGGCACTCACCATCACCAAATCCGCCCTGAGGCGCTCGATCGGCTTGCGCTGGCTGTTGTAGATGCTGTCGAGCAGACCGAGCTGGAAAAACATCAGCAGGTTTGAGAAGCTCACCCCCGCCAGGCCGATGGCAAGTTTCACGGGGTTGTGGCTCACCTGCAGCCAGGCCAGGGGCGTGCGCTTGAGCGCCTTGCGCAGGGCGCTGATCATGGTTTTGCCGGAGGTGTCGATGGGGCGGAAGCCGGGGCATCGAACACCACATTCACCTGCAGATTGGACGCAAAGGGGAGCTTCTTCTTCTGCTCCGGAGTGGGCAGCAGCCGGAGCTTCACCTCATAAACCCGCTGGTCCATGTTTTCCCCAGGGGTGCCGGCGAAGGTGCTCTGCTTCTGCACCTGGGGCAACACCTTGTAGAGCACGGCCCGGGCGCTGCCTTGGAAGCCATCGGCGGTGATGGTGGCTTCCTGGCCGATCGTCAGCTTGCCCATGTCGGATTGATACACCTCCGCTGTGACCACCATGCTGGAGGTGTCGGCCATTTCCAGCAGGCCGTCATCCCCCACCTTGCTGCCGGGCCAGGCGAAGATCTTGAGGATGCGGCCAGCCTGGGGAGCCCGCACCGTGGCGTAGTCGAATTCCTGCTTGGCCCGCTCTCGGGCGGCCTCCGACTGACGCAACTCGTTGCGGGCTGTCACCACGTCTTCGGGGCGCACTTCCTTGATCTTCTCGAGGGTCTGCTTCGCCCCCTCGATGTCGGCCCGCAGGCGGGCTTCCGTGCCCGCCCGATCCTCAATGGCCTTGGCCAATTCCGCCTGGGTGGTGCTGGATCGCGTGCGGTAGCGGTCCCGCTCCAGCTCAGACACCCCTCCCGCCGTGAAGAGCTTGTCGAAGCGCTGGCTCTCCAGCCGGGCCTCCTCCGCCTTGGCCTTGGCGGAGGCCACCGCCTGATCCCCGGTGAGCTTTTCGGCGGCCAGCTGCCGCTCCAGGCTCTCCACTTGGTATTGCTGGGCGCGAATCTCCCCCTGCTTGGCTCCGGCCTGCACCTGGGCCAACTTCGAACGGTTCACGGCCACCAGCTCCGTGGCTTCATCCAGAGAAGCCTTGAGGGTGCCGTAGCTGTTGAGGATCGCCAGGGGTTGGCCCTGCTTCACCTCATCGTTTTCCTGGACCAAGAGCTTTTCAATCCGGTCTCCGCTGACGGAGCCCGACACGGACACCTTGCGGATCTTGGTTTCCGGCTCGACCCTCCCCAGGGCCGACACCTGGCGGGGGGCCACCACAGCGGTGGATTCCGGGGTTTTCCGCTGACAACCGCCTAAGGGCACGGGGAGCACCAAGGCCAGGGCAAGGGAGGCCGCCAGGGGGGGGAGAGCTAGGGAACACCACCCGACAGCGTTGCGCTGCCCCTTCGCCATGCCATCTCTCTCAGCTTCAGCCACCCAGCCTCCGGCCGTTGCGCAACCCATTGGCACCATAGCCAGGGTGTGCGCGGTTTCACTGGGGGGCCATGGGCCGTGGGGTGGTTGCCGGGGGGTCGCCCGTTTCCCGCACCAGCTGGGCACGGGCGATGGCCTGCTCGGTCTGGGCGGTGAGAAGGGTGGCACGACTGGCCTGCAGGTCTCGCTGCACCAGCAGAACCTCCGTGAGGGGTTCCACTTGGGCGCGATACCGCAGCTGGGCATCGCCCAGGGCCCGCTCGGCGGCAGCCACCGCCTCCCGGGCGGCGGCAATTCGGGAGGGGGAAGCCTGCAGTTGCTGCCAGGTTTCCTGCACGGTGGAGCGGATGCGACGGCGGGCCAGATCGGCATCCGCGGCGACCACGGCCGCTTCCCGTTCGGCCAGGGCCGCACCGTCGCGGGCACGGCCCCCATCGAAGAGGGGTTGACGCAGTTGCAGCAGCCCGCCCCAGTCGTAGAAGTTGCCATTCAGGCTGCCGGGGGTGTCGATGCTGGGCAAGGTGACGTTGGCCGGCCCGGCCTGGATGCGGTTCGTTTGTTGCAGCACCGGCACATCGATCCGGTTGGTGTTGATGCCAGCTCCCGCCACCAGCGAGAGGCTGGGGAGCAGGGTCGCCCGGGCGGCCCGCGCCCGTTGGTGGCTCGCCCGCTCCTGCAGTTGGAGGGCCTCCAGCAGGGGGCGATCCTTCAAGGCCCGCTCCAGGGTGGCCTCCAGGCTGAGGGGCCAGGGACTCTCAAGACTGGCGATGGCATCAGCCGCCAGCGGCGGCTCCTCCAGCGGCATCCGGAGCAATTCCGCCAGCCGCCCCTGCACGGCCATCTGTTGGGCCCGGGCGGCGATCAACCCTTGGGAATCATTGGCCCGCAGGGCACGGGCGCGCAGCACATCGATCCGGGCGGCCAGGCCCTTGGCGTGGATTTTGGACACATCCCGCTCCAGGGCCGTGGAGGCCTGCAGGGCCGTTTCCCAGACGGGCACCAGGGCCTGGCGCAGCTGCAGCTCCCGGTAGGTGCTCTCCAGATCAAAGCGCACCTGTCGCTCATTTTCGCTCAGCTGGCGCCCCGCTGCCCCCCGGGAGCTCACGGCGGCGGCCACCTGCCAGCCCTCGCTGATGGGCAGCAGGTTGGCGTTGAGCACCACACCGCCGCCGGCGAACAGGCTCTGGAGCACGGCATAGCCTTGTTGGCCCAGGCCAAAGCTGAGATCGCCGAAGGTGGGGAGGTTGGTGATCACGCCGATGGAGGTGCCCACCTGGGTGCCACTGGCGGCACCGATCAGATCCAGGCGGGGCCACCGCTGGCTGCGGCTGAAGCTCTCGGCGGCGGCGCTGCGCTCCAGCTCCCGTCGGGAGCGCTCCAGATCAGCTGAAGCCGGCAGTCCCCGCTCCAGCACCTCCACCAGGGTGAGGGGTGCCGCCTGGCTGGGACTCCCCATCCACCAGGCCAGGGCCAAACCCACCACAAGTGCCCAGCGGCTGCCGGAGCGGACGAGCTCGGCCTGCACCGGGGCGGAGGCGTCTGCCGGGCCACGGTGGAGGAAACGCACGGCAATGAACAGGGCGGAGACTGGCCAGGACCATAAGGAACCTTCGGCGGTTCCCGCTAGGGTCCTTTTCAGAATCCGTCCGATGGTTGCCCGCCGCCGAACCCCACGCCGCCCCTGAATCTTCTGCCCACCGGGCGGAGCCGGCCGTCCCTGCGGGTCCCCTTGATCGGCTGCCCAGGCTCTTGCCCGTGGCCGTGGTGGCTGGACTGACGGGACTCTGGGCGGTGACCCCCGCCATTCCCGTGAAAGTGCATGGCAGTGGCCTGTTAACTCCTCCAGAGAGCCGCCGTGCCTTCTTTGCCCGCGGGCCGGGCCAGGTGCAAGACCTCAAAGTGCGGGTGGGCAGTGAGGTGGTGGAGGGCCAGCTGCTGCTCACCCTCAGCCGGGTGGGCCAGGCGGCTCCCGGGGGCGGCGCGGTAACGCCGGATCCCCAGGTGATCCAAGCCCAGCTCAGGGCGCTGGATGAGCAGATGGCGGGCCTGGAGAGCCAGCGAAAGGCCATTGACGTGCAAGATGAAGCTCTCGTGAGCCGCCGGGGGGAACTCACGGTCACCAACCGCCCAGTGAAAAAGCAACTGCAGGCCCTGGAGGATCTGCGCAAAGACGACGTGATCGCCCGCTACAGCCCCCTGTGGGTGGGCGCCCAGGATCTCTACCTGCGCAACCGGGCCGACATCGCCACCATCGATGGGCAGCGGGCCCAGCTGCGGTCGGAACTTGCCCAGCTCGGCGCCAGGGCGGCAGAGCTTCGCTCCCAGCGGGCGGCCCTGGTCGCCCAGGAGCTGTCCCAGGATGTGTTCAGCCCGGCGGCGGGGCGGATCTTGGATGTGGCGGTGGAGCCTGGCCAGGCGGTGTTGCCTGGCCAGCGGCTGGGCAGCCTCGCCATGGCGGGCGATCAGGACCGGCGGCTGGCGGTGGTGCTGTTCACCAGTGCCGATGCCACAGGGCTCTCCCCAGGGGTGGAGTTGGAGCTCGATCCCAAGGTGATGAGTCGCGACAGCTATGGCGGCGCCGAGCAGCGCTGGGGCACCCTGCGGGGCACCCTGCTGCGCCTCTCTCCGGCCAGTGTGGATTTGGATGATGTGGCGGCCCAGGTGGGAGGCAAGGAAGAGGCGGCCAATTTGATGGCCCGTGCGCGCCAGCAGTCGTTTGGAGAGGGGGGCGATCTCACCTCCCAGTTGCCGGATCGAGCGGGGGCGCCCGTGGTGCTCGGGGTGGTGCGGCTGGAGGACGCCGCCACGCCCAGTGGACTGGCCTGGAGCCGGGGCAGTGGGCCTCCGCGGGCCCTGCCCGGTCGCACGCCCCTGGAGGTGTCGGCGGAAGTGGAACGGCGTTCCCTGTTGAGTTATGCCGCACCCTTTGGCCGCTGGCTGGCGGGGTCGCGCCCATGACCCGTCCTCCCCTCCTGTCACGGGTGGCCAGCCCATGGCTCAAGCCCTGGCTGTCGCCCTGGCCCTGGGTCAGCCTGGGATTGCTCTGGCTCTGCACCCGCACGGAGCCGCCGCGGTTGTGGTTTTGGCTGGCGTTGTTGTTGATCAGCCTGCTGGTGGGGTTCTTGCGGGCCTTGGCGCCTAAGCCTTGAGCACGCCTCGGATGCTCTCGCCAAGCGTGCGCCATCCGCTTGTGGTGGGTCTGGCCGCCGCCGTGGTGTGGAGCATCGCCCACGCCCTCGGGTTTGGCTCAGGGGCGGCCTACGGCGTGGTGATCGCCGCCTTAGTGGTGCCGCCCAACCTGGCTCCGTTGCCCCCCCCGCTGTTTGTGGTGTTGCCGGTGTTATGTGGGGTAGCCCTTGGGCTGGGCACCCTGCTCAAGCCACTCCTGGAGGCGCCGGTGGTGTGGGCCTTTGCCGTCGTCACCCTGCTGGCCCAACTGATGGCCCAGCTCCTGCCCGATAAATTGGCGCCTCTGCGCACCGTGCTGCCGATTCTGGCGATCTTGCCCCTGCTGGGGAGCAACAGCACCTGGCTCTCGGCCTGGCATGAATGGCTGGCGATTGTGCTGGGCCTGGCGGTGGGTGCGGCATTGACCGCCGCCTTTCGCCTGCCGGGGGATCTCGCCTCCGGCGAGGAGGGCAAGGGGGAACAGGGGAGCAGGGCCGCGATCCCGCCAGGCCTCTCCCCCCCCGTGCGCTCCCCAGCCCAACGCTTGGCCGATCCCTATTTTTGGCGCAAGGTGATCGCCTCCACCCTGGCGCTGGCGGTGGGGCAGGGATTGGGAGCCGTGAATCCCAAATACGTCTACTTCGGTGTTGTGATTCTGCTCAATGAGAGCCTTGGCGCCACGATGGCCCGGGTGCGCGACCGCATGGTGGGGGTGAGCCTGGGGATTGTGATGCCCTGGTTGGTGTTCAATATTTTCGGCGTGAGCAGCGTGTCTTTGGCACTGGTGATGGGGGGCACGGCGGCCCTGCTGCCCGCCCTGGGCTTGGGGGCCCACCTGCGCACGGCCCTGATCTCCAGTGGTGTCACCTTCGCCGGTTATCAGGCCCTCACGGATTGGTACATCCCCACCCGCTGGATCGACTACTTGATGGGTTGTGGGTTGGCCCTGCTGGTGTGCGTGCTCTTTCAACCCACGTCCGCCCTGCGTCGGTTCCAAGCCCTCGCCGAAGAGACCCGTCAGGGCGGCAAGCCCGCCTCAGGGGAGCTGTTGGCCCTGCTGCCCAGTGCCCGGGAGGAAGCCCTCTGGCTGGGACAGGGGCCCCGTTTTGAGGCTTTGGCGGCCTCCCTCCGTTCAGGAGCCGTGCCACCTGCGCCCTGATCGTGGGGGGCCAATCATGGGCGCCGCTGAGCCGCCCCACGGGATGGAGGCCAGGGTTCATCAGAGCCGGCTCAGCAGCTCTGCCTTCTTGGCGGTGAATTCCGCCTCCGTGAGGATGCCCTTTTCCTTGAGCACGCCCAGCTTGGCGAGGGCGTCGAGCACATCGGCCTGCTGGGGCTCTGGTGCGGCCGCTGTGGGTGTTGCCGGAGCGGTTCTCGCCGGTGCGGGGGCCTGCTGAGGGGTGGGGGCGCCCACCTCCGGCAGGCTGGCCAGACTGAGGGTGCCCGTGCTGGTGGTGAAGAGCACCTCCCCCTCCCCGCTGGCCTGGGTACATCCGGAGATCTGCAGGTCGCCGATGTCGTGCAGGCTGAGGCGCCCCTGCCGTTCCACGGCGAGGCGCCGGTCAGCGGGGAAGACGGCATAGCGCAGGTCGTTTTGGGCACCGGTGGCCGAGGGTTGGCCCAGCTCCTGGGGCCACCAGGGCTGCAGGGGAGCCATCGCCGCGAAGGTCATTGGCGCCATCCCACCCATTGGCGCCATGCCACCCATCGGCGCCATGCCGATGCTGGGGGCGGGGCTGGAGCTCACCTGCTGTTGCTGTTGGCTGCCCCCGCCAGAGCTTTGGGCCTGCTGGAAGGTGCCTCCGCCAACGGCGCTCAAGCTCGACAGGCTGACATGGCCCGCGGGGGTGGTGAACACCACGGCGCCGCCTGGCGCCTGCTGTTGGGAGAAGCCAGCGATTTGGTGCGTGCCGGTGTCGTAGACGGTCACCCTGCCATTGGCCTCCACTGCGAGCCGACCCGCACTGGGGAAAAAGGCGTAGCGCAGATCATTTTGGGCACCGAGGGCGCTGGGGGTGCCGAGCTCCTTGGGCCACCAGCTGTCGCGTGGGTCAGGGGCAAACAGGCCATGGCCCCCCTCTGCCATCGGGGCCATGGGTGTCATGGCGGCCATACCCATCGGCGCAGCGCCTCCGCTCACCTGCATCTGCTGGCCCCCAGCCCCCACCTGCATCTGCTGGCCGCCCCCACTCTGGATCTGGGATTGGAAGCTGCCGGCGGGGAAGAGCTCCGGCTGGCTGGCGAGCTGGGCCGCAATGGACTGGCACAGCCCGTCCACGCGGGCCTTGAGGGAATGGTTGAACATGTCGCCCAGCATCAACATCCCCCCCCGCATCCACTGCCCCGAGCCGGCGAACTCAGGATGGTTGAACTGGGCCATGCCCCCCCGGCCGCGAAGCATGGCAAACATCATGTGGATCACGGCTTCCTGGCTGAAGCCATAACGTTGGGCCAGATCGTTGACGACCCTGAGGCCCTCGGGGGTCAGTTGATCCACGGGGATAACAAGCAGAACCAACCACCGTACCCCCAATAACCAGCCCGAACTGTGCGATCGGGCAACCACTCCCCCGCAAGGACATCAAAGTTCAAGGGAGCTCCCCTGGGCGAGCTGGGGCAGGTGTGCTGCTTTGAGGCCTAGCCGACATGGCTTACCACGCAAAAATACAAGAAATGACGGCCCGTCCGTGGCTTGATGAGTTGTGTTGTCGCGTTCTGGAAAAGGCTGCGCAAATAGGAAGCACGTGGAGTTGTAGCCCGAATTCTCTCCTGCCTTCGAGCAAAATTCACTGCTGCGCGCAAACGCTCAGGGCTCCTATATGCAAAGGTAATTATCTCTGCAAGTATCACGCTGTTCTCCTAATGAAGTAGCGGATTGATGGTTGCAGGGTCCCATCGAACCTCGGTTTTTTCAGAGGCCAGCGAGGGAAGTGGCCCGCCTAGGGACGCGCTGTTTCATCCCTTAAGAGATCTCCTTCAGCTCTCTGCCACTCCCGAAGAGAGTGCCCAGATCCTTGGACAAGTCCTGCCCCTGCGTCGTCTGCAGGCGCTGCCCGATGGAAGCCGCTGGTGGCATGAAGACGGTCATTTTCTCCTGCCTTCCCTTCCGATCGCAGCCTGGTTGGGCTCACCCTTCCGGCTCGAGACCGAAGCCCACCCCCATCACTGGCTGCTGCTGCACCACGATGGCCACGCCGATCTAGCCCAGGACACCTATGGGATCAGCCTGTCCCCCGGAGATGGATTGCTGTTGCCCGGCCAGAGCTTTCGCCTGGCCACGCGACACTGCAGCGCCACAGCCCTCCCCATCGATCCCAGCCGCCTTCAGCAGGCAGCCAAGGCCATGGCTCCCCCTGGTTGGTTTGCCCCTCCCCATGCCTTGCCCTTGAAGCAACCCCGGCCCCTGGGCAGCAACGGCGATGGCCACGCGCGAGCGTTGCTGGATGCCATGCATCAACTCATGCCGAGCATGGTGCAACTGTCCCAGCTCCAGGTGCCGCTGCTGCAAGCCCTTCTACCCACCCCAACGCTCCTGCGCCTGCTGGCGGCCTTGGTGTTCCCTGAGCTGTGCCATGGCCCAACCCCCGCGGCCCCTGCTCTGCCCCCCCAGGGTGAACATCCCCTGGAGCCGTTGCTGACGTTCATCCTGGCCAATCTGCAGGAGCCCCTCACTCTCTCCACGTTGGAGAAGGTGAGCAACTATTCCCGCCGCACCCTGCAATATGCCTTCCATGACCACTGTGGCTGCTCTCCGATGCAGTGGATTCGTCAGCAGCGCATGGCCCTCGCCCACCAGCGCCTGCTTCATCCCCAGCCTGGGGACACAGTCACCGCCATCTCCGCGGCCTGTGGGTACCGATCCCTCAGCCGCTTCAATGTGGACTACAAGCATGCCTATGGGGCGAAGCCCTCGGTGGTGCTTCGCCAGGGGGCGCTTCCGGCCCATGCCCAACCCTCCCATGGCGGCGCCCAACCATCAGCACGCCAAGGAAAGCCCTTGCGCTGAGCGGGACTTGGGAGCTCTTTTCATTTTATAAATGCCAATGATGCATAGGATTCGCTGGGCACATTTGCGTAAAGCAGGATGCACTCTGCACAAATCAGAAACCCACCAAGCACTTTGCAGCCCTAGGGTAATAGGGAAGAGGGGGATACCCATCGGGACTAAGTTACAAAAAGCATATCTAACATTCTAGGCGCCGAATCCGTGATTTCATGAAACACCAACACCAACACCAACACCAACACTAGTCCATTTTTGAATTCTTTGTGTCGTTGAATTTGAGAGGTCGATGTTTTGGAACAGACGTTTACTTCCTTTCTTGCAGAAGACCTCCAGCATCCCTTAAAGCCTCTCCTCGAGTGCACCACCACGCTGGCTGAGAGCCAGCATCGGCTGGCCGATGCTGTTGTCCTGCGGCACTTGGACTCCCTCTCCTCCGCCAGCGACTGGTCCCACTGTGACGGCCATTTCCCCGCCTGCTCACTGCAGCTGATTGCCAGCATTGGTTCCCCTTTCCAGATGGAGAGCAATGGCCATTCCCGTCCCCATGTTTTTCTTGGGCACGATGGCCACTCAACCCTCAACCATGGGTCCAAGTGCTACGACCTGGCACCAGGCACGGCGGTGATCCTCCCAGGTCAATCCTGGTCTCTGGTGTCCGAGCAGGGCAGCAGCGTCACGATCATCGCCTTTGATCCCCTGCTGTTGGTGACCCATGCCAGAGCCATGGCGCCCAGCATCTGGGAACCTCCCCCTGCCTTCGAATCTCCCCTGAACAATGGTTTGAGCTTGCCGAAGGACGGCCATGACCACGGCCTGGCCTTGCTGAGCGCCCTCAACTTGATCTTGCCCGCCTTCGGGGAGGTGGGTCTGCTGGGTGAAAGCTTTCTCGAATCCTTTCTGCTCGAGCAGGAGCTCTATCGGCTCCTGGCGGCCTTGGTGTTCCCCAGCCTCTGCGACAATCACCCAATTCCTGGTACCCCCCAGGATTCCGACACCTACGACAAGCGGCTGGAGAGGGTACTCGATTTCATTAACCTCAATCTCGATCAGCCCCTCTCCCTTTCTGTGCTGGTGGAGCAGAGCAACTACTCCCGCCGCAGCCTCCATTACGCCTTCCAGGAGCGCTTTGGCTGCAGCCCCATGCAATGGATTCGCCAACAACGCATGGCCCTTGCCCTTCAGCTCCTG
>JAYKHK010000197.1:0-8519 GCA_035284785.1 Cyanobacteriota bacterium | reverse complement strand
GAACCGGACCATCCCTTCCTGGGCGACCTGCTGCGGCAGGAGCCAGCCCCGGGCACGGCCCTGTGGGTGGTGAGCTGGGGCTTTGATGTGCCAGCTCTCCTGCGGCGGCTGCAGGGGCGGCCTGTGGCCTATCACGCCCACAGCAGTGGCTATGGCTTTCCCCTACCAGCGGGTGTGCCCGTGCTGGCGGTGAGCCGCAACACCCTCGCCTACTGGGGCGAAAAAGCCTCTCGCCAACCCCTCTTCCTGGTGCCCAACGCCCTTCAGCCGAAGTGGCTGGAGCGCGGCGCTCGCCCCCCATCCCCCGGACCATCGCCAGGCTTGGCAGCGCGGCGGCCGATTGATGTGCTCGTGCAGCAGCGCAAAAACAGCCGCTATGTGTTGGAGGAGCTGGTGCCTGAACTCCGGCGCGCTGGTCTGAACGTTGAGCTCCAGAGCGGCTGGGTGGAGGATCTGGTGGATCTCTTCAACAGCGCCACCGTGGTGCTCTACGACTCGGCCGATTACTGGCGCGGGCGTGGAGTGAGCGAGGGCTTTGGCTTGCCGCCGATTGAGGCCTTGGCCTGTGGCTGCGTGGTGTTCAGCAGCCTCAACCATGCCTTGGCGGACACCTTGGATCCCGGTGTGCTCGGCCATCAGATCGGTTGCGGCACCCTGGCGAGCGATGTGGAGCGCATTCAGGCCGCTGTGCGAGATCCTGCGGCCTGGCAGGGCGAGCCCGAGCGGCTGGCAGCCTTGCTGCGGGAGTGTTCCGAGCCGGTGCTCCTGGAGCGCTGGCGGCACGCCTTGCAGGACATCGATGCCCATTGGCATCGCGCACTGGTCCTTGGCGCCGCGCCCTTGCAGGCTCAGCCGGTCTGGCGCTTGCGCTGGGGCCAGCGGGTGGGGCGCTTGCAGGGGTGGCTCTCGCGAGGGCTCAAGCGATGAACGCTCCAATAGCGTGCGGAGAATGGGATGGCAAGTAGAGCGTTGGCCAACAGACATCAGCCGCTTCTACAGAGCAACACCCTCAGCCATTTGAAGAGATTACTCAGTTATTTGCCGCCGGAACGATTGCGGGCATTGCTGTTCCTTCTGCCCCTCTCAATCGTGCCAGGTTTGGCGGATCTGTTGACAGTTTGGGTGGTGAGTCGCCTGTTTGGTGCCCTGGTGGGCAGCAAGCTGCAGGACCATCTTCCTGGCGTGAAGGTGTTTGGGGGCAATGCGTTCAACCAGAGCTTGTGGTTGGTTGCCTTGCTGATCGCTTTCGCTTGGTTGGCTTCTCTTTCCAAGTTGTTATTGCAGTTTTTTCAGCAGCGTCTCACCGCGCGCATTTGGATCGACCTCTCCAATCAAGTGCATTCGCGTGTATTGGCGCAAGGCTATGAATATCACCTCTCTAAAAGCACAGCCAAGCTCTCGGCCATGGTGCTGAGTCATGTGAAGAAAACCTCCAATTCTGTGGTGAATCCATTGCTGCGAATGGTGGGCAGCATTTTTTCGATCGTGATGCTTTGTTTTGGTATTCTTTATCTCGGTCGTGGCCTCGCTGCCCTGCTAATTGTTTTGTTGATCGGAGCTTATCTCACCGCCTCCTTGATCATCACTCCCTATCTTCGCCATGCCTCCCGCCAAAAAATCAGGCTGGAGGCGCGCACGGCTCATATTCTTTTGGAATCATTGGGATCGATTCGAGATATTCGCCTCAGCAACTCTGAGCGCCACTTTCGAGATGCCTTTCTTCAGGCTGGCGAAGAGTCGAAGCGCTATGCCTGGGCATCGGAACTGTTGCCCACCGTTCCACGCATGCTGATCGAGCCCTTCGGCATCACGATCATTTTCGCAGTGGGAGCTGTGCCCGCTCTGATGAGCGGTGATAACGAGAAGGTGCTCCAGATCATTCCCTTCCTCGCCACATTGGCTGTTGCCGCCCTGCGGCTCACCCCTCCCCTTCAGGATTTCTTTGCCGCCCTCACCCAGCTGCGCAGCGGTTTGCCCGTGGTGGAGAGCATTCTTGACCTGCTCGATCTGCCCAGTTCCCGCCCCACCCTTGCCACACCGGGGGTGCCAACGCCCGAAGGGATCTTCCCCACCCGCTCGATCCGGCTCCAAAACGTCTGGTATCGCTATCCCACCAGTGAGGAGTGGGTGCTCGAGGATGTGACCCTTTCAATTCCCGTGGGCTCCCGCATTGCCCTGGTGGGCACCACCGGGGGAGGGAAAACCACCACCGCCCACGTGTTGCTCGGCCTGCTCGAGCCGCAGCGGGGGTGTTTGCAGTTGGATGGCATCCCCGTGAGCGAATTGGACATGCCCGCCTGGCAGGCCAGCTGCGCCCAGGTGCCCCAATTCATCAATCTGCTCGATGCCAGCATTTTGGAAAATGTGGCTTTTGGACAGTCGGAGGAGGAGATCAACCAGGCGGAGGTCTGGGAGGCGCTCGATGCCGCCCAGCTCGATGAATTCGTGAGTGAACTTCCCTACGGCCTCCACACCCCCATCGGTGAAAACGGCCTGCAGCTCTCGGGAGGGCAACGCCAGCGCTTGGCCCTGGCTAGGGCCTTTTACCGTCGGGCCCGTTTCCTGCTCCTGGATGAGGCCACCAGCGCTCTGGACAATCGCACCGAGAATGAGGTGATCGAGGCCCTGGAATTGGTGGGTCGGCGCTGCACCACCTTGGTGATTGCCCATCGCCTCAGTACGGTGAAACGCTGTGACCGCATCTACGAATTCGAGGGGGGGCGCATCAAGGCCTTTGGCACTTTCGATGAATTGCGCCATCTGTCCGAATCGTTCCGCGATCTGGCCTCTCTCGAGGCCCGTTCCGCCAGCTGATCGGGTTGTTTGCCGCGATCGGTCGTCCTCCCGCCATCTCCCTTCACCCTCGCCTTGCCATTGATGTCTGCCTCCCCCCTCACCCTGATCGCTGGTCCCTGTGTGATCGAGAGCCCGGATCTGGTGATGGAGGTGGCATCCCACTTGCAGGGCCTGGCTGAGCGCCTGGGGATCGCTGTGATCTTCAAAGCCAGCTTTGACAAAGCCAATCGCAGCTCAGGCGGCTCCTTTCGCGGCCCTGGAATGGAGGAGGGGCTGGAGGTGCTGGCTGAGGTGAAGCGCCGCTTTGGCCTGCGCCTGCTCACCGATATCCATGAGAGCCACCAGGCTGAGGCGGTGGCGCCGGTGGTGGACGTGTTGCAGATCCCCGCCTTTCTCTGCCGGCAAACCGATCTGCTCTTGGCCGCGGCGGCGGCTGTGCGCGGCAGCGACCGCGTGATCAATGTGAAAAAGGGTCAGTTCCTCGCCCCTTGGGACATGGCGCAGGTGGTGGCGAAACTCCGGGAAGCTGGCGTGGAGCACCTTTGGCTCACGGAGCGGGGCACCTGCTTTGGCTACAACACGCTGGTGGTGGATTACCGCAGCTTCCCCCAGCTCCGGGGCCTCGGCTGCCCCGTGATTTTCGATGCCACCCACTCGGTGCAACAGCCCGGCGGCCGCGGCACCAGCACCGGCGGGCAACGGGAGTTCGTGGCGCCTCTGGCCCGGGCCGCCGTCGCCGTGGGGGTGGATGGTTTGTTCATGGAGGTGCATCCCGATCCGGATCGCGCCCTCAGCGACGGGCCCAACATGGTGCCTCTTCATCGCCTGGAACCCCTGTTGCAGCAGTTGCTCACCATTCGCTCTGCGCTGTTGGAGCAGCCTGAAGCCGTGAGCCACCTCTGAGCGGCGTCTTCTCCATGTTGCGGATGTTGCACCGGCGCTGGCGCCACCTCTGGGCCTCCCGCCGTTGTCGAGCTCAGCTTCGGCAGCTGCGATTGTTGGTGTTGGACGTGGATGGAGTGCTCACCGATGGCGGCCTCTGGACCACCGAGAGCGGGGACGTGATCAAGCGCTTCGATGTGCGGGATGGCCTGGGCATTCGCCTGCTGCAGCAGGCGGGCCTGGAGGTGGCCTGGCTCAGCGGCGGAAAAAGTGGTGCCACCGAGCAGCGCGCCCGCTACCTCGGCATCGACCATGTGCTCACCGGGGTGGGGGATAAACCCGCTGCCCTCGCCGCCCTGCAGGCCCGGCTGGGGGTGAGTGCCCAAGAGAGCGCTTTCGTGGGCGATGACCTGAATGATCTCGCTGTGCGGCCCGTCATCGGCTTGCTGCTGTGCACCGCCGATGCGGTGGCCCCCCTCCGACAGCGGGCTGATTGGGTGCTCGACCGCAATGGAGGCGATGGGGCGGTGCGCCGCCTGGCGGAGGAGATTTTGCGGGCCAGGGGTGAGTGGGCCGAGCTCGCGGGTCAGGGTTGGAGGCAGCGCAATGATTGACCGCTTCACCCGACTGCGCGCCAACGTGCGGGAGCAGTTGCTTCAGGGCCTCAGGGGTGGGCGGTTCGGCCCCCTGAATCGCTTGGCCCATCTGGATCGCGACCAGTGGCAAGCCTTGGCGGCCTATCGCGGCCTGGTGCATCAGGCCTTCTCCAGCAGGCCCTTGGCGCCCCAGGTGTGCAGTGACCTCTGGGATCAGGGAGAGTTTCGTTCTTCGGCCGATCGCAAGGCCTTTTTCAGCCCGGCCCGGAGGGAGCTGGAGAATTCTTCCCATCACTACGGCCATGACGTGCAGCTCAAGCGCCATGCCGGACGTCCCCTGCTCGGCCGGCCGTTGCCGTTGCTCCTGGAACATGGTCTGAAGGTGTCCCGAGGCGCCACCTTCGAGGCGCCCAGGCCCTGGAGCCGCGGTTATCTCTGCATGGGTCCGCTGCGGGCCCGCTGGCTTCAGGAGCGGTTCGGCCTGCCGGCGGTGGCCATCGGCCCCTGGATCCAGTACGCCAGGCCCGTGCTGGAGGAGGCCGAGCTGCAGGAGCTGCGCCAGAGCCTCGGCCCCACGCTGATGGTGCTGCTGGCCCACAGCTGGGACCGGGTGGAGCGGCGCATGGATCTGGCCCACTGCGTGGCGGCCGTGCAGGAGATCGTGGGGGCCGGGGGCTACCGCTCGGTGATCTGGCTGCGCCACTGGCAGGATCCGCCCCTGCCTTCCCTGCCGGAGGGCTGGATCGTGGCCTGCAACGGCCATCGCTCCAATCCCTGGTTTCTCGATGCCCTGCGCACCCTGCTGGAGCTCAGTGATGGCCTGGCGACGAATGCCTTCGGCACCCACCTGGGGTATGCCGTGGCCCTGGAGCGGCGGCTGCACTGGGTCGGGGTGGAGGCCGAGCAGGACCTCAGCCGGCTGGCCGGCCCTCAGGCCACCCAGGAAGCCGAGGAATGGAGCGAACGCCAGCGCCTCAGTGGCGACCTTCGCGCCGCCCTGGCGGAGCTTCCGGTCGGGGCTTCCGCCGCGCAGCAGGGGCGCCGTCTGCGGCCGCTGCTCGATCCCTACTGGGGCTTCGGGCAGCTGCGATCGGGGCCGGAGCTGGGACGCCTCCTGGCCGATCCCCGCTCCGGCGCCACCCCTTCGCCGTGATGGCGCCCGTGATGGCAGCGGCAATGGCTTCTGTGGTGGCGCATGGGATGCCTCCTGTGATGCGCTTGGTGATGGCGTTTCCCCAGCAGGCGCCGTTCCGGGTGGATCAGGTGATGGCCGCACCCGCTTTGATGACCGCTCTGTGGCTGGTGCTGCTTCTGCTGGCCGTGGTGCTCAGCTGGGCCGGCCACACCGGCCGCCCGCGTGCCTGGTGGTGCGGGGCGGGCCTGCTCCTGGTGGTGGTGGCGCTGTTCTTCACCCTGGCCTCCTGGGGCACCAGTGACATCACCAAGCTGAGCCACTACTTCGCCAACGCCCCGGAGCGTCTGCCGAAGGCCGAACCCCTCTGGCCCCTGCTCACTCCCTTGGTGCTGGCCATGCCGTACCGCATGGCGGCCCTGCATGGCCTGGTGGCGGCGGGGTATGCGGCGCTGCCGCTGCTGCTGTCGCGTTCCTGGCGCCTCGGAGCCTGGGGAGGCTGGTGGGCCCTTCTCATCGTGTGCAGTCCGCTGCTGCGGAGCTTTCTGCAGAACGGCATCACCCGCCAGGCCCTGGCGGTGCTGCTGCTGGCGCCGTTGATGCTCTGGGGTTCCGGTCTGCTGGGCCGCCGGCGGCGGCTGGTGTTCGGCTCCACGGTCGTGGCGGCGATCAGCCACACCACCTTTCCGATCAGTCTGCTGGCGGCCCTGGTGCCCTCCCTGGTGCGGCTCCGGCCGGGCGCGGCCTGGGCGCGCCTCTCAGGCTGGTGGCACCAGAGGCTCGCTGGCTCGGGGGCTGGGCGTGGTTGGAGGCTCGCCGGCCTGGCTCTCGGCGTGCTCCTGGTGGGCACGGTGCTCGCGAACGTGCTGCCGATGGCGCTGCTGAAATTCCAGCTCTACAGCCAGCGGGAAACCTTCTTCAGCAGCTACCCGATCCTGCCGGACGTGCTGCGGCTGGAGCTGGCTCTGCTGGTGGCCGTGGGGTTGGTGGTGTGGCGGCGGGGCCGGAATCCAGGGCCGCTGCTGCGGCAGGAGGGCCTCGCCCGCCAGCTGCTGCTCTACGCCGCCGCGCTTCTGCTCATCCAGGTGTCCGTGGCCACCGCCTGGCTGGCGCCGATCACCTTCCGGCTGGCCGACCTCGTGGGGCTCTATCTCCTGCTCTCCTTCCTGGCCTGGATCCGGGAGCAGGGGGCGGCCTGGGCCGTTCTGCCACCCCTGGCGGTGACGCTGGCCGGCTGGCTGCAGCACCGCCTGCTCGATGTGGCGGCATTGCGCTGTGGGCTGGATGACAACTTTCTCTGCATTCCCGATCGGTTGCCCTGGCTGATCCAGTACTGAAATCCACGCACGGAGATCAGCGATGGCGAGGCACCCCGCCCCCCAAGGGGTGCCCCTCAGCCCACCGGCTGATCGGTGAGGAGGCGCATGCGGCGGGCCCGCAGCCAGCGGTGCAGAAATTCCAGGGGGCGGCGGCGGTAGGCGGGGTTGTGCCACCACAAAGGCGTCACGGGGAGCCACACCACCGCCGCGCCGGTGAGGTGGCGCACGCCATACAGGGCGGAGGTGAGGCCGGCGACCCGAATGGGGCGTTCGGGCTCCTTCTGCTCCAGCCGTCGCACCAGCACCTCCAGGGGGATGGAACTGCGCAGCGGTGGCGTCAGCCAGGCGGGGAGATCGCCTCCCATGCTGCCGCCGGGTGGGGCCTTGGGATGATCGATCGGCACCAGCCGCTGGCGTGATGGATCGAAGCCCGGCAGCGCCCGTTGCCAGCGCTCCAGCAGGGCCCTGGGCAGGTGCTCACCCGGGAACTGGTGAGCCAGGTTCGGCACCGAGCAGAGCCAGATCGGTCCGTGGGGTCCGGCCGCGGCCCGGCAGCCTTCCACCAGGGCCTCAGCCTCGGCTTCGAGACTGCTCACGAGGGTTTCGAACAGGGCGCGCCGCGCTGCCAGCGGCGGCTTTGCCGTGGGCTGGGGGGGACGGTGCCAGAGGGGTTGGCGGCCGCTCACCACCACCTGCACCCGGCGGGCCGTTTCGGGGATGGGGCGATTCAGCAGGCTGGGAAGGATGGCGCGCAGTTCCCGGGCACAGCGGTAGTACACCCCGAGGCCATCGCCGCCGATCAGGATCGCCGGAATGGCCAACCGTTCCACCAGGGAGCGCTGGCCCACCACCCAGGCGTTGTTGAGGCAGCAGAGATCCCACTCCCCGGGCCTCAGGTCGGCATCGTTGGGGAGCAGGGTGAGCGAGCCGAAGCGGGCGGGATCCGCGCTGCGCAGAAGGGCGAACCAGCGCTCCATGGTGGCCTGCATCGCCATCAGGGCCGCCGGGTCGCGGGTGAGAACCCCGGTGATCAGCACCGCCAGGCGCTGGGGGGGCTGGGCCGGCAGCACCGCCAGCTGATGCACCAGGTGAATCAGTCCTCCGGTGAGCACCAGCACCCTCGGCGCCGTGGGATCCGCTTCGCCCCCGGGCTCCACCGTGGTTGTCGTCACAGCGGCTGGATCGGCGCCAGCCGGGGATCGAGGATCTTCGGTCCCATCCCCTCGAACTTCACGGCGATCGAGATTTTCTCGCCGCTGCCGAACAGGTGGGTCACGGTGCCTTCGCCGAAGCTGCTGTGCCGCAGGCGATCGCCCACGGCCCAGGTTCGGCTCACGCCGGCGCGGCGGCGCACGGCGTTGGTGGGGGCCCCGGCTTCGCCGCCGCCCGCCACCCGGCGGCTTTCCTCGCGGTCGACGCGGGTGAGGCGATCGAGCCGCTGCTCCCGCCGGATCGCCGCTCCCCCGCTGTGGGGAATGTCGCCCTGAAGCAGGGCCTCGGGCAGTTCCGAGAGGAACACCGAGGGCACCGCCGGCTCCCGCATGCCGCCCCAGAGGCGCCGCTCGCTGGCATGGGAGAGGAAGAGCCGCTCCTTGGCCCGGGTGATGCCCACGTAGCAGAGACGGCGCTCCTCCTCCAGGGCGGCGGGGTCGTCGAGCGAGCGGTAGCTGGGGAACAGGCCCTGCTCCATTCCCACCAGGAACACCACCGGGAACTCCAGGCCCTTGCTGGCGTGCAGGGTCATCAGCGTGACGCGGTCCTGCTCGGTGTCCTTGCTGTCGGCATCACTGGCCA
>JAYKHK010000196.1:0-19307 GCA_035284785.1 Cyanobacteriota bacterium | reverse complement strand
TGGGAACGGGTGGTTTGGAGTGGCGCTTGGGCTGCGCTGGCCGAAACGGGAGCCGAAGTCAAGGCTGGATCCGCAGTGGAAGGAATCAGTGGCCCCATGGGAGCCATCAGCGTCGACCCATCCTGACGCACCCTCGGCGCGAACCGACCAACTCAGCTCGGCACGTTACGGACTCGGAATGGGCCACGACAGGAAGATTCGCCCGGTTGAGCGGGCCTGAGGGCTCCAGCCCAGCCCTTCCGGGGGTAGGGTCGGGCCCCGGGCACAACTCAGTCGACGGTGGGAGCGGCTCTTGCATGACGCTGGCATGAAGGAAGACCTGCAGCGCACCAAGGGGGCGTCGATGGATTGGCGCCGGCTCGCAGCGGTTTGTCGCGAGATCCTTCCGGCCCGCGCCGTTGTTGCTGCCAAGCAGGAGCTGCTCTCTTACGACAGCGATGGGCTCACCCTCCACCGCTGGCAGCCTCCCCTGGTGGTGCTGCCGGAAACCACCGCCCAGGTGGTGGCCTTGGTTCAGCTCTGCCACCGGGAGAGGGTTCCTTTTGTGGCGCGCGGCAGCGGCACGGGCCTTTCGGGAGGCGCGGTGACGGAGCAGCCCGCCCTGGTGATCGCCACCAGCCGCATGCGCTCGATCCTGGATCTGGATTTGAGCAACCGTCGCATCACCGTGCAGCCCGGGGTGATCAACAGCTGGGTCACCCGGGCCGTGGCCGGCGCGGGCTACTACTACGCCCCCGACCCCTCCAGCCAGGTGGTGTGCAGCATCGGCGGCAATGTGGCGGAAAATTCAGGTGGGGTGCACTGTTTGAAATACGGCGTCACCAGCAACCATGTGCTCGACATGGAGGTGGTGCTCCCCGACGGCAGCCTCACCCACCTGGGCAGTGGGCTGGCGGAAACGCCGGAATTGGATCTGCGCGGCGTGTTCATCGGCAGCGAGGGCACCCTGGGGATCGCCACGGCGATCACCCTGCGTCTCCTGCGCGCTCCCCAGCGCGTGGCCGTTCTCCTGGCGGATTTCACCAGCATGGAGAGGGCGGGCGAGGCGGTGCGGCTGGTGACGGCGGCAGGCGTGCAACCGGCCGGCATGGAGATCATGGATAACTTCACGCTCAATGCCGTGAACGATCTGTTTGGCCGCAAGGAATATCCCGACGATGCCCAGGCGGTGTTGCTGATCGAGTTGGATGGCCAAGATCAGGACGTGGCCGCCGCCGTGGAGATCGCCGATGTTCTCTGCAGGCAGGCTGGTGCGCGCACGATTCGCCGCGCCACCGATCCTGCTGACTGTGCCCTGCTCTGGAAGGGCCGCAAGTCGGCCTTTGCTGCGGTGGGCCGCATCACACCCACCTATTACGTGCAGGATGGCGTGGTGCCTCGCAGCGCGCTGCCGCGGGTGCTTGGGGCGATTGAAGAGCTCAGCCGCACCTACAACCTGCCGGTGGCCAACGTGTTTCATGCCGGAGATGGCAACCTCCATCCGCTCATCCTCTATCGCGCCGAGGAGGAGGGCGTCACAGAGCGGGTGCAGGCCCTCGGGGCCGACATCCTCCAACTCTGCCTTCAGGCTGGTGGCAGCATTACCGGCGAACACGGGGTGGGCAATGACAAACGCTGCTACCTCGACTGGATGTTCGCCCCCGAAGATCTGGCCACCATGCAATTGGTGCGCCAGGCCTTCGATCCCGAGGGTCTGGCCAATCCCGGCAAAATCTTCCCCACTCCTGCCCGCTGCGGGGAATCCCAGCGCCGCCAGAGCGCAACAGTCGTCCGCCAGGACGTGCCTGTGTTCTGAAACTCTGCCGCCCCATTGGGCAAAGGGCTCAGCTCTGGCTATGTCTGACAAGGCCTGACGAACTGCGATGCCTTCCTCCAAGTCTGTTGAGACGTCCTTTCCTCGCCAGAGGTCCTGGTTCAGCCTCAAACTGCCCCTCCTCCTTCTCCTCGGCCTGGGCCCCGCTCTGGTGTGTCTTCGAGCGGCGGCCAACCCCGCGGCAAGCCCCGCCGAGTCGGCCCCAGCCACAACTTGCTCCGCCCCCCGGCCCGGCCGCTATGCCGTGATGGGAGAGGGCGATCTCAAAGGAGAGCCCCTGGCGCGGTTGCTTCTCGAAACGTGGAACCGTGACGGCAGCCTGCGGGGTGTGCGACTCGAGCGGCGCGGCAAGCTCTATCGGGAATCTTCATACACCGGCAGCTTCCGCCCGCTCACCAACTGCCGAGTGGCGATCGAGCGCACTTATGGCAATACGGTCAGCACCAGCCAGGCCGTTCTCGATCCCCAGGGGCGGCCCCGCTTCTCGCTCGGCATCCTCCCGGATGTGTTGATGGTCTCCCGCTGGTTTGTGCAACCGGAGCAGAGCTGCTCGGCTTCCTTGCTGGATGGGTTGGTGGTGAGTCAACAGCGCGGCAAAGACTGGCGTGCCCAGCAGTGGCAGCCCAATGCGGTTGTGCAACGCGAGCAGTGGCGTGGAGGGCAGGTGAAAGGTTTGGCGATTTCCAGTTACGGCTCCACGGTTGAAGAGGCGACGTATACAGGTTCCATTGAGGTGCAGCCAGATTGTCTGGCAACAATCAAACAGAGAGATTCTCTGGGGGTTTCCTATAATTATCGAGCCATCGTCTTGGCCGATGGATCGGGCTACCTCTACCTGCAAACCGATCAGAATGATGTGGCGGTCGCCTTCCTGCAGCGGCTGACAGTGGACGCCCCAGCTGCACCTTGAGGATGGTGAGCGACGCCCCCCCCTCCAGCCTTTCGTTACGCCGTCCCGATGATTGGCACGTGCATCTTCGGGATGGTCCGATGTTGCAGGCTGTGGTGGGGGCCACGGCCCGGGTGTTTGCTCGGGCCATCGTGATGCCCAACCTCACCCCTCCGATCACCACTGTGGAGGCCGCGCAGGCCTATCGGCAGCGCATTCTTGCCGCCCTGCCCGACCATTCGCGCTTCACCCCCCTGCTCACCTTCTATCTCTGTGATGACAGCGACCCCAGGGAGATTGAGCGGGGATTTCGCCAGAAGGTGGTGACTGCCTGCAAGCTCTATCCCGCCCACGCCACCACGAATGCCGCTGCAGGGGTGAGGGATTTGGCCTCCCTCAACCAGGTGCTCGAGACCATGGAAAGAATTGGCATGCCCCTGCTGATTCATGGGGAGGTGACAGACCATGGGGTGGATATTTTTGACCGGGAGGCGGTGTTTATCGAGCGGCATCTGCAGCCCTTGTTGCAGCAATTTCCCGGGTTGAAGGTGGTGTTGGAGCACATCACCACAGCCGAAGCGGTGGCCTTTGTGCGCCAAGCCTCTCCCCAACTGGCGGCCACGATCACTCCCCACCACCTGCACATCAACCGCAACGCCATGTTCGCGGGTGGCTTGCGGCCCGATTTTTACTGCCTGCCTGTGGCCAAACGGGAGAAGCACCGCTTGGCTCTGCGACAAGCGGCCACATCGGGCGACCCCTGTTTTTTTCTGGGTACCGATTCCGCTCCCCATTCCCGCACGGCCAAGGAAGCGGCCTGCGGTTGTGCGGGCATCTTCAATGCCCCAACGGCCCTGGAGAGTTATGCCTTGGCCTTTGAGGAGGAGGGGGCTCTCGATCGGCTGGAGGCCTTTGCCTCGCTAAATGGGCCAGCGTTTTATGGGCTGGCTGCCAATGAGGAGCAAATCGTGCTGAGCCGTGACGGGCAGATTGTGCCCTCTCGCCTCCATCTCAACGATGCGGCTGGCAGGGCCGTGGAGCTGGTGCCCTTCCATGGCGGCGACCTGTTGCCCTGGCGGGTGCTCCCCCTTGCTGAAGCCCCCCACTGATCTTGGTTTAGGGACCGCCAATTGGGAGACTTGGTTCCTCTCTCCCCTTAGGTCCGTGGCTGAGCCGACCCTTGTCACCTCCCTGCGGGGCGCTGACCTGTTGAATGATCCCCAGCTCAACAAGGGCACGGCTTTTTCCCGTCAAGAGCGTTTGGCCCTTGGCCTGGAAGCCCTGTTGCCCTGGCAGGAGGAAACGATTGAACGCCAGGTGGAGCGGTGCTGGTTGGCTTTCGGGGCCATGGGCAGCGATCTGGAGCGGTTTGCCTATCTGCAATTCCTCAGGGAGCGCAACCTGACGCTGTTTCACCGTTTCCTGGCCGAACATATTGAAGCCGCCCTGCCAATTGTTTACACCCCCACGGTCGGCAAGGCCATCCAGCAATTCAACTACTCCTACCGCAGCCCATCCCAGGGGGTCTATCTCGCCGCTCCTGATCAGCACCGCTTGGTGGAGCTGCTGCGCCAGGCCTGCGACAGCTTCGGCCAGCCCGAGCTGCTGCTGATCACCGATGCCCAGGGCATTTTGGGGATTGGTGACCAGGGGGTGGGGGGCATCCAGATCTGTTTGGGCAAACTGGCCGTCTACACCCTCTGCGCAGGTCTCCATCCAGGCCATGCCCTTCCCGTGATGCTCGATGTGGGCACCGATCGGGCAGACCTGAGGGACGATCCCCAATACCCCGGCTGGAAGCAACCCCGTTTGAGCGGTGAGGCCTATGACGCCTTCCTGGATGCGTTCATCGCAGCGGTCCAGCAGGTTTGTCCCGAAGCCCTGGTGCATTGGGAGGACTTTGGAGCCGCCAATGCCCGTCGGGTGCTCGATCGTTATCGCTCGATCGTGCCCAGCTTCAACGATGACATCCAGGGCACCAGCGGTGTGGCTGCCGCTGCGGTGCTGGCTGCTCTACGGGGCTTGGGCCAAAGCCTTGCTGACCAGAGGATCGTGATTTTCGGGGCGGGCAGCGCGGGCTGCGGCATCGCAGAGCGTCTTTGCCGCCTCCTGCAAGGCCAGGGGCTCACCCCTGAGCAGGCGGCAGATCGCCTCTGGCTGCTGGATCGCGATGGGTTGGTGCACGACGGCTTGGCGCAGTGGAGTGAGGCGGTAACCCCTTACGTGAAGCGGTCTGAGCAGGTGCGAGACGTGCGGCGCGATGGCAGCGGCCGCATGGGCTTGCTGGCGGTGATTGAGGCGGTGAAACCCGGGGTGCTCATTGGCACATCCACCTGTGCTGGAGCGTTTGATCAGGCGGTGGTGGAGGCCCTCTGCAGGGGGGTGGCACGCCCGATCGTGTTGCCCCTCTCCAATCCCACACCCCTTGCTGAAATCACCCCTGAAAACCTGTTGCGATGGAGTGATGGTCGCGCCCTGGTGGCGACGGGAAGTCCCTTCTCGCCGGTGCAAATCCACGGACAGGAGCGCGTGATCGGGCAATGCAACAACTGCTTTGTCTTTCCAGGGTTGGGGTTTGCCGCCATGGCGGTCGGGGCCCGATCCGTGAGTGAGGGCATGATTGACGCCTGCGTGGCGGCCTTGGCCAATCACATCCCCGCCAGCAACGATCCTGATGCCCCCTTGATGCCCGCTCTCGATCAGGTGCGCCAGGTGACCACCAGCGTGGCCGAGGCGGTGGCTTTGGCTGCGTTGCGGGAGGGTTTGGCGGCGCGGGCCAGCTCACCCGAAGAAGCCTTGCAGTGTTTGCGCGAACGTCGCTGGGAGCCGATTTATCCCAACCTGTTGCCCAACTCCGAGGCAGCGAGGTTGTAGCTTTGCCAGCCTGCTTGGATCGGAGTCCCTCGGCAGGGCCCCCAGCCAGCCGAGAATAAGGCCCGTTTCACCGGGAGCGCGATGGGCTTCTTTCTCCAGCTCACCGATGCCATCGCCCAAAAGCAGTCGCTTTTGGTGACCGGGCTGGATCCCAATCCAGAAATGTTGCAGAGTTGGGCGCTGCGCCGGGGCTTGGCAGGGCGCTCCTTCCTCTCCCAGGCCCGCCATTGGATCAAGGCGGTGATCGAGGCCACAGGCTCGCATGTGTGTGCCTACAAACCCAGTCTCGGTTTTTATCAATCGCTTGGGCCGATCGGCTTGGAGCTATTGCGGGAGGTGCGGGAATTGGTGCCCTTAGACACACCCTTGATCGTGGATGCCAAGCATGGCGATCTCAACAGCTCGTCTGCCCTGGCCCATTACTTCTTCCGCGAATTGGGGGCCGATGCCGTCACCCTCTCCCCCCTGCCTGGCCAGGACATCGCCGCACCATTTTTGTTGTATCCAGACAAGGCCGTCGTGGTGACGTGCCACAGCTCTAACCCTGCAGCCCGTGAACTGCAGCATCACCCCAATGACGGGGATCCGCTCTATCTGCGCATTGTGCGTGAAGCCCAACGCTGGGCTACTCCCGATCAGCTTTTGCTGGAGGTGGGCACCAGTGATCCGGCCATCCTGGCCCGTGTGCGGGCTGAAGCACCGGAACGTTTTTTGATTCTTCGCTCCCTTTGGGCCGAGGAAGACCGACTCGATGCACTGCTGGAGGCCGGTCTCACCGAGGCGGCGGATGGTCTGTTGCTTCCCCTCCCCCAGAATCTTCTGGTGGAGGACGATATGGCTGAGCAGGCCAGCCAACTCAAGCAACGCATCCACGCCCACCGGCAAGTCAGGTTGGAGAAAAAATCTGAGGATCGTTGCACCCTGTGGCTGCCGGCACAACAAACTGCAGAGCCGATGGAGCAGTTGATTCTTGATTTGTTTGATCTGGGTTGCCTGCTTTTTGGGGAGTACAAGCAGGCCTCAGGAGCAATCTTCAATTATTATATTGATTTGCGCCAGATTATTTCTGATCCCAACCTCTTCCATCGTGTCCTGCATGCTTATGCCGCCTGCCTGGAAGGGTTGTCGTTTGAGCGTATCGCAGGGATCCCCTATGGATCGCTGCCAACGGCCACCGGGCTCTCCTTGCAGCTCCATAAACCGCTGATCTATCCCCGCAAGGAGGTCAAGGCCCATGGGGCGAGACGACTCATTGAGGGCGACTTCCATGAGGGGGAAAAAGCTGTGGTCATCGACGATATTTTGATCACGGGCGGTAGCGTGCTTGAGGGGATCGCCAAGTTGGAAAGTTCTGGTTTGGTGGTGTCTGATGTCGTGGTGTTTCTCGACCATGGCTCTGGTGAACATGGCGACATTGGCAACCCAAGTGGACGGCTCCGCCTTGAGCAGGCTGGTTATCAGCTTCATGCTGTATTGGATATTGGCCGCATCACGAATGTGCTTCTGCAGGCGGGCCGTCTGAGCCCATCGCAGGCGAGATCCCTGGGCAGAGGTGCTGCTTCGATGACGTCCTGACCGCTTCAGCGAGGGCACGCCACGCCGAGCCGATCGAGGCCTGCCAGGATCTCAAGGCCGTTTGGCTGGCTGGCACCTCAAGGGGATGGCGTTGAAGTCGATAGCGGATCCATTCCTTCGACGCCCGGTGCTCACCCTGGTGTTGAGCCTGCTCATTCTCCTGGCCGGTGCCGTCAGCCTGCCTGTGTTGCAGGTGGAACAGCTGCCCCCCATTGCCAACAGTCGGGTCAGCGTGCGGGCCAGCTATCCCGGGGCAGGGCCTGAGGTGGTGGAGCAAGGGGTGACCGCCTTGCTGGAGAAACAATTCAATGGATTGGAGCGGCTGGATTCGATTCGCTCCACCAGCTCGACCAACGGCAGCAGCATCTCCCTGGTGTTCAGCGGCGGCAATCCCGAACTCAACCAGATCAACACCCAAAACCAGGTCACCGTTGTGGCCCGGCAGCTGCCCTCCCAGGTGGCTCGGTTTGGCGTGCAGGTGCAACGCAGTTCCGACGATCTCTTGTTGGTGCTGAGTTTCAGCGCCGACGCCGAGACCTATCGCGACACCTTCCTCAGTGGCTGGGTGGATCGGGTGGTGCGCGATCGCCTTCGGCGCGTGCCGGGGGTGGGGGATGTGGGCTTTTTTGGGGCAAGCCCCCTGGCCTTCCGTCTCTGGCTCGACCCCGTGCGCTTGGAGCAGCGTGGGCTCACCATCGCAGATATCCGCCAGGCGCTGGAACAACAAAATGTGCTCGCTGCCCTCGGTCAAATCGGTGATGCGCCAACGCCCCCTGATCAGGCGATGGTGCTGCCGTTGCGCATGGAGGGCCGCCTGCGTTCCCTGGAAGACTTTGAAGCCCTGGTGGTGGGTCGCAGCAGCGATGGGGGGGTGACCCTGCTGAAGGATGTGGGCCGGGTGAGCCTGGGCAGCGAAAGCTACGAATCCATCGCCACCAATCTGGTGGGCAACCGAACCGTTTCGGTGGCCGTCTATCAGCGGGATGGCAGCAATGCCCTGCAGGTGCGGCAGGCCGTGCAGGAGGCGATGGAGGAGATCACCCCTCGCTTTCCCCCGGGGGTGGAGATGCAAGTGATCGTGGATGAGGCCGAAACCGTGCGCACCAGCATTGATGGTGCTGTGGAGGCCCTGCGGGATTCCGTGCTTTTGGTGTTTGTGGTGTTGCTGTTGGGGCTTGGCAACAGCCGGCTGGCTTTGATCACTGCGGCTGCGGTTCCCGTGGCCCTGATTGGTTCGCTCACGCTGCTGCGCCTCACCGGCACATCGATCAACACCCTTTCTTTGTTTGGCATGGTGTTGGCATCGGGGCTGGTGGTGGATGACGCCATCGTGGTGAGTGAAGACATTGGGCGTCGCTTGGAGGCCGGCACACCCGCTTTTCAGGCAGCCCGAGAAGCGATGGCAGAGCTGGGGGGAGCCGTGGTGGCCACCTCGCTGGTGTTGGTGGTGGTGTTTCTGCCAGTTTTGGGAATGGAGGGGAGCCTGGGACGGCTCTACGCGCCGATCGCTTTGACGATCAGCGCAGCCATTGCCTTCTCCACCATCAATGCCCTCACCTTCACGCCCGTTGCAGCCAGTCGTTTGTTGCATGCCGATCAGCGCGAGCCGGCCTGGCTGAAACGCTGGATCGACAGGCCCCGTCTCTGGTTGGAAGCCCTGGAGGTCCCTTATGCCGCGCTGCTGCATCGGGTGTTGGCCCGAAGGCGCGCCGTGCTCGCTTTGTTGATGGTGGGGCTGTTGCTCACAGTGTGGGTGCTTGGTGGCCGGCCCACGGCCTTCATCCCTCAGGAAGATACGGGTCAGCTCAGGGGGGTTGTGGTGCTACCGGAGGGGTCCGCCTTGGTGCGCACCCAAGCCGTGTTGGAACAGATCAGGACAGTGGTTCGCAAGGAACCGCTGGTGGCCAGCGCCAATTTTTTTGCGGGCCGCTCTTTTGAAGACAGCAGTCCCAACAAAGGGCAGATTTTTGTGCGTTTGCTTCCCATCCGTGAGCGATCTGGCGCCGATCAGAGCACCGCCGCCGTCGGAGAGAGAATTCAGAAGGCCCTTGAGGGGCGGCTGAGGGGCGCGATCGTGCAGCTCAGCGAAGCTCCCACGGTCCGTGGCTTTGGTTCGGAAGGAGGTTTGCAGTTTGACCTGCTGGACACCAGCAATGGCCAGATGGCCCTGGAGCAGTTTGAACAGGAAGCGAGAACTTTTCTAGCCGAGGCCCAGGCACTCACTCTGGCTGGGCGGCCCGCCTTTGAGCGGGTGTCCACCCGCTTCTCCGCCGGATCTCCCCTGCTGCGGCTCACCCCGAATCGGCTGCGGATGGCTTCCCTTGGCGTGGATTTGGCCGATGTGGTGGATCTGCTCAGTGCGAGCTTCGGCAGTGACTACGTCAATGACAGCTTTGAAGATGAGCAGGTGCGTCGTGTGATCGTGCAGCTCGAGGGAGTCGCGCGCCAGGGGGTGGAAGACGTGCTCGCCCTACAGGTGCGCGCCGATGACGGTCGACTGATCCCGATGGCACAGCTGGTCAGCATTGAAAGCAGCGCTGGGCCCACCACGATTCAGCATTCGAGGCTGCTCCGGTCCATCTCTGTCCAGGCGCTCCCCCGACCAGGGGTGAGCACAGGACAGGCCATGCAGCTGTTGGAGGCGATGCAGAGTCGTCTTGGCAATGGCGCCCTGGCGCTGGAGTGGGTGGGTCTGGCGCGGGAGGAGGCCCGTTCCAGTGGTGGCAATAGCCGCGCTTTTGTGCTGGGCACACTGGTGATGGGTCTTGTCTTGGCGGCTCTGTATGAAAACGTTCTGGACCCTTTGATCATCCTGGTCACCGTGCCCCTGGCGCTTCTTGGCGCGGTGTTGGGGCTGGCCGTGCGCGGGTTGCCCCTGGATGTTTATGGACAGATGGGCTTGCTCGTCTTGGTGAGTCTGGCCGCGAAGAACGGCATCTTGATTGTGGAGTTTGCCAACCAGCGGCTCCAGCAAGGCCTGGCGCTGGATGCGGCGATTCATGGGGCAGCGGTGGCTCGCCTGCGACCCATCCTTCTGACGGCGATCTCTTCCCTGGTGGGCTTCCTTCCTCTCCTTTTGGCCACAGGAGCCGGAGCCGCCAGCCGCATCAGCATCGGCACGGTTGTCTTCAGTGGGCTGTTCGTGGCCACCCTTCTGAGCCTGTTTGTGGTTCCAGTGGTTTATCGCCTGGTCAAGGGCTGGGAGATGGGACGGTTGGGCACCTGAGTGGGACCTTCAATCCTCCGCCGGAGGCCGCAGGGTGGGCCAACCGTTCAGTGGAGGAGGAGGTGGTGGCGGGCGAAGGGGGCCTCGGTTTGGACGCCGCTGGCCAGGGGGACTCGGGCTGAGGGTGGCTGGGGTGAGCAATCCGAAGCCAGGGCGTACTGCGCCCCTGCCCAGGGCGTCTTGATGTAGCTGCCTGAAGAGGACCTGACGATAGGCGGGGCCCTCCGCCCCTGCATATTGGCCCCAAAGCCCCTCCCAATAGAAATAGATCACCCCATGGCCTCGCCGTACGGCTAGATCCACCTTCTTCCCCAGAGTCGCCATGTCTGTGGTGCGGCCGCCGAATCCAGCCAAGATGCCGATCTCGACAGGAATGCCCCAGCTGCGGGCCTTGATCAAGGCGGGCTGGTCCAAATCCTTGGCAAATCCCTGGACGGAATAGGCATAATTCTGCACAACAAGATCATCGATCAGTCCCCCTAAGGCCCACAGTTCCCAGTCCTGCAGCCATTGGTTGTAAGCGAAGCGAAATGGCCCCGGCGAAAGGCTGATCACCAGCCGCTTGGCCGCTGAAACCTGCGCGATCCTGGTGCGCAGATCCCTCAACAGGCTGGTGAGCTGCTGCCGTCGCCAGCGCATCCAATAGCGATCGGTGAAGTCTTGGGGTGGTTCCCGGCCGGTTTGGGAGCGGTAGAGGGCCCGAGTGGTGGGGTCGTAGCCCAGCTCAACAGGCCAAGCAAAGTGGTCATCCAGCTGGATGCCATCCACGCCGCAACGCTGCACAATCTCGGCAATCAGTCCGATGAATCGCTGACGCACTTGGGGGTGGGCGGGGTTGAGCCAAACTCGCAAATCCTTGAGGGGAGATGTGCGCAGATTCGCCCCATGCATGGCGTAAAGCGCACTGCCATCAGCGCGCTGCAGCAGCCACTCCGGGTGGGCCCGCACGACTGCGGCGTCGGCAGGTTCCATCAGGCCATACTCAAACCAAGGCACCACTTTCATGCCCCGGCCCTGGGCGGCCCGGGTGAGGCGGCAGATGGGATCCAGCCCTGGATTGATCTGGGCCAGAACCGGTTCCATGGGAGCGTACCGGCTGTTGTGGAAGGTGGTGCCTCGACTCCAAACGTTGGGGTACAAGGTGTTGAAGCCAGCCGTTGCGAGTTCCTGGACGGCCCGATCGATGCGGGTGGCGTCGTAATACAGAGGGCTTGGGCTGTTGGTCAGCCAGACGCCCACCCTTCGTGTCATGGGCTTCGGCAGCTCTGCTGGCCGTGCCGTGGCCGGCAGGCCAAACCCGAGCAAGTGCCCGCCCACCAGGAGCATCAGCAGCCCGTGCTTGAGGGCGCAACAGCTCAGGGTTCGGGATTGGGCTTGAGCCTGGCCAAGGGTCTTACGAGCCATCAGACCAGCTCAACGAAACATGGAGCTCACAGAGCTTTCTTCATGGATGCGCCAGATCGCCTCACCAAGCATGTTGGCGACCGAAAGGACTCTGAGTTGTTGAAACTTGCGATCGGGCGGGACAGGAATGCTATTCGTGACCACCACCTCTTCAAATAAACCAGGTTCGGAAAGTCGCTCGATCGCCGGTGGTGAAAAAACTGCATGGGTGGCGCAGCACAACACCCTGGAAGCACCATAGCGGCGCAACAACTTTGCTCCCTGGCAGATGGTGCCGCCGGTGTCAATCATGTCATCAATCAAAACCGCCGTTTTGCCGGCCACATCACCGATGACGGTGAGGCTTTCGGCCACGTTGTGCTCCGCGCGCCGCTTGTCAATGATCGCCAGTGGAGCATCTTTCATCTGTTTGGCAAAGGCGCGCGCCCTGGCCACGCCTCCCACGTCGGGGGAGACGACAACGAGATCCGGTAGGTTGAGAGTTCTGAGATAATCTACGAGCACTGGCGATCCAAAAATATGATCGCAAGGTATATCAAAATAGCCTTGAATCTGAGATGAGTGCAAATCCATGGCAAGCACTCTGTCCACGCCGGACTGGACCAGGAGATTGGCAACAAGCTTGGCGGTAATTGATTCTCGGCCGGCGGTTTTTCTGTCGGCTCTTGCATAGCCGTAATAGGGGATGACGGCCGTGATTTGCCGTGCCGATGCTCGCCGGCAGGCGTCGACCATGATCAGCAGCTCCATGAGGTGATCATTCACTGGAGCGCAGGTGGGTTGGATCAGGAAAACATCACAGCCGCGGATCGATTCCTGAATCTGAATATAAAACTCTCCATCTGCGAATCGTTTGATCACCCTTGGCCCGTCCGGTATCCCCAGGTAGGCCCCGATCTCCCTGGCTAGTTCCGGATTGGAGTTGCCGCTGAACAGCCGCAGTCGCCGGCTGTCGTTCGAGGCTTGCAGGTGGGTGCCGCTGGGCTCCAGCCGTTCAGTGGGGGAAAAGGTGGTCACGGCGGGCGAGGGCTGCACGCGGCAGAGTAAATCGTAGAAGCGAGCCCTTCCGGAGCCTCAGCGTTTCCCTGCCCCTCATTGGGATACCCCCATGCCTGCCAGCCCTGAGTCACCCCCCAGCAAGGGCCTGCCCAACTCCATGGACGTGATTGTGGTGGGATGCGGCCCGGAAGCTGCCTTCCGTGCCCCCGATGGGGTGACGGAACAGGCGACTCGCCGCCTTGCTCGTTCTCTGCGCTTGCCCCATCGGCCCATCACCGACCCCCGCTCCCCCCACTTGCAGCTGCGCCTGCTTCATCAATCCCAAGGAGGCTGGCTGGCCAGCCTTCCCTTAGACCCGGGGCAAGCGCTTGCCGATGGCAGCAACTGGGCAGAAGCGCTTGGGGCCTGGCACCAGCCCACCCTCTTGGTCGTTGCCGCCTCGCAGCACTGCAGCGGAGTCGCAGCCTCCACCACCGCCCTCTTGCGGCAATGGCAGGTGCCCTTGCTCGGATTGGTTCAGTGGGGAGGAGCGTGGAATCGAGACCTTCGTCGCCGCGATGGCCTTCCCTGGTTGGGCCGCTTGGAAGAGGCAGCCGCCGAGGCTGACTCAGACCGCCCGCTGGCTGCGCTCCTCACCAGGCGCTGGGCCCTGCTCGACCTTCCATGGCAAGCGCCTGGTCCCCAGCTGGAGCGGCTGGTGCCGATGGCTTAGACCTGCGGCCACAGGGGCTTTCCTGCAACTGAATCGAGCTGCCGCAATTCTCCAAAGTCCTTGGTTGCCGGTTTCATCGGCAAGCTGCTGAACTGCAGGGGCTTCGGGTTGTCCAGTCCGGCGGCGAGGAGGCTCAGGAACTCCTGCTGACTGAGATTGGTCTCCACCTGGCTGCTCCAGGTTTGGATCAGGGGGGGAAGGATGGCGAGCTGCGCCGGTTGGCCCATCTGCTGCTGCAGGCCATTGATCACCAACTGCTGGTTGGCCCTGCGGCCCGCTTCTCCCAGCCATTTGTCACGGAAACGCACCATCTGCTCCACTTTTCCCCCTGTGAGGCGTTGGAGGCCGCTTTGAAGATCAATGGTGTATTTCAAGGCTTGATCCCGATACTTCATCCTGCGTGGTGGGCTCACCTCCAGCCCCCCCAGCGCATCCACGAGCTCCCTGAGGGCCTGACGCGGCACCACGAGGTAACGCTCAGGGGCGCTGCTGCCCAGACCGAGGAGTTCACGGAGGGTCTCGGCTGTCAACGCCACCCCCCCCTCGCGGTAGAGCTGGCCGAGCGCCACGGGTGCTTTCCTTCCAGGCAGCGAGAGAGCCAGCTCTGAGGGGAGTTGGAGCACCTGCACGGGACCCTTGGGCGTGACACGCACCAGCAGCACGGTGTCGCCATTGGCTGGGCCTGGAGGGGCCGCCCCATTGCTGGGGCCCCGGAGCTTGTCGGCATCGCTGCCGATCACGAGCACCGTCACCGCCTGGGCTGGCTTGGGGGCCAAGGTGGCTGCGGTGATCTCCTCCCGCAAATGGGCGGAGCGATCGGGTTTGGGCCACACCACCGCAAGCAGGCTCGCGCCCGAGAAGGCGCCCAGGATGGCCAGGGCAGCGACTCCCAACCCTCGCCACGACCAACGGTTCAGCGGCAGCCCCCCACGGGCAGCTCTTCGGATTGGGTTGGGCAAGGCGGGGCGACGGTCCCGGCGGTCGGCCATGGGCCAGTTCTGGCTTGACTCGCCCCACTCTGGCTGAGCGTCTCCACCCGTGATCCCCCGCATGGCGGCCCCAGCGGATAGGTTGAGGAGGGGTTTGTTGTGTCGCGCTGTTGACTGCTGCTGAGCCTTCCCCCTCCCCGTTCATCGCTGCTTCGGCGCAGGCCCATCAGCGTGCACGACCTCTGCCGGTGGGCAGTGCCAGGCCCGCCCGCGACCTCTGCAGTGACTGCGGGCTGTGTGACAGCCGCTGGGTCGCCTACGTGCGGCAGGCCTGTGCGTTTTTGGATCAGCATTTCGAGGACATGGAACGGAGGGTTCATGGTCGCTGCCGGGATCTCGACGATGAGAACGAGCTCTACTTCGGGGTGCATGAGCGCATGCTCACGGCCCGCCTCCAGCCACCGATTGACGGAGCCCAGTGGACTGGAATCGTGAGTCGAATAGGTGTGCGCGCTCTGGAAACTGGCTTGGTGGATGCGGTGTTGTGCGTCCAACAGAGCCCTGAAGATCGTTTCACTCCCATCCCCATCCTGGCGAGGACCCCTGAGGAGGTGTTGGCCGCCCGGGTGAACAAACCCACCCTCTCTCCCAACCTCAAGGTGCTGGAGCAGCTACCAGGCAGTGGCATCCGGCGGCTTCTGGCCATTGGCGTGGGCTGCCAAGTGCAAGCGCTGCGCACGGTTGAAGCCACGCTCCCCCTCGAGGCGTTGTACGTGCTGGGGCTGCCCTGTGTGGACAACGTCAGCCGTGAGGGTCTGCAAACGTTTCTCAATAGCGCCAGCCGTTCGCCCCAAACGGTGGTGCATTACGAATTCATGCAGGATTTCCGCATTCACTTTCGCCATGCCGATGGTGAGGTGGAAACGGTTCCTTTTTTTGCCCTCGATACCCCTGCGCTGAAAGATGTCTTTGCTCCAAGCTGCCTGAGCTGTTTTGATTACACCAATGCTGGAGCCGATCTCGTGGTGGGTTATATGGGTGCCCCCTTCGGCCGCCAATGGATCACCGTGCGCAATTCCAGAGGACAACATCTGCTCGATCTTGTTCAATCGGAATTGGATGTGGCTCCTGTGATGAGCTACGGCGACCGCCGGCAGGCCGTGCAGCAAGGGATTGAAGCCTATGAGAAGGCGGTGAAATTGCCCCTTTGGCTGGCGGAAGTGATTGGCTGGTTTGTGCAGCGATTTGGCCCTCGGGGTCTTGAATACGGCAAGTTTTCCATCGATTCCCATTTCACCCGCAATGCCCTCTGGCTCCAACGACAGCACGGCGCGATGGTGGATCGTCATCTTCCTGCCTTCGCCAAGCGCATCATTGCGCGCTATCGCCTTCCCGCCACGTGAGTGATCCCCTTGCGGCCACATCCCATCGCCAGCCACCCAGCCGAGGGGCCTGCGGGGTGTTGTTTCATCCCACTTCCTTTCCTGGAGCCCCCGCCTGCGGCACCCTCGGTGAGCAAGCCCGCACCTGGATCGATCTCCTTGCCCAAGCTGGCGTAGGGGTTTGGCAGGTTCTCCCCCTCGCACCCACCGATGGCTTGGGATCGCCCTATAGCTCCCCCAGTGGGTCGGCGCTGAATCCTTGGCTGCTCGATGGGGCCGACCTCGTAGCCGATGGGGCTCTGCGCTCAAGCGATCTGGAGGCGATCCCGGGCGGCAGCACGGACCGCTTGGTTCCAGAGGAGGCGGCGGCGCGGGCCCAGGCGCTCGCCCAGGCGCTGGGGCGACGCTGGTCTGAGCAGCCCGCCGAGGAGCAACAGGCCTTCCGCCTTTGGCGTCGCCGCCAACACTTCTGGCTGGATGATCATTGCCTCTTCATGGCCTTGCGGCGCCAGCAAGGGCTGCGGCCTTGGTGGGAATGGCCGCCGGGGCTGGCCCGGCGCTCCCGCCGCGCCCTCGCTGCCGTAGCTCGGCAGCAGCGGCAGGCTCTCTTAGAAGAAGCCCTGCTCCAGTGGCATCTGCAACGGCAGTGGGAACGCCTGCAGGCGCAGGCCCATCGGCTTGGTGTCACCCTTTTCGGGGATGTCCCGTTCTATGTGGCCCACGACAGCGCCGATGCCTGGAGTCGTCGTGGGCTGTTTTCCCTGGATCGTCAAGGCAGGTTGTTGGAGCAGAGTGGAGTGCCTCCGGACTACTTCTCGGCCACCGGCCAGCTCTGGGGAACTCCGGTCTATCGATGGTGGCTCCATCGCCTCACTCGGTTCCGGTGGTGGATGCAGCGGTTGGAGCGACAACTTGAGCTCTACGACCTGCTCCGCCTCGATCATTTCCGGGCGCTAGAGGCCTATTGGAGCGTGGATGGACAGGCCACGACGGCGGAGGATGGTCGGTGGTGTCCCTCTCCCGGGGCAACACTGCTGAGCCAGCTCCGCAAACGTTGTGAGCGTTCTGGCCGCCTCAGGCCGGACGGAAGATTACCCCTGATCGCTGAAGACCTGGGTGTGATCACCCCTGAGGTGGAGCAATTGCGGGAGGCCTTTGCCCTGCCCGGCATGAAAATTCTCCAGTTTGCCTTTGATGGCGCGGCCACCAATCCCTACCTTCCGGCCAACTATCAAGGCTCTCACTGGGTGGTTTACACAGGCACCCATGACAACGCCACCACATTGGGCTGGTGGCGTCATCTTGATGAAAGTGTGCGTGGTCAGGTGGCCTCTGTGGTGGGGGGAGAGGTGCATGCTCCCGGCTGGCAACTTTTGGAGGTGGCGTTGCAATCGCCTGCCGAACTCGTGGTGGTGCCCCTGCAAGATCTTCTGGAACTCGGCGATGAAGCCCGCTTCAACACTCCTGGCACCACTGCTGGCAATTGGATCTGGCGCTTGAATCGACCCGTGCAGGATCTGCGAGGGCCTCTGCAGGGGTTTGCGGACATGGCCCGCCGTTATCAACGTGGTTAGGGGGTTTTGACAGGCGTGGCCGTTGGTTTTGGATCCGGGGGGAGTGGGATCACATAGACGCCAGTGCCCCCCTGATCGGTGGGGGTCTGGGACGAAGGGTTTGAGTTGAAGACCTTTGGCTTGACCACTTGGCCTTTCCAGCGAACCGTTGAAGGGGCAGGCTTGAGGCGCAACTCAAAAGGTGGCAACACGGGCAGGGAGAGGTTGCCTGAGAGGCCCTCCAACTGGGTGCGGCCCCCTCGCAAGCTGCGCAGATCCAGCTGGGTTGGTTCGCTCAGATTCAATTGCAGCAAACCCAAGCTGAGGTCTGGCCAATTGCGTTGGCTTTCCTGAAACAGCAGGTCCATCGCTTGACCTTTGGCCGCCTGCGCCAGGGGATGCAGATCTGGAAAAGTGGCAAGTGGCTGCCCGGGGAGTTGGCTCTGGGATGGGGCCAGGGGAATCGGGCTGACGGAGAGCCGTCCCATGGCCGCCAGCCGTTGCTGCTGGAGATTGACCCCATAGAGCAATCCAGCCACGAGACCTCCGTAGAGCAAGTTGCTCTGCCAGCTGGAGAGGAGCGCAAGGGTGGCGGGAGAGAAGGGAGCCGCCTGCCCCGTCCGGTTGCTGTGCCCTCGGCCCCCCCGGCCTGCATGGGGAAGCACGGGCTCGAGGCTCCCGGTGGGCAGATCCAGATGCTGCTCCAACAGGGGAAGCATCGCCCTGAGGTAGGTGACCTCCGGGAGGCGATCTTTCCACCCCCTCTCCAGCGCCTCTAAAACGGCAATGCTGATGCGGGTCTGCTGGGCAAGATCCCGAAGCCCAAGGCCCTTGGCCTCGCGGGCCTCCCGAAGCCGTTGACCAGCAGCGCGCAGCGGATCCGGCGGCTTGACAGTTTCCTGCTTGCTGAAGAAGCCAGGTCGGAGGCGCTGCAGCCAGAGGGGGGCGCCAGGGCGAGGAGAGGTTGGGCTCACGTCAGTTGATCCGGGTGGAGGCAGCGCCACTGACCTTCCTGCAATGGGCCGAGAGCCACAGGCCCGATGGCCACGCGAAGCAGGTCGCGCACAGGGTGGCCGAGCAGATCGGCGGTTCGTCGAATCTGACGGTTCCGCCCCTCTCCCATGATCACCTCCAGCAATGTGCTGTGGCGCGAGTGCTTGAGGGTCCGCAGCTCTACGGGCGCACTGGCCACCCCATCAAGGGGGACCCCGCGGCGCCAGCTCTCAAGGGTGTCTGAACTGGGCTGGCCTTCCACCCAGACCCGATAGGTCTTGCGGTGGCCGTAGCGGGGATGGGTCAGGCGAAGCGTGAGCGCTCCATCGTTGCTGAGGAGGAGGGCGCCCCGGCTGTCTGCATCCAACCGCCCAACCGGATGAAGACCGCTGTGGCGACGCCAGCGTTCAGGGAGGAGATCGAGCACGGTGGGGCGACCCCGGGGGTCGGAACAGGTGCAAAGCACCCCCGCGGGTTTGTGGAGCAGCAGGGTGAGCGGTGCCGGTGGGGCGGGCAAGGGATGGCCGGCTATGGCGATCAGATCCACGCCGCGGTCGGCTTGATCGCCAAGGGTGGCCACCGCGCCATTCACCTGCACCTGCCCTTGCCGCAGCAACGTTTCTGCCTGGCGGCGGGAGCAGAGTCCCGTGCTTGCGATGAGCTTTTGAAGCCGTTCCTGAGCCATTCCCCCATTTTGCTGCCTTGGCTAGGGCGGAGTGATTCCGAAAAAAATGGTATGTTTACGAAACAACAAGGTTTCGAAACCCCTCGCCGAGATGCCCTCGATTTTTCTGGACACCTCCGCCGCCCAAGCCCAAACCGGCGATTTGCTGCGCTCCTACCTGCGGGACATCGGCCGAGTGCCGCTGCTGACGCACGAGCAGGAGATCACCTTGGGTCGTCAAGTGCAGGAGCTGGTGGCGTTGGAGGAATTGGAGGCGGAGCTGACGTTGCGCTG
>JAYKHK010000195.1:0-3290 GCA_035284785.1 Cyanobacteriota bacterium | reverse complement strand
CTTGCAGCCAATCTTAAATTGGTTACTCCAGGACTTAGGAGTTGAAGGGCCGATTCAAGGTGAATGGGCTGATTTGGGCCCGGTCAAAACCAAAACACTCTCTGATCGAGTGATGCGCACTTTGGATTTATTCCCCTGTGATTTGTTGTTTATCCACAGAGATGCCGAAAATCAACCTCGTCAGATGCGCTTAGAAGAAGTGCAAAGTGCTGTCCAGGGATGCTCTCAATCCTCCTCGGGCCTGGGGACAAACTTTATTCCCGTCATCCCGATACGCATGACAGAGGCTTGGTTGATGATCTCCGAGGCAGCCCTCCGAGCAGCGGCCATGAATCGCAACGGAACCATCCCTCTAGTGATGCCCCCAATTGAGAGGCTGGAGGATTTGCCAGATCCCAAACAAGTCCTTCATGAGTTATTGCGGAAAGCAAGTGAAAAGAGAGGACGGCGGTTAAAAGAGTTTAATCCTGGGCAGGTTGTTCATCAAATTCCTCAAGAAATCACCGACTTCTCGCCTTTGCGCCAGCTCTCAGGTTTCTGTGCCTTGGAGGCGGATCTTCGCAGCTGGCTCAAGCAAAAGGGTAAGCGCTTCAGGCCAGGAGCAGGAGCGCATCAGTAGGCCGCAGATCGTTTATTACTTGCTGTAGGGGGCAATGGCCTCGTTCAAACAATCTTTTGAGCCTCTAGCCATCCCTGCAAGCCTCAGGGGGCACAGTGGCTATCCCGGGTGAGACTTGGTTGGCCAAGTCTCTGAGCAGCACTTGGATGAGCTCAACCCCTCTCACTGCTCAGGCAACCCCAACCCCCGCCTCTGGCTCAGCTGGCTCCACAGCAACGCCAACACAAAGCCCCCCAGCTGCACGAGCACCACGCAGGGGCCTGACGGCAGGTTGGTGAGCCCCGAGGCCAACAGGCCCAACAGGGCGCAAACGCCCCCCAGCACCGCAGCGGTGCACACATAAACGGGAAAGCTGCGGCTCACCAGCCGGCTGGCGCAGGCGGGAAACACCACGAAGGCGCTGATCAACAGCACCCCCACCGCCTTGATCGACAACGCCACCACCAGGGCCAACAGCACGATGAAGGCCAGCTGGTGCCAGCGGGTGGCCACGCCAAAGGCGCTGGCCAGATCGCCATGCAGGGTGAGCAACACCTGGGCTCGCAGGCTCAAGAGCAGGTAGGCCAGAGCCGCCAGCGCCAAGCCGCTGATCAGCGCCAGATCGCCCCAGCTGATGCCCAGGATGTCGCCGAAGAGCAGCTGCTGGATGCCGCCCCGATAGGTTTCCACCAGGCTGAGGGCCACCACCGCCAGCGCCAGGGAGCTGGAATACACGATGTTGAGCAGGGCATCGGCGGGCAGACGGCTGCGCTCCACCAGCTGATTCACCAGGAGGGCAAAGATCACCGCGAAGGGAATCAACACCAGGGTGGGGTTGATCTGCAGCAGGATCCCCAGGCTGATGCCGAGCAGGGCGGAGTGGCCCAGGGCATCACTGAAAAAGGAGAGCTGACGCAACACCGCAAAGCTGCCGAGCAGCCCGCCCAGGCTGCCGGTGAGCAGGCCACCGAGCAGGGCCCTCTGCATGAAGGGCTGGTTCAGCACCACCGTCAAGGCATTGGCATCCACCCGTCATCCCCCGAAGGCCTTGACAAGATTGGCGCCATTGCGGCGCATCACGCTGAAATAGGTGGCGGGGTCTTTGGAAGCCTCCTCGCTGCCGGTTTCCAGAGGGTCGAACTGGCCGATGCGCACGCCCAGATCCTGGGCCAGGGCGTTGAACGAGCGGGCGGCGGCCTGGGGTTCGATCAGCACCGCCTGCAGCTGGCTCGCCTTCACCGCTTCGGCCACCCGCTGCAGATCGGCGGGGGTGGGATTGATCTCGGGCACATCCACCAGGAATTGAACCTTCAGGCCGTAGCGCTCGGCGAAATAGGGGGCCACATCGTGGAAGGCCACAAACGTTTTGCCCCGGAAGGGCTGCAGCTGGCGCGCCAGCTCGGTGTTGAGCTGCCGCAGTTGGGCGGTGGTGGCGGCCGCCCGGCGGCGATAGCCCTCGGCGCAGCCGGGATCAGCTTTGGCCAGGCCCTCGCCGATGGTGCTCACCTGCTGAGCCGCCCGCAGCGGATCCAGCCAGATGTGGGGATTGACGCTGCCATGGTGGTGCTCCCCGGCCTGGCTGGGCTCGTTGTGATGGCCATCGCCGCTCTCGATGGTGCGCACTCCTCGGCTGGAATCGATCACCAGCAGTTGCGGATTCTCGGCTGAGGCGATCAGCGCATCGAGGAAGGTTTCCATCCCCAATCCGTTTTTCACGAGCACCTTGGCCTGGCGCAAGGCGAGCAGATTGCCAGGCTTGGCCTGGAAGTCGTGGGGACCGAGGCTGGCTGGAACCAGGGAGCTCACCTGGGCGCAGTCGCCCGCCACCGCCCGGGTGAGCAGGGTGATCGGCAGGAAGGTGGTGACCACCTGCAGACCCTTGCTCGGGGGGGGCGAATCCTGGCGAGCTTTGGGGGCGCCGCAGGCCCCGAGCAGGGCGGCCAGGCTCACCAGGCTCAGCAGCCCGCTGGTGAGTCGGGCCGAGCGAGGCGGGCGGCGAGGCGCGGGCGGTGGGGAGCCTGTCCAAAAGCCCATAAAACAAGCCTGGGGGGCGAAGCACCACCCAGGCTACGTCAGCAATGAGAATCGTTCTCGAAGGTGTTGCCCTGGCGGCTAGGGCTTCACCACCACCGGGGTGCCCACATCCACCTGGTCAAACAGCTGGCGCACATGGGGGGTGAGCATGCGCACGCAGCCGTGCGACACCGCAGAGCGCGACTTCACCGTCCACTCCCAGGCCGTTGGCGTGCCGTGAATGCCGAATTGATCTCGGTCAGTGGTGTGGAAGCCGATCCAGCGATCCCCCAAGGGGCCTTGTGGGCCGATGGTGGGGTTGTTTTTGCCGCTCTTGGTGCTCTGGTATTGGGGATTCACCACCTTGTTGCGCACCTTGAAACGCCCGGTGGGGGTGGGAGTGGCGGGATCCCCGATGGCCACCGGCCAGGAACCCACAACCCGGCCGTTGTCCACCAGGCTGATCTGGCGCTTGCCCAGCTCCAGCAGGATCTCCCGGTTGCTGGTCATCGTCGCTGTGGCCGGCGCCTGGCCCGGGCTGGCTTGCCCGGCTGGAGCGGCGGTGGTGGAGCTGGCAGCGGGCCGGGCCGCTGGCAGATTGACCACCGGCGTGCCGAGCTGGCCGGAGCTGGTGGGGAGGGGTGGTGGTGGCTCGATCGCCCGACCGGACTCGATCGGG
>JAYKHK010000194.1:0-15154 GCA_035284785.1 Cyanobacteriota bacterium | reverse complement strand
CGCGCTTGAGGCCCGGGTAATCCAGCTGGCGGAAGGCTTCGGCGTAGTCGAACGCGGCCCCGAGGGGATTGGAGCTGGGGCAGTGCTGGCGCAGGATCGCCAGGTTGAGCTGCTGGGGCCACCAGTCGCGCGGGGAGGGGCCCCGCCCCGCCACGGCCATCGGAGCGCCGTGGCCGCTGAAAGGACACTTGCCAAGTTCGGTCATGGCGGGGAGGGACTGGGCCGGAAGGGTCGCTCAGACCGTAGGCAGAGCCGTTGAAGGCGGCCCGCTTGGGTCACAGACCGTTGCAGGGGGCTCAGCCCGTCAAACCGTCCAGATCTCCTCCAGCTCCAACCCCAGCCCCTCCGCCAGATCGCTTCCATCCAGTCGGCTGTTGTTGTTCAGCCGCTCCGCCATCCCCTGCTGGTCGCCCCGCCAGATTTCTGCCGCATGCTCCCGGGGGAGCAGCAGCCAGCCAAGGCAGGCGCCATTGGCCTGGTAGAGGTCCATTTTGTGGCGCAGGGCGGTGATGCCTCGAGGGCCTTCGTCGCTGGGGCTCGCCAACTCGATGACCAGATCTGGGCAGAGGGGGGAAGCCGCGCCGCTGCTCGGGGCTGAGGCCCAGCCAGCGATCTTCCCGCACGAGGGCGGCAGCGGGGCTGAGCACGGAGCCATCCGACAGGCGGAAGCCGCCCGAGCTGTCGAACAGTCGCCAGCCCTTGTGCCGCCTGCAGAACACCTGCAACTGATACAGAAGCTGGCCATTGCGGCTGCTGGTTTCCCCTCTGGATTGGCCTGGCAGACCCGCTCGAACTGCTCCGGCGTCAACCTCAGATCCCACGGCAGCCGCAGGGCCGCTGGCTCCAGGCCAGGGGCTGGGAGGTAGCGGGTGGGGGCGCCAGGGCCATGGGCTGGGCCGAAGTCGTGCAACAACCTTAGGGGCGTCACCGGTGGGGCGTCCTGTAGGGGGAGCTGGAAACCTTCTGGCTGGACGCGGCCGTGCCGGCAAGTCAAACATGGCGGTGCTGCTCATCGCCTTGCTGGGCTGAGCACTCCCCCGGGACATAGTCCCAAAGCGTCCGGAATCGGGGGTCATTCGCCAACCGCGGGTCAGATCTTTGGATGGTTGCCAGACACTCGCGCAGGCTTGTTTGCCATGGGCGCCAAGGGCGGTTTCGATCCACAACGTGATCGAGGAAGCGCAAGGCGTCTTCTGGAAAGCTTCTGCATAGGTTGGTTGTGTGCAGCTTCCGCACCACAACGTGAGGGTCGTCGCTTTCTTGGAGCCAATCTTGAAGCTCTTTCAAGGCTTCTGGGAACTTTGAGCCCGCAGCGAGCACCAGCAGCGCGAGGGACTTCCCGATTTGCGGGGTCCAACTGTCTTTGTCCTTGGGCCAAATCGCCCAAAAGGGCTTGACGCGGGTGTCCCAAAATGCTTCGCGCTGATCGCCGGCTGCATCCAGACCCTGGTAGAGCGCCTGCGCGGCAGCCTCCAGCTCAGGTGGCGGTAAGGCGGCAAAGGCCGAGCGGAACTCCGTAACGCTGAAGCCTTTGGGCCGATCCAAAGCCACATGGGTGAGAAAGACTGCAAACTGCTTCGAGGCTTGGCCCAGTTTGTTGGAGTGCTCTGCGGCGTTCAGAACATCAGCCTTCATCGCGAGCCATAGGGTTGGATTCATCCTTGGCGACCATAAAAACCCCTGCCACACAGCCCCGGCTTCAGTTGGGTTGGCCCAGCTCAATAAGGGGAGCAGGTGGGCTTCGGTCCATTCGCGATCCACGCCAAAGAGGGTGATCAGTTGCCAGCCGAGCAGCACTCGGCCATGGCGAAAGCGTGCCACCGTCCCATCACAGAGGGTGGTGAAGAGGGGTTTCAAATCCTCTGGAAGCCCATCGTTGTCTTTTGGCTGGCGATGGAGCCAGATGTTGATCATGGCTCTGGTGACACGCCCTACCGGATGATTGATGGCTGCAGTCACTGCACATTCCAAGGGCTTCCCATTCTCTGTGATTTCAGTATCCGTATCTAGAGGTAAGGCCAAGAGCTGCTGGCAAAGGGCCAAAAGAATCATCTCTTCTTCTTGAAGTGTCTCGGAAATGGTCCGCACCCACAGAGAAACTTCTGCGGCCATCTCTTGAAGCACTGCATCAGGAAGGTCCTGGAGTCGCAGATATGGGGCACCTTTTCGCCAAAGCTTTTGGGTGAACCGGACTCTTTTGCTACTCCAGATGCTTAGAGCGCTTCTCCAGCGAAGAGTCTGCCAATTCCCTTCAGAACCAAGAGCCGCTAGTGCGGACAAAACCTTGAAAGGATGCTTGTTACAGACTTCATCCCAGAGATTACTGTCTTCTGAGAACAGATCCTCTTCGAAGCTACGGGTCTGCCGCTGTGCGGCGGTGAGCCAGGCCACCAACTCCTGCCTTGTTCGCGGCGCCACACTTTCGACTGTTGGCCCTGGCTGTGGCTGAAACGTGGGGTTCAGCGCCAACAAGCGCACGTTGGTCGTTTCAGCGAGCACAAGGCCTGATATGTTGAGATTTGTGAGCCGTTCCCAAACCCAGCGATCAGCCTCCCTTGGCTCGATCCCGTCCTTGGCGAAAACCGCTGGGGGCGGACCCGCAAGGATGGCCTCCTCCAAGCGCTCTTGTGTTTCGCCCGCCAATTGATGCCCCTGATTTTCTAAGAGTTGGTGAACCTCCTGGGCGGCATCTGAGGCCCACAACCACTTGGCATCATCGGTCAACAGCCACTCCACCCACTGTTCAGCGGCTAAGCAACCCTTGCTAGCTGCGAAAAGGGCCAAGCGTTGAAAGGTGGAGTCGGGTTGTTCAGCCCAGGCTCGGGCGATGCGCCCGGCTCGGGCTACGTCATGTCGAAGGACGGCCAACCAAGAATTTCGCAGCAGCAAAATCAAGTTCACCCAATTCTGGTAACTGCTATTTGGGCGAGTCGAATGAATTGATTTAAGGAACCACCAAGAAGGTGCGCACTTGGTCTCAACCTCACATAGCTCACTTCTTAGATCCAGCGCGTCCTGCAACACCTGCTGAATGTCGTCCAGCAAACGGGGCAATGCATTTTGCCAGTTGATGTCGTCGTTGGAGATCAGTAATGTATGCACGTCATCACTCGCCAGAGATATCTCCCAGGTCACCAGTTGGCTCAGTTCTGATGCTGCGCTAGCGGGCAATGGCTTCCTCACTCCAAACGCTTGCGTCAATCGCACCCTGGGGGCCAGGAGGTCGCGGAATTTGAAACGAAGGGTGTTTGTAAGTCCTTCTCGGCTTAATTGGAAGAGCCATCTATCAATCGCGTCGCCAGCCCCTTGGACATACAGCCGGCCGCTGATTACCAGCCGCCAGAGAATGCGCATCAACGGGCCAGGAATCGCGTTCGGGGCCTGCTGGCGAAGGGACTCCAGTTCAACAACTTTGCCGCCCTGCTCTAGGGAGGCAAGCATTGTCAATCTGTCTTCCAGGCTTCCGAGCCAGCGGGGATGCACATGGCCGCCCGATTGGCAGATCCACATCACCAGCCGGGAATCATCAAGATGGCGTAGTAACCAGGAGCCAAGCCAGCCCATCACGGGATCCCAATCACCTCCCTGGTTGTGGAAGGCCACCAGCTGCATCCGTGCTGATCGGTGGTGGGGGGCTGGGCGGTCGATCAAGCTGAAGCGCAGCTTGTCGTCTGGCTTCTCGTGGGGCGCCACGCCAAATCGGGGCAGATCACTGTGCTGAAAGCGCCGCTCAGAGAAGGCATCAAGCCATTCCAGCGGAGGCACTGGGTTGAATTCGGCAAACCGTTTTGCAGGCTGGCCCGATGGATCGGCCAGGGCCCAAAGCAGGCGGCTAACGACATCATTTCGTGGGTTGCTCCCGGCTGGTGGCCAGTGGGCGTATCGCGCCACAAGCCGTTTTTTGCCATCAATTCCATCTCTGTAGAGGGAAGCCCAGACCTGTAGCGACCGGTGCAGGAGGCGATGGCTCTTTTGGGGGTCGGGGTCATAGACGATTGGCGTCACATGTTTGGCGAGCCACTGGTCGATCACCCATTCCTTCGTGGCGTGGTCAGCACAGGGCGCAAAAGCAAACATTTCGCCCTTGCCGTCCAAGGCGTGAGCAGCGGTCATGTAGCGCATCACAGGGTCATCGATGCTGTATCCCACAAAGCAGAGGGTGAAGTCGCGAAACAAAGCAGCCACAAAGCGGGCTGCCCAGCCTTCTGTGAGATAGGCGCGGCCGAAGTCGCTATCGGAGATCACCAAACGGTCGAGATCGTGGATGGAGGGATGGAGAGGTAGTCGCCCGTGCAGATGCACAACGCCCTCCCATCGCGTGCGGGCAGGCGGATCCGGGTGAACCGTGATCGATTGCAGAGGCTCTAGGTCATGCTTGATGTGCCTCGGGCTGAACTGACTTGATCTAGACCCGATGCTTGGGAGCCTTGCTGTTTCTGCTTTCTCAAAGAGTCTGTCGAAGTTGGTTGTGACTAATCGCAGCTCTCCAGACCTGTTTCGACCCAGTTCCAGCAGAGCGCGATGGGTTCTGAGGGCGGCTGGCCTGATGCAATCTGGCGTGAGAAGGCTCGGCAGGTGCTTTCGCACCCCAGCCCGCCCGCCTTGCACGCGTTTCTCATACCTTCCAAGCACTTGATCGAACTGTTTTTTAATGAACAACTCCTCTTCAGAGCAGTCCAGAGGCTCTCCGAACCGATCGACCAACCCCTTTACCAACCCTGCAAAGAGTGGCAGCCCTGCTGGGCACGAGATCCCAGCCCCGCAGAAAAACACCACCCTCCCCTCCTCATGGGCCTGCAGGAGCTGCTCAGGAATGTCTGGCCCTTGGGGAATGAACTGCACAGGTGGATCAGAGGCCTTCGGCCCTGTGGGGGCTGCAGGGCATTTCAGCCCATTCTGAAGGTCTACGGCTGCTTCCACACTCCAGGAGGCTGGTGCTGAGCCAAGGCGTCGTTGCGCTTAACTCTGCTGCCGATGGTGGGCTGATCAGTAGTGATAGCGGAGCTGGGCCATCAGCAGGCAGTTGCCTTCCACCTTGTAGACCATGCGCTGTTCGTCATTGATGCGCCTTGACCAATAGCCGCAAAGGGCATGGCGGAGAGGTTCCGGCTTGCCGACGCCTTCAAACGGGTTGCGGCTCACCTCCATGATGAGCAGGTGGATTGGCTTGATCATTTTGGGGTCTGTGGCATGCCAGTGCAGATCGTCGCCCCAGGCTTGTTCCGCAAAAACCAGCTTCATTCCTGCAGCTCATGCTCCTGGCCTTCCCCGATGTTCAGGCTGTTGATGGCATCCATCAAGCGCCGGGCATTCCTGGGGGAGCGGAGCAGATAGGCAGTTTCCTCCAAGGCCTTGAAGTCGTCTAGCGACACCATCACGACCGATGGTTCACCATTGCGCGTGATGATCATCGGCTCGTGATTGGCGCAGACACGATTCATCGTCTGCGCCAGGTTGGCCCGGGCAGCTGTGTAAGAAATGGCGTCCATGGCAGCCTCAATAGATCTGTACAGGTTGCTGTACGTGAAGCCAGGGATGGGCGTTTGGGCGGCGGCTTGGTTGTCTGCTCCCCCTGCGTGCCGGGCCCATTGGCAGGTTCCGGCAACGGCTCCATGCTTCGCTTCAGCTGCACCTGATGGGGGAAGGGAATCTCAATCGAAAGGTCGCGACAGGCTTGCCAGATTGCTTGCTGCACGGCGCTACTGCTGGAGATGTTGTCGAGGGCGCTGGCGATCCAGAAGCGCAGGCCGTATTGAATCGCCGAGTCGCCGTAGCTCAGGAGCAAGGCGCGCGGCGCTGGGGATGGCAGAGCGCCCGCCACCCCCACAGCGGTGGGCTTCAGCAGAGCCGTTGAAGGCGGCCCGCTGAGTCACAGACCGTTGCAGGGGGGGGCAGCCCGTCACACCGCCCGCTCATGGGGAAGCAGCAACCAACTCAGGCGTGTCCCATTGGCTGGTGGAGGTTCAACTTGCGGCGCATGGCGGTTGGCTGTCCTGCAGGTTGAGCTGGATTGCCCATCGCCATGCTGCAACGTTGGGCACCCATGGGCCCCGCTGCCACCAGCATCAACGTGGCTTGCCGCCGGCCTCGCAAGGCTGGGTCTGGCGGAGGTGAGGCTTCCTGGACATGCCTTGCGACGTCGATCAAGCCAGCCTTTGGCTTTTCACCCGCCGTCGCAACACCCTGGCTTGGCGCCAGGCCAGGAGGGCACCAGCGATCGGCAGAGGTCCTGGCGTGTAGCGCACCAAGGCACCCTTGGTGGTGCTGCCTCCAGTGGCCACATAGACAGTGCCATCTGGCAGGGCAAGCACACCTGTGGGGCGGTCGATGTTTTCGGCCAACACCTGTCGCTCCAAGGTCACCGGGTTGAAGCGTCTCAGGCTGCCAGTGCCCACGGGATTGAAGAAATCTTCGGCGTATTGCACCAAATAGAGCCAGCCGTCAGCCCCCAGCGATAGGTCCATGACGTTGGTGAACCCGCCCGCAATGGTGGTGGCGGAGTTGGCCGTCCCGTTGGAAGCAAAAATGGAAGCTGTGCCAGCAGTGAATGGGAACCCGGGCAGCTGGGTGTTGTAAAGGGTGCCCGTCGGGCTCACGTCCAGGCCTGTGGGAACGGCTTCAGCTGGAGGTGTTGTCGTTGAGATGTTGGCAAAGTCCTGCAATTTCTCTACAGTGCTCGAGCCGTCGTTGACTTTCAACAAGCGGTTGGCGCCAGCATCCGTGATGTAGCTGATACCAGCTTTCCATGCCAGAGCAAAGGGGTTGGAGAAGGGTGGGGTATGACTCGGGTTGCTTGTCTCAAAAGCCCCCAAATCGGCCAGGGGAATGGGCGTGGGGCTCGATGCTTTGAACTCCACCAATTTGGCGAAAACCGTACCGCTAGGGCGTGTGGCTGGATCCCCCCGGAAGCCAAACACACCTAGCAAGCGACCATCGCTGGTGGTGGTCAGGTCTTGGAGGCCTGCGACGGGTGAGAGATCGTTGGGATTGGAACTCTTGGCAATCGAATCCAGCAATGTCCACGGGCGGCTGAGGGTGTTCGTGCTTGGGTCATAACGAACCACTGCGCCGGTTTGGCCCCAGCATCGCAATGCCGTTACTGGTCCGGGAGGCGCCCCCGGGACGTCGCAGTTGCCCCCACCCGAGCCGCCCTCGCTGACCAGGATTGCTCCCAAGGCATCGACGGTCAGTCCGCGAGGGTTGAGTAACTCGGTTGCCACCACTTGGCCGGTGTACGTGGGGATCGCTTGGACTGAGGTTGGCAGAACCACCGCGCTGGCAAGAAGCGCCGCTGCTCCGGCTCGGCTGAAGAGGACGCGACGGGAAACACCCATCAGGAATTGGGGTGACATTGGTCGAGTAAATGCAACTCAATCAAGTCTGATCAAGCGATAGGCTGAGGCATGGAAATGATAAAATCAGACACATGGCTTGGCGAAACGGATCAAAGACGCTATGCATAATTGTTTGCACAATGTGTTGATTGGCACGCTGATGGCTAATTCCTTCGGCGCTGGCCTGCACCCTTTGCAGCTCTATTTCTCCCCGATGGATCCCCCTGGCTCCCCGCCCCCCGGGGGGGTGTCTGTCGAAGGCAATGGCTCGATCACCCGCTCCAGCTGCACCTGATGGGGGAAGGGAATCTCGATCGAATGGTCGCGAAAGGCTTGCCAGATTGCTTGCTGCACGGCGCTACTGGTGGAGATGTTGTCGAGGGCGCTGGCGATCCAGAAGCGCAGGCCGTATTGAATCGCCGAGTCGCCGTAGCTCAGGAGAAAGGCTCGCGGCGCTGGGGACGGCAGCACGCCCGCCACCCCCACGGCGGTGCGCTCCAGCAGGGCGATCACTTCGGCGGGGGGATGGTGATAGGCCGCGCCGACGCTCACCTGGCAGCGGCGCAGCGAATCGGTGTGGGTGTAGGTGACCGTGGAGTTGGTGAAAAAGGTTTGGTTGGGGATCAGCAGCTCCGCGTTGTCGCGATCGCGCCAAAGGGTGGCGGCCCTGGGCCCCAGGCTGCGCACCTGGCAGGCTTCGCCATCCACGATCAATACGTCTCCGGGTCGCACCGAACCCTCGATGAGCAGCCACAGCCCGCTGATGAAATTCGACACCACCTCTTTGATGCCGAACCCCACCCCCACCGAGAGCCCCCCGGCCACCGCCACCAGAGCTGTGCGGTTCACCCCTAGCCGCTCCAGAATCCACAGCATCCCAATCCCCACCACGGCGTAGTGGAGGATCACGGCCATGGCCCGGCGGCTTCCGTCGCTGATGCCCAAAAAGCGCTGGGCCACCCAGGCCACGGCCTGGGTGGGGGGCTCCATCCCCATCACCAGCAGGTAGAGCAGCAGTAATGAGCGCAGCAGGCTGCCCAGATTCACGTTGCTGCCCACCCAGTCGCCGATCGGCACCAGGCCGAGCACGAACGGGTTGTCCACCAGCCGCACCAGCAGCATCACCACACCCACCAGATACAGGGGACGCAGCAGACGGGAGGAGAGCACTTGCAATGTGCGGGGCGGGAGATGGGCCGCCAGCAGCCGTGGCACCAGCTCAAGAGCTGTCCAGCCAGCGAGCAGCCCCGTGAGAATCCCGAGCAGGGCAAAGGGCTGCCTCGCCAGCGCCAGCAGCCCTGTGAGGGTGGTCAAGACCAACAGAGACACGCCGCGCCGCCAGGTTCGACTACGCCTCGCCTCCCGCCACCCCCCCCGTCGGGCCAGGATCCACACTGCAGCCCAGACCAGGGGCAACGCCAGCAGTTGCAAGACGACGGGACCGCGGCTCAGGGTGCCCCACCAGCCAGCCAACTCCTGGAACAGCTCATTCATCGCCCATCCCCCCCTGTTGGATCACACCCACCAGCTCATCGATGGCACCTTCACTGGTGAGGTCGCCATAGAGGTAGCGGCTCACAATCCGGCCGATGGCCTCCCCCTCCAGATCGCCATGCTGAAACAGGGCCTTGGCCAACCCCTTGCTGCGCGCCTGGGCCTGGGCCACGATCAGCAGGCGCAAGGTCCCTTTGCGGCCCTCCGGCAGGCGCAGGGAGCCCAGCACGGGTAACACCTCCCCCCGCTGCAGCGCCAGGTTGCGCTGGGTAAGGGGGGTGACCACGAAGCGAGCAAAGGCCTCCGCCACCTCCCGCTGGGCCGGTGTGGAATTGCGGCCGAAAGCCAAGACGCGCTGCCGGCTCAGGGGGCTGGGGGGGCCTCCGGGTCCCCGGGGGAGAGGGGCGACGCCCAGATGGGTGCCGAGATCTTTGCGCAGCCGGGCCAGGTTGGTGCTGCGGCAGCTTGTCCAATCAAGCTCACCCTTGGCCAGCGCCTGGATCAGTTGGCTTTGAGAGACTTGAAACTGCAGATCGGGAATCTGATCCGCTTGCTTCAGCCAGGCCAACCAGCGGCCCAGGGCCGCACGCCGCTTTGGGGTGGCGGGTTGACCGGCAAAAAGCTCCTCCACGGGGGCGGCCAAACCAAGGCTGCCAAAGGTCCAGGCCAAGTTGAAGCCATCTAAAGGCAAACCCACCCGAAGCCCTTCTCCAGAGAGGCGCAGCAGCCCATTGAGATCGGCGGGGGGCTGGGCCAGGCGCCGTCGATCGAAGCAGGCCAGCTGGGGCAGCAACAACACGGGGAGGCTCGCGAACTCGCCGCCGGCCACTTGGGAGCGGCGCACCTCGGCTGGATCCAACTTTTGGCGCAAGCTGGAGGGAATCCGCACCGTTCGGGTGAGCCCGGCTCTGTGCAACTGGGCGGCGGTGGTGTTGTTCACGAACAACAGATCGGGCCCGGTGCCTGCCGCGGTGCGGAGTCGCATCTCTGGAAGGAGGCGCTCCTCGGCGAACAACTGCAACTGCACCTGGGCGCCGGGGTGGATCAGGCGAAACTCCCGCTGGCTGGCATTCAGCCGTTCCCTCAGGGCTTCCGTGAGCTCCGTGTCAATCGTCTCGTCGCTCGGGATCCCCATGGCCAGCACGATCACCCCCCGCAACTCCTTGCGTTGGCCCCCTGGCTGTGCAAGCTCCACCCTGGCGCAGGCGGCCATGGTGCTCGCCACCCACCCGAGGAGGGCCACCGCCGTCCAGCTGCGGTGGGGCCAAGGCGAGCGCATCCTCCTGGCCATGAACCGCAGCCGCCTCAGCCCTCGGGATAGAGCAGGTCGTTGAGTTCCTCCTCATCCACGTCATAGACCCTGGCCAGGGTGGTTTCGATGGCGCTGGTCACCACATCGGGCAGGAAGCGCATGGCATTGAAGGCATCTTCGGCGATCTCTTCGGTGAGCAGCTTCTCGCCGCCCAGCTTTTCATCGTTGATCACGGCCATCACCCAGCTCTGGTAGGCGGTGACAAGATCGGAAAACTCGAGCTCCGGGTCGTTCAGATCCAGGGCCATCGGGGGGCTGCTCCGCGCATGTTGCTTTTGCAGTCTGCCCAAAGGCTGGCCCTGCGGCAGTCTGGGTGCAGTGGTGGATCCCGCGTGCGAGAAGCCCCTTCCCCTGAAGCCACCAGCTGGCAGGCCTCCCTGTTCGACTTCGCCATCACAGAGCTGGTGCGGCAGCACCGCCAGAGCTTTGCGCCCCTCTGGACGGCGGAAAGTTGGGCGAAGCTGCTGATCTGGTTGGCCCTCAGCTGCGGCTGCGCCACGGATCAGGCCTCGCTGGAGCGCTTCGCGGCGGGGCTGGGCCCCGCCCTGACGAGCCGCATGCGACGGGTGTTTTTCGAGCGGGAGCTGGCGGATCTCAATCTGCGGCTGATGGCGGATCCGGCGGAAGCTCAGGCGTTGGCCCTTCCCCTTGATGCCCTGGTTTCCGGACCGGAGATCCCCCAGCTGCAGGAGGCCCTGGAGCGGGTGGGGCTCAGCCAGCGACTGGCTCCACCGGAGCGCTGGCAGCAGCATGAGGCCTTGATCGCCCTGCCCTGGCAGGAGGAGATCGCCCCATGCGCCTGATCGGTGAATTTCACAACAGCGGCTACGAGACCCTGGCCGATGCGGTGATGGGCTTTTTCGATCGCCGCGGCGATCTGCAGCGCCCCGGTGTGGCCTTCGGCGGCGCCCCTGACGGCCAGCCTGACAAGGTCTCGACCGATATCAGCCTGGTGGCGATCGACCGCTCCGATCCCGAGGCCCACGGGCTGGCGGAGACCATCCTGCGGGGGGTGTCCGTGGGCTTGAACCGTTGGCTGGCGGAGCGCCCCCTGTTTCTGGAGTGCTGCCCGGAGCGTTCCCTCTTCGTTTGTCCTCTCTTCAACCTGCAGCGCTATGCGCCAGGCGAGGGATTTGTGCGCTGGCACTGCGACTGGAGCCTGGTGCCTGAGGCCACCGAACCTCAGCGGCGGGTGCTGGCCTGGATTCTCTATTGCAATTCCCTGCCTCAAGGCGGCACGGAGTTTCACTGGCAGGATCACCATGTGGAGGCGGAGAAAGGGAAATTGCTGATCTTTCCCGCTGGCCTCTCCCACATTCACCGCGGCAGGGTGAGCCAGACCCACAGCAAAACCATCGCCACTGGCTGGATCAATGCCGGCACCCTTCCGGATTTCATCCACCGGCTGGCTGCTTCCAGCGGCTAGGGCGTTTCGCCTTTCATGCCGCCGACCATCCCATCCCCCCCATTGCGGAGGCCCGTGTCGTTGAGGCCCGTGGGCAGGATCAGACTCTCCAGCCGCCGCTGCAGCTCGCCAGTCAGGTCGGCCACAGCCCGGCGGCGGTCGGCCCGGTAGGCCCCGAGGCGTTCATCGATGGCGATGGGCGCATCGATGCTCAGCCACACATGGCGGGGTCCCAGGCGGGGGCGGTCCACGGGGACGGCGCCGAGCAGACGACGCTGGGTGTCCCAGAGCAGCAGCAGGGTGTCGGCGAAGCGCTCCTGGCTGGGCCGTTCGGCCACGTAGGTGCCGCTCACGGCGACGAACGTTTCCACCAGCCGCATGTGCCACAGCCGCCGCTCGCTCTCCTCCGCCAGACGGTCGGCCAGGCCCCGCTCCAGCGGGGAGCGGCGGCTGGCACCGTTGCCCGGGTGGATCCGCTCCCAACCGGCCTGCTCCAGCCGGCGGCAGCGGCTGGCCAGATCTCCCCGGGGCTGGAGCCCGAAGGAGCTCTCCACCACCTCCAGGGCGGTTTCCAGCAGGCGTTGCAACCGCGCCCCCAGGGCGTGCTGTCCCGCCTCCCCAGCTGGCAGGGGCACCGGTTCAGGCAGGGGCTTGTGGTATGCCTCTCGGTAAAACCCCTCCATCAGGGTGAGCAACCTTTCGGCCAGGCGGAACAGCCGGCCGTAGAGCTGCTCCTGTTGAAGGTTGTGGGTGGGGTCGCTGGGGAGACCGGCCTGCTGCTCCAATTGGCTGAGCAGGGCCTCGATCGCGGGCCACACCGGCCGGCTGAAGCCGTATTGCAGCCCGATCGGCAGCACGATCATCCGCTCCGTCCGCCCCGATTTGGCCAGATCTTCAGCGGTCCAGAAGGCCAGCTGGGCCACGCCTGGCTCCAGGGGACTGACCAACTCGTTGTGGCCATTGGTGGCACCCTCCGGGGCCACGGCCAGGGGGTAGGGGCCATCGAGCAACAACTGGCGTGCCGTGCGCAAGGCTGGCGCATCCACCTTGCCCCGTTGGATCGAGCAGCCTCCCAGGTGGCTGAGCAGCCAGCCCACGCTTCGCCCGGCCCAGAGAGGGATGCCACGGTCGTAAAGAAACTGGGCGTGGGGGGCTGGCTGCAGGCGCACCCCCCGCCGCTTGGCCGCTTGGGGAAGGGCCCGCCAAAGGAGGTGGGCCATGCAGGCTGGATCGTCCACGCTGGGATGGCGAAAGGCCAGCAGCAGCCGGCTTTCGCCGGCCTGAAAGCGGGCCATCGCCTCCACCAACCGCTCTGGCTGGCGCACCGCCAAGTGGGTGATTTGGCTGTGTTGCCGCAGCCAGAGGGGCAAGAGAGCGCGGCTCAAGGCCAGCACCGCCCCGTTCAGGCGGGGCGGCAGGAAGTCAAGCGGGGGTTCGGCTGGCATGCCCCCAGGCCTAGCAACGGCCCGGCCCAGATGAAGAACTCCCACGACCCCCTGCCAGTGGGGATGTTCAGAGCGCCATCGGTGGCCATGATCCGAACAGCTGTTGTCCATCCGCTTGCTCCAGCCCTCGAAGCCTCACCCGAGCGAGGTGGCTCTCCCCAGGCCCGCCCTGCCTGCGCCCCCGCATCGCCGCCGCATGTTTCCTGCCGCCAAGGGCTGCAGGGCCCTGCCCCTCATGGCGGCCCTGAGCCTGGTGGGCTCCCTTCTGGCCGCTCCTGCCGCTCTGGCGGAAACGGTGGTGGAGCGCGCCGCTCGCACCGGGGTGATCACCATCGGCACCCGCACCAACCTCATCCCCTACGCCTATGTGGATGACAAGGAGCAGCTGGTGGGGGCATCGGTGGATGTGGCCGAGCGCATCGCCAAGGAGGTGTCGCGTTATCTGCAGAAGCCGGTGCGGCTGGAGTTTCGTCCGGTGGTGAACAACGACGCCCTCTACAAGATGGTGAGCCAGGGCGAGGTGGATCTGGCCTGCGGCATCCCCTTCACCTGGCAGCAGGAGATGGTGGTGGACTACAGCGTTCCCTTCAGCCTCTCTGGCATCCGGTTGCTCACGAAGGGCGGCATGAAAGCCTCTCCTGAGGCCCTGGCCGGCAAGCGCATCGGCGTGATTCCCGGCTCCCTCGGGGAGGCCACGATCCGCACGCTCCAGCCAGCCGCCGTGCGCCTGCCCCAGAAGGATCTCGAAACCGGGGTGGGCTCGGTGATCGCTGGCCGCCTCGATGCGATGGCCGGAGATTCCATCCTGTTGGCGGGCGCGCTGTCGCCCTATGCCAAGCGCTTCAAAGCCACCCAGGTGTATGAGCTGGTGCCGAGGGAGGCCTATGGCCGCTATGCGGTGGGCTGCATCGTGCCGGAAAACAACTCCACGTTCCGCAACCTCGCCAATCTGGCCGTCGTGGGGCTCCTTCAGGGTTATTTGGATGACGATCCAGCCGCGGTCGCGTCAGTGAACCGCTGGTTTGGCCCCCAGGGCATCGTGCAGTTGCCCGGCGACATGGTGCGCGCCTATTTCGAAGCCGTGCTGCTCACCCATGAACGGTTGGCTCCAGGTGGCGCCCCCCCTGCTGTGGCCACTCCCCCCTCCAGCGCCGTCCCCACGGCCCCCTCTCGCCCTTAGCCCCTGCCGCCATGCCCCAGACCCGTTCCGCCGGCCTGCTGGCCTTCCTGCTGGCCCTGCCGCCCTTGGCCCTGGCGGTGCCGCCGTCCACCGAGGCTGCCGCCACCGCTGCTCCTGAAGCGGGGTCCCTAGAGGCCCCAGCCAGCTCCGTCAGCGGAGCGCCCCCGGCGTCAGAAGCTGCTCCGACACCGGGCGAGGCGATGGAGGCCCGTTTGCGGCGGTTGTCGGAGGCGATCCGCGAGCGCTCGGGCCACCTGGAGGAGGGCCGGGGGGGGACCCTGGCTGAACCCTGGCTGGCGGCTGGTGCCTGGGGCAACGGCGGGGGTCGCGGCTGGGCGAACCGCGGCTGGGCCAATCGGGCCTTCGGCAACAACTATTACGGCCGGCCGCAGGTGTGGGCCAACTTCCGGCCGGGCTGGGGCAACTTCCGCAATGGTCCCAGCTTCCTCAACTGGTAGCCCCCCCGCCGCTGCGTCCGATCGCCTCCATGGAGTTTTCCCCGCCTCCGCCCGCCACTGCTCCCGGCGGCGGAGCCGTGCCGGCCACCGCCGTCGGCCCCCTGGAGCTGTTGGTGGTGCAGGCCACGCCCTACTGCAATCTCGACTGCGATTACTGCTACTTGCCGGATCGCCACGACCGCCGGCGCTTGGATCCCGCCCTGCTGGATCCGATCCTCGACACGGTGTTGAACAGCCCGTACGTCGCGGGTGATTTCACGCTCCTGTGGCATGCCGGGGAGCCACTGATGGTGCCTCCCGCTTTTTACGACGAAGCGAGCCTGCGCATTGCCGCAGCCCTGGAGCGCCATGGCCGCCAAGACCTTTGCATCCCCCAGGCGATCCAAACCAATGCCACGGTGATCGATGAACGGTGGTGCGCCTGTTTCGCCCGCAATGGGCTCCAGGTGGGGGTGAGCCTGGATGGACCCGCCGCTCTCCATGACGCCCACCGCCGCACCCGCACGGGGCTGGGCAGCCATGCCGC
>JAYKHK010000193.1:0-10461 GCA_035284785.1 Cyanobacteriota bacterium | reverse complement strand
TCAGATTGGCCGGTAGCCAAACCAATCGGGGTGTTGGGGCGGGGCGGGGCCCGCAGCTGGGGAGAGATGCACATGCCAGCCCCCCGCCGTGACAACCGGCAGGCAGTCGTCCACCGCTTCGATGGCGTGAAGATCATCCTTGTGGCGGTTCAGGCTTTCCGGCAGCCAGCGCCCCAACGCTTCCCGTTTGGCCCCAGCTGCCGTGGCGGCCACCACCAGCCCAAAGGCATGTTCCTCAGCCAGCAGGTGGGGCTGGTACCCCCCCACATTCACAAACCAGAGCCGCTCCGCGCCCTGGAAGGCGTCCCGCCGAAGCCGCACCGCAAAAGCTCCCACCTGGCGCACCTCCATGTAGCTGTCGATGTGGAGCCCCCGCCGCCGGCCAAACCACTGCTGGCGAAGGGTCGGCAACGTGGCCTCCAAGCTGTCTCCCACCACGAAGCGCACGTCGTGGAGTTCGATGTGGGCCCCGTCCGCCCGCCCCCCGAGCACCACCAGAAACAGGCGGGGAGAGCGATCCGCAGCCTCTTGCCCCTGCTGCTCAGCCCCTGGGCAACCGGTCATCCGCCTGGCGCTCCAGTTGATCTGCGTCGATCGATGGGCGTCTGCGGGACATCGTCACCACCGCGGTCACCCCGGCAGCCAGCACCAACCCTGCACCGATGGACATCCAGGGGGACCAGGTTTCTTCCCTGCCCCGTTTCTGACCTTCCGGAGAACCAGCCTGTTGCTGGCGCAGCTGGGGAAGGTTGGCCTCCGGTGGGATCGCAACGGGCGGCCGCCCCCCCGGTGGCATGGCTCCTGGAGGCAAAACCCCGGGAGGCAAGGCCCCAGGAGGCAAAGCTCCAGGCGGCAAGGCCCCAGGAGGCAGCCCACCGCGTTGCACGCCTCCTGGCATCATCCCAGGGGGCATCATCCCTGGTGGCATCGGACCCCTCATCACGGGGCCCCGCAGCATGGGGCCGCCCGGACGCATCCCTGGGGGCAACCCGCGGGGATCTCCCCCCATGCCAGCTCCCATTCCCGGCGGCTGTCCTGGCACGAGTCCGGCGGGATTGGGTGTGCCCCCAACCTGAACACGCCTGGGCAAAGGTTTGCTTTTGGGGGCTGCCTCGGAGGGACCTTCCGGCTGCCAAATCCGCACGGGTTCCGGCGAGAGCGCAGGCGGCTTCAACGGGGCGACAGGGGGGGGACCCTTTGGGGTCTCCCCCTCCCCTGACTTGGCTGGCGATTCCGGCGTGGGCGCCCCTGCGGCTGCAGGAGGCTGTCCAGCTGGGCCTGGCGGGATGGCCGGCTCTTTGGCTGAGCCCCCGGCGGCTGGACCGGTGGAGGGGGCCGCCGCGGGGGCGGGAGTCGCGGTTTGGGCCTGGCCTCGGACGGCGTCAGCCGCCCCACCGGCGGCCACGGCCAACAGCAGGGCCGTCAAACGACGAAGAGAGGCTTGCCGCACCATCGGGTTGCTCACGGGTTTGGACTGCCTCACCAGGGATCATCCAGGATTTCCGGCTCCACATCCACCGGTTCGACAGCGGGCCGACGCCGCTCGGCGCTCTCCTGCCTCTCCAACTCCAGCCTCTCCTCCAGGTCCCGGCCTCTGTTGGAGGGGGCAGCGCCATTGGACTCAGGGGGATAGGACCTGGGGGCTGCATCCCTCTCGCGCCATCCTTCCCTTGGCCGATCCCACTCCCGCTCCGACCGCGTTTGCCGCTCCTCCATCGCCTCCCATTCCCTGGCCGGTGGGCGATCTGGATAGGAAGCGCGCTCGGCAGAGGGGGGTCTGCCATAAGACCCTCGCTCCGCGTCGGGCTCTCGCCTGTAGGTTTCGCGCTCCCCATAGGAGTCCCGGGGCGTTTCATCATCGAGATAGCGCCGTTGGCGCATCGGTTCCCGCTGCCGACGCTCCTCAAGCTCCACATATTCCATTTCCTCCTCGGGTTGGAAGGCGCGGGCGCTGGCAGGTTGGATGCGCCGCTGCTCCTGCTGGCTCACCTGTCCGGCGGGAAGTTGGTTTTCCGCTGGCACCGGACCCATCCTGTAGCGCTCCCGCTCCTCTTTCTCCCAACTGCTGCCGCCGATCCCCATCTTTTCCAGCAGGCCTGTGCCCAGCTGCTTCAACTTCTGCTCGGCGCCCTCATACACGATGATGCGGTCGCTGCCGCTGCTCACCACCTCGCTGACGGGCAACTCCCAGGTGCTGAGCACCCCCTCAGCGAGCAGGGGCACCCCCAGGGCGCCGATCACCAAAGTGATCAGCTCGCCGGTTTCGATGTCAAAGCTGTAGCCCAACACGCGGCCCAACGCCTGGCCCGATTCGGTGATCACCTGGCAGTTGATCACCTTGCTGAACCGCTCTGGATCAAAGCCCTCGGCCAGGGAGTCGGAGGAATCCACCAAAATCACATCCCCCACCTGGCGAATCCGCTCCAGGGGCATCCAGCGCGGCAATCCGGGCAGAAAACGGGTGAGGGGGTTGTCCCGCAATCCCAGAGCCACCACCTCCCGACGGTCGATATCCACCACCACCTCCCCCACCACCCCCAGCCGCCGCCCGGTATCGCGGGTGATCACCTGGGTTCCCATCAGCTCAGAGCGCAACCACAGTCGATCGCTGGGCACGGTGGAGTCGTTCGGTGGGGGAGTGGAGGCGCTCAAGACCTGGTCACTGATCGATTCATTGTGGAGCAAGCCCCCTCATCCAGCCAGCTCAAGCTGCGGGGGGCAAACCGACCACCTGCGTGTGGGCCCCCCTCGCCTGGGTGACGCCGATCGTGCGGGAGGCGGCGCCAATCATCGGCCGCCGGTGGCTCACCACCAAAAACTGGGCCCCCTCCGCCTGGGAGGCGATCAGGCCTGCCAGACGCTCCACGTTGACCCCATCAAGAAAACTGTCGACCTCATCGAGGGCGTAGAAGGGGGAGGGGCGGAATCGCTGCAGGGCAAAGAGAAAACTCAGGGCTGTGAGCGATTTTTCACCCCCGGACATCGAGGCCAGCCGCCGCACCGCCTTGCCCTTTGGATGGGCCACCAGCGTCAGCCCTCCCTCCAGCGGTTGCTCAGGGTTTTCCAGCTGCAGCTGCCCTTCCCCATCGGATAGGTGGGCAAAGATGGTGCGGAAGTGCCCATCCACCGCGCGGAAGGCCTCCAGAAAGGCCTCCTGCCGCAGGGTGGCCACGGTTTCGATTCGCAACAACAGCTCTTGTCGCTCCCGGCCCAGCACCTCCAGCCGCTCCTCCAGATCGGCCAGCCGTCGCTCCAGCTGCTCCAGCTCCTCCAGGGCGAGCATGTTCACCGGTTCAAGGGCCTCCATCTGCCGTTGGATTCGCTCCAGATCCCGGCGCAGGGTCTCCAGCCCAGCCACCCGAACCGCCTCCGGCACCTCAGGCAGGGGATCGGGAAGGGCCTCGATCAGCTGCTGCAGCCGCAGCTCGCCATTGCGTTGCTCGCTCTCCAGACCCAGGAGCTCCTCCCCGAGCCGCTCCAACTCCCACTGCCGCTGTTGCAGGGCCTGGCGCTGGACCGCCAGTTGGCTCTCGGCCTGATCGCGTTCGCGCCGCTTCTCCCCGAAGCGGGTGCTCAGATCCTGTTGCTGCGCTTCCAGCCGCTGGCGACGCTCCTGTTGCTCCTGTTGGCGTCGCTTCCAGGTCTCCCGTTCCGCCAAGAGGGCATTGACGGCAGCGATCAGCCGTTGCTCCTCTTGGGCCAGGCCCTCGAGCTGGCTGCTGATCCGTTCACTGGCCAGGGCGCGGTCGCGTCGCTGGGCCAGCTGCTCATCCCGTTGACGACGGGCCTCCTGCAGTGCCTGATCAGCGGCCTCCAGCTCGGCTTGCAGGCCCTGCCACTGGCTGGGTTGCCCCTCCGCTTCGGCAGCGCTCTCCGCCTGATCCAAACGCGCCAGCCGCTGCTCCAGGGGGGCGAGCAGGCTGCGGAGAGTTTCGGCCCGCTCGCCATCGGTGGCGAGGGACTGGCGCAGGTCGGTCGATCGCTGCTGCAGGTGCGCCCCCCGTTGGCGATGGGGATCCAGGCTGCGCTCGGCGGCCCTGCGCTCCGCCTCCAGGGCCGACTGGTGCTGTTGGGCTTGGTGCAGCTCGGGCCGAAGCGACTCCAGCGCATCACTCAAGGTGGCTTCCTGTCGGCGACAGGCCACGAGGCTCTCCCCCAGCTCCAGCAGGCGCCTCCGCAAGGGCTCGGCCTCATCCCCCTCTGAAGCTGTGCCAAACCCCAGTTGGGAAGAGCGTTGCTGCAGGCTGCCGCCCGTCATGGCGCCGCTCTTCTCCAGCAATTCCCCTTCCAGGGTGACCGCCCGGCAGCGGCCCAGCTCCCGGCGGGCGTGGGCGAGGCTGTCAAACACCAGGGTGTCGCCGAAAACGTAGCGAAACACCTCGCCATACACCGGCTCATGCCGCACCAGATCGACGGCTCGGCCCACCAGCCCGGCGGCTCCTCCGCCCCGCTGCAGGGCAGCGGCGGAGCTGGGGGAACCACCCGAGCGCAAGCGGTTCAGGGGCAGAAATGTCAGCCGTCCGGCCCGGCGGCTTTTCAACAGCTCGATCGCCCGGGCGGCGATGCCGTCGTCCTCCACCACCACCTGGCCGAGGCGGGCTCCAGCCGCCACCTCCAGGGCGAGCCGATGGCGCTCGTCCACGTCTCCCAATTGGGCAACAGGGCCATGGATGCCTTCCAGGCCCGCCTCCAGCAGCATGCGCAGCGCCCCCGTGCCCCGGCTCTCCTGGAGGGTCTCCCGACGGCTCTCCAGCCGGGCGATCTCCCGCTCCAGCTGGGTTTGCTCCTGCTCCAGCCGGGCGCGGGTGCGCTGTTGCAGCGCCAAAGCCTCGGCGAGTTCTTGCAGGCGGGTTTGCTGCTGTCTGAGCTGTTGCTCCAGCGCTTTGAGGTCGTCGTTGAGACGGGCCAGTTGACCCTCGGTTTCGGCTGAGAGGCCCCCTTCTTGGTGTTGTTCCCTTTCCACTTCCTCCAGCCGCTCCTCCGCTTGGCGCAGCCGCTCCTGGAGCTGCTGTGCCTCGGATTGCAGCGGGGTGAGCTGTTCCAGCAGGGCCCTGCGCTCCTCCGTGCGTTTTCGCTGGGCGTCCATCCAATCCCCGGATCGACCCGCCACCTCCCGCAGCCGCCGGCGGGAGTGCTCCACTGCGGCTTCCCCGTGGCGGCAAGCCTCCTCCGCCCGGGCCAGGTCTTCCTCCGCCGGGGCGGCCTGCAGGTTGTGCAGCTGTTGGCTCAGTTCCCCTCGCTGGCGCGTGAGGGCGTGGCGCCGCTCCTGAAGTTGCTGGGCCTCAGTGCTCTGCTTTTCAGACTGGCGCGCCAGTTCCCGTCCCTCAGCCTCCTGGCCGGCGAGTTCCGCCTGCACGGCCAGCAGCTTGTCTTCCCCCAGGGCCTTCACCTCTGCCTGCAACGCCTCCAGGGCAGCGGCTGCGCTCTGGAGCTCTGTGGTGGCTTCCGCCACCGCGGCGGTCTCCGCCCCTTGGCGCTCCAAGAGGTCGTGGCGCCGTTGGGCCAGGGCCCGTTGCAGCTGGCGCGCCTCTTCCACGGCCAACACTTGCTCCTGCAGCCGGCCGCTGTGCAGTTTGTCGCGCAGGTCCTGGTAGGCCCGCGCCTTGGCGCAGTCCTTCTCAAGCTTTTGGCGGCTCGTCAGCAGCTCCTGCTCCACGATGCGGCAGCGCTCGACCCGTTCCTGCACCTCGTCGAGCTTTCCCCTGGTTTGCTCAATGCGGGAATCGAAGAGGGCCACCCCGGCCAGCTCGTCGATGATGCCCCGGCGCTCCCGGGCGCTCATCGAAACGATGCGGGTGACATCCCCCTGCATGACCACGTTGCTGCCCTCCGGATCCACCCGGATGCGGCGCAATTGGGTTTGCAGCTGTTGCAAGTTGCAAGGCACCCCGTCGGCGCTGAAGCTGCTGCTGTAGGTGCCCCCGGGCGCCACCCGCAGGCGACGGCTGACGCTCCACTCTTTCTGACCCGGGCGGATCCAGGGCCCCTCGGGCGTGGCCTCCAGCCCCTCCTCGGCGCCATCGGGCTGCCAGTCGCTCAGATCGAAGTGCACGGTGACAGTGGTCTCCGCCGCCTTGCCGGCCCGCAGCATGGCGCTGTTGATCAAATCGGGGAGTCGCTCGGCCCGCATGCCCCGGCTGCTCGCCAGGCCCAGGCAAAAAAGCACCCCATCAAGAATGTTGCTCTTCCCCGAGCCATTCGGGCCGGTGACCACCGTGAAACCGGATTCCAGCGGAATGCTGATCGTGCCCCCGAAGGATTTGAACTGGCTGAGCTCCACCTGCTTGATGTAGACCAACCAGCTCGACCCTCTAGCCAGCGCAATGTAGCGAAGGTTTGTGTGCTGCCAACCCCGCCGGCTTTCCCTACGTTGAGGAAACCTTTCCCCACCTTGAGGAAACCAGCCAGCCGTCGCCACACTTCCATCAGACACCAGCCCCCTCTCCCATGACCCTCGATCAACCCTCCCCCCCATCCCTCGAGGGGCCGGAAACCTCCGTTAACGGCCAGCCGAGCACTCCTGTGATCCTCCAGAACGCCTTCCGGGAGCGCTTCGAAACCCTCCTGCCCACCATCCAAAAGGAATGGCCCGAGGTGGCCCGCCACACGCTGGAGGCCACCCGCGGCAGCTTCGATCAGCTCGTGGAGGTGATCAGCCGCCAAACAGGGGGCGCCACTCCGCGGGTGAAGCAGCAACTGTTGGATCTGATTGAGGCCACCACGCACCAGGCCCAGCAGGTGGGAGATTCCCTCAAGCCGCTGGAGGAACAGCTCGATCAGCTGCTGGACGACCTCAATCGCACCCTGCGGCCCAAGCTGGAGAAACCCGTGCGGGAGCGCCCCTTGGTGGCCCTCGGGGTGGCTGCGGGCGTGGGCCTGCTCCTCGGCCTGCTCCTCTCCCCGGGGCGCCGCTCCGCATGAACCTCAAGGGAGCCTCGCGGCTGTCCGGCCTCCTCACCTCCGTGGTGGACCTGCATGTGCGCCTGGCCCTGCAGGAGGCGGATAAAGAAAAGCGTCGCTTGATCACCGGGGCAGTGATCCTGGGGGCAGGTTTGAGCCTGCTCCTCCTCGGGCTTCTGTTCAGCCAGGTGGTGCTGGTGCTCTGGCTCCGCCAGACCTTCCAACTCACCTGGATGGCAGTGCTGATGGGTCTGGGGGCGGTTTACCTGGTGCTTTCCGGGATCTTCTTGAGGATCGGCGGGGGCCTGCTCAGCAAGCCCCTGCTCCCGGAAACCGTGGCCGGCCTCACCCGCACCACCCGGGCTCTCACCGGCCGCCTCTAGCCCCAGTTCACCCTTGGGGGATCAAGGTCTCCTGGCCTCCCCCTTCCGAGAGTGCTCCTGGTCCCTCCGCCCTGGGAGGAGCCGCCCGATGACGCTGGGCGATCATGCCCTCTTGAGGCACGTTTCTCTCCGCTTCCGCCATGCCCGCCGCCCCTTCTGACGCTCCCGCCACCGGCGCCGGTCGCCCCCGCAGCGGCGCCGAGATCCGGGCGGCCTTTCTGGATTTCTATGAGCAGCGCGGCCATCAGCGCATCGCCAGCGCCTCGCTGGTGCCCGACGACCCCACGGTGCTGCTGACGATCGCGGGCATGCTGCCGTTCAAGCCGGTGTTTCTGGGGCAACAGGAGCGGCCGGCGCCACGGGCCACCAGCAGCCAGAAGTGCATCCGCACTAACGACATCGAAAACGTGGGCCGCACGGCGCGCCATCACACGTTTTTCGAGATGCTCGGCAACTTCTCCTTCGGCGATTATTTCAAGCAGGAGGCGATCGAGTGGGCCTGGCAGCTGAGCACCGAGCTGTTCGGGCTCTCGCCGCGCAACCTGGTGGTGAGCGTGTTCCGCGAAGACGATGAGGCTGAAGCGATCTGGCGCGACGTGGTGGGGGTGAGCCCGAAGCGCATCATCCGCATGGATGAGGCCGACAACTTCTGGGCTTCCGGTCCCACCGGCCCCTGCGGACCCTGCTCGGAGATCTACTACGACTTCAAGCCAGAACTCGGCGAAGACAGCATCGATCTGGAGGACGACAGCCGCTTCATCGAGTTCTACAACCTGGTGTTCATGCAGTACAACCGCGATGCCGAGGGGAAGCTCACGCCCCTCGCCAATCGCAACATCGATACGGGCATGGGACTGGAACGCATGGCCCAGATCCTCCAGGGCGTGGCCAACAACTATGAGACAGATCTGATCTTTCCCCTGATCGAAGCTGCCGCCAACTTGGCGAATCTTTCCTATCAGGCGGCCGATCCCCGCCAGCAAACCAGCCTCAAGGTGATCGGGGACCACAGCCGGGCCATCACCCAGCTGATCGCAGATGGTGTCACCGCCTCCAACCTCGGCCGCGGCTACATCCTGCGGCGCCTGCTGCGGCGCGTGGTGCGCCATGGCCGGCTGATTGGCATCCAAGGTCCTTTCTTGCCCGTTCTTGGCGAGGCGGCGATCAGGCTCATGGGCACGGCCTATCCCCAGCTGGTGGAGCGGCGTCCGCTGATTCTCAGTGAGTTGGAGCGGGAGGAGGCCCGTTTCCTCACCACTTTGGAGCGGGGGGAGAAGCTCCTGGCCGATGTGCTGGCTGCCCAACCACGCCAGATCAGTGGTGAGCAGGCCTTTGAGCTCTATGACACCTACGGATTCCCGTTGGAACTCACCCAGGAAATTGCCGAGGAACATGGCCTTTCGGTGGATTTGGCTGGATTTGAGGCGGCCATGGATGGCCAGCGCCAGCGGGCCAAAGCCGCCGCCGTGAGCATCGACCTCACCCTTCAGGGGGCTCTCGAGCAGGTGGCTGCCGATCTTCAGAGCACCACCTTCACCGGCTACGGGGCTTTGGAACACCCCAGTTGCGTGTTGGCCCTGGTGGCCGATGGGCTGGCGGCCGAGCAGGCCGTGGCCGGGCAGATGGTGCAGATCGTGCTGGATTCCACCCCCTTCTATGGCGAGGGAGGGGGCCAGGTGGGGGATCGGGGGGTGCTTAGCAGCGGTGGGGGCGAGGTTTCCTCAGGGGGCGCGATCGTTTCGATCGATGGGGTGAGCCGCAACCGCAGTGTGTTCGTGCCCAGCGGCCGCGTGGAGCGCGGGCTGCTGGCGGTGGGGGATGTGGTGAACGCCCAGGTCGATCCCTCCTGCCGGCGCCGGGCCCAAGCTCACCACACCGCCACCCACCTCCTGCAGGCGGCCCTCAAGCAGGTGGTTGATCCCTCCATCAGCCAGGCCGGATCCCTGGTCGATTTCGATCGCCTCCGCTTCGACTTCCATTGCCCTCGGGCCGTGACGGCGGAGGAAGTGGAGCAGGTGGAGGCCCTGATCAATGGCTGGATTGCTGATGCCCACACCTTGGAGGTGCAAGAGATGGCTCTGGAGCGAGCCAAGCAGGCAGGGGCGGTAGCGATGTTTGGGGAAAAATATGCCGATGTGGTGCGGGTGGTCGATGTGCCTGGCGTATCGATGGAACTCTGCGGTGGCACCCATGTGACCAACACCGCTGAGATCGGTCTGTTCAAAATTGTGGCGGAAAGTGGCGTGGCAGCTGGAATCCGGCGCATTGAGGCGGTTGCGGGCGCCGCAGTGCTCGCCTATCTCAACGAAAGGGACAGGGTGGTGAAGCCCCTCGCAGAGCGCTTCAAGGCCCAGCCGGGGGAGATTGTGGAGCGGGTATTCGCCCTTCAGGAGGAACTGAAGGCCAGCCAGAGGGCTCTGCAGGCCGCCCGCAACGAGCTTGCCCTGGCCAAGGCGGCGGCGCTGCTTGTTCAGGCTGAGCCGGTGGCCGCTGCTTCTGGGGCCACCTTCCAGGTGTTGGTGGCCAGGTTGGATGGGGTGGAAGGAGCTGGGCTGCAGGGGGCGGCCCAGCAGTTGCAAGAGCGTCTTGGCGACGGCGCCGCTGTGCTGCTCGGCGGATTGCCCGAGCCAAGCGATTTGGGCAAGGTGAATCTGGTGGCTGCTTTCGGACCAGCCGTTGTGGCAGCGGGGCCCAAGGCGGGAGCGCACATCGCCGCCGTGGCCAAGCAGTGCGGCGGTGGCGGCGGCGGCCGGCCCAACCTCGCCCAGGCTGGCGGGCGAGACGGGGCGGCTCTTGATGGGGCGCTGGCTGCGGCCAAGCTGGAACTCACCGCAGCGCTGGTGTGCTGAATCGCTGACGACCCTCTGGCTTGGCAGGGGCCTGAGCTTGCGAGGGGGGGCTTGGCGCGGATAAAACTAAACTATGCGAATTCTGATGTTAAAATCATGAAGTTGCCTGGGAGTACCACAGTTCGGATGCTCCTCTGCAATCCCTGCAGGCCGACAGCTCGCCCCAAGGGTTGGCTAGTTTGATCTTTGCCTTTCTGCTCAATTGCTTATTGGATCAATGGATCCCTTCATCTCAGACCAGTCACAAGCGAGTATCTGGATCCTTGATGATGATGAAGAAATGTGCTCTCTTCTCGCCCGGCAAGGTGAAAAAATTGGTTGGAAGTTGC
>JAYKHK010000192.1:0-7271 GCA_035284785.1 Cyanobacteriota bacterium | reverse complement strand
TCTCACACCAATGCATTCAAGGCGACCGCCACAACGCGGTGATCCTGATCCCTTTGCAACCCTTCCATGGCTCGACGCGCCTCCTGGACGAGTTGGCTGCCTGGGGACTCCTGCGAGGCGTTGGCTTCCTGAAGAATGCGCCCCAGCAGCTCCGCCCCACCCACCCGCACCGTGCCATCTCCATCCTCAAGCGCCAGGCGGGCGAGTTCGAGCAGGCGTGGGGGCGTCATCTCGGGCTGTTCGGCGAGGGCCGCAAGGATGCTGCAGCGAACCAGCCAATGTCCATCCGCCGCAAAGGCCTGACTCAAGACGGGCCAGGCCTGCTCCACCCCGTAACTGGCCAGAGCATTGGCGGCTTCTGCCCTGACATTCGCGTCCGCGTCCTCCCGCAGCACCCGCTCCAGCGCCAGCTGCCCCTCATGGCTCCGCTTGACCCCCAGGCCAGCGCAGCTGAGGGAGCGAATCACGAAAGGGTTCTGCTCCAGGCCCAACAGCAACAACGGGGTAGCCTCTTCAACCGTGCACTCCCTCAGATGCACCAGGGCTGGCATGGCTTGAGCCGGATCGGCCGAAGCGATGGCTTGCCGGATGGCATCAGAATCAGATGACAACGGGAGACCAAAATTGTTAACAATCACTATAGCCATCCCGCCCGAACCAGATCTCTTCCCAACCCCTGCCACCCTTTCAAGTCTTGCCGGGGCGAGGTTCCCGAAGCACGCGCAACACCATTGAACGACGCCGTCGACGGCGCAGCCAACTGAACACCAGCAGACCGCAGCCGATCAACAGGGCTGGCACAGCCTGGAGCCGAGCTGAAGAGCTCCTGTGGAGCATGGAAACGAGGGCCACCAGGATCAACAGGGGAGAGGAGAGCGCCAGCAGATCGGCGGGGCCCGAGGAGAGGGGCGCCCTGGAGCCAGGCTCCATCCAGGCGGGGGGCCGGCTCATGGCAAGAGCTCGGAAAGGCGGCCCTCTGGCGAGGGTGCCAGCTGCAGATACCCCCAGCGCAACAGGCTGAGGGTGAGCACCTTCACCCCCACTGGCAAACAACCCTCATCGGGAGCAAAGGTGTTGCTGTGCAGGGGGGTGCAACCACCGGGGCCGGCGACCCCAAGACGAAACATGGTGCCCGGGGTGCTCTGCAGCAACTCGGCAAAGTCTTCTGCCCCAAGGGAGGGCTGCTCCAGCCAGAGCACCTGATGGGAGCCAAGAAGATCTTCGGCGACATCGGCCACGAGCTGGGTGAGGGAGCTTTCGTTGTGCACGGGCGGGGAGATGCAGCGGTAGTGCACACGGGCCTCGCCGCCATGGCCGCGGCACAGGGCATGCACCGTGTCTTCGATCCATCCCGGCAGCCGATCGTGCACCTCGAGATCCAGGCATCGCACTGTGCCCAGCAGTCGCACGTGGTCGGCGATCACATTGAACGCCTTGCCCCCTTCAATCCGACCGAAACTCACCACCACCGGATGCAGGGGATCCAGCCGGCGGCTGATGGCCTCCTGCAGGCCGCTGACCACCCGGGCGGCGATCCAGATGGCGTCAGTGCTCTGGTGAGGCCTGGCCCCATGGCCACTCTCGCCGAGCACCTCGATCTCCAGTTCCCCAGCCGCAGCGGTGAGGCTGCCGCTGCGCACCCCAATCGACCCCACCGGCAAGCTCGGAAACACATGCACGCCAAACAGGGCCCGCACCCCCTCCATGGCGCCTGCCTCCCGCATCCAGCGGGCCCCCTCGGCTGTCTCCTCCGCCGGTTGAAACAGCAGGCGCACCCGGCAAGACAACCGATCCGGCCGGCTGGCCAACAGCCGCCCCACCCCAAGGCCAACGGTGGTGTGAATGTCATGGCCGCAGGCATGCATCAGGCCCTGCTGGCTGGAGGCATAGGGAAGATGGGTGCGCTCCTCGATGGGCAAGGCATCCATGTCGGTGCGCAGGGCGACCAGAGGAGCCTCCTTCGGGCCCAATTCCGCGATCACCCCCGTGCGGCCCACCCCTTCGCGCACCTCCCAGCCCCAGCGGCGCAGCTCGCCCGCCACCAGCGCGGCCGTCTGCTGCTCATGGCCACTCAACTCGGGATGGCGATGGATATGACGCCGCAGCTGCACAAGGTCGGGCAGGGCCGCTTGGAGACAAGCTTCGTAACCCAGGGTGTGCCAGTCGGCGGGGGCAACCTGCACGGCAGGAGAAGCAGGGGAGGTTCCCGGCAGTCTGGCGTGCCGAATCAAGTGGCGAGGGAGAGAAACTGCCCCAAAGCGTGCACCGCCTCGGGCGGCCAGCGCCGTATCTGCAGCAGCCATTCCTCCTGGCGGTAGCGCGGATCCAGGCCGGAGGCCGCGGCCCAATGGCTCTCTGCCTCCCCCCGTGCCCCCCGCTGCCACAGCACCGCCGTGAGGGCCGCGCGCGCATCGGCAAAGAGGGGATGGCGGCGGATGAGAGAGCGCAATTCCTTCTCGGCGGCGGCCCCATCCCCCACTTGAAAAGCCGCCAGCGCAGCGCTGGAGCGGGCCATGGCCATGCCTGGCCGAGCCTCGGCAGCCGCGTTGAAACAGGCCCTGGCCTTCTCCCAGTCGCCCAGAGAACCCTGCACATTGCCGAGGTTGTAAAGCGCCGCGGATTCCTGGGGGTTGCGATCCAGGATCCAGCGGTAGTCGGCGGCGGCCTCCTGCCAGCGGCCCAGGGCCTCTTCAGCGGTGCCGCGATTCAGGTGGGGATCCAGGTGGCCGGGATCGATCGCCATCGCCCTGGTTTGATCGGCAATCGCCCCCTCCGCATCGCCGAGCATCAGGCGCACATTGCCGCGGTTGCTCCAGGCAGCCGCGTCCTTGGGGCTGTCTTCCAAAACGGCAGACCAAAGGGCAAGGGCCTCGTCCAGGCGACCCTCCCGGCTGGCCAGCAAGGCCTGCCCGAACCGCTGGGGCAGCCCTGGCGGTTCCGGCGCCGGCTGGGCTGCCAGCCCTGGCGGCGCCAAGCTCAGCCACACCACCAGAAGTGCCACCACAACCCAGTGGAGGCCCTGCCGCACCCTCATGATCCCAGCCCTCCACAGGTCGCGAGGTAGGAGCGGCCCGCTTCTGTGAGGACCCGGCCCCGGGGCGTGCGCTGCAGAAATCCCAATTGCAACAGAAATGGCTCCACAACGGTCTCCAGGGTGGTGGGGTCTTCCCCAAGACCAGCCGCCAGGGTATCCAGTCCGGCCGGTCCGCCGCCGTGGCTCTCCAAAAGTTGGCGCAACAGCTGCCTGTCGCTGGCATCCAGCCCCTGGCCATCCACCCGGTGGAGTTGGAGGGCCGCGGCCACCAACTCCACCCCGATGCGCGGCGTCCCATGGACGGTGGCGTAGTCGCGCACGCGACGAAGCAAGCGATTGGCGATGCGCGGCGTGCCCCGACAACGCCTGGCCACCTCCCGCGCCGCCTCCTCCTCCAAATCCAAGGCCAAAAGCCTGGCGGCGCGTTTCACGATCGCCTGCAGATCCTCCAACCCGTAAAACTCGAGCCGTTGAATCAGGCCAAAGCGATCGCGCAACGGTGAACTGAGCGCACCGGCCCGGGTCGTTGCACCCACAAGGGTGAACGGGGAGAGCGGCAGGCTGCGGGTGCGGGCGGTCGTGCCCTTGCCAACGGTGAGGTCGAGCCGGAAATCCTCCATGGCAGGGTAAAGAATCTCCTCGGCAACCCTGTTGAGGCGGTGGATCTCGTCGATGAACAGCAGGTCGTTGGCCTGCAGGTTGACCAGCAGGCCAACGATGTCGCGCGGGCGCTCCAGGGCCGGTGCGCTCGTGATGCGGCAACGCACGCCCAATTCCTCCGCCAAGACCAGGGCCATGGTGGTTTTGCCAAGCCCCGGTGGTCCGTGCAAGAGCACGTGGTCCAGGGCTTCCCCCCGGCCGCGGGTGGCGGCCACGGCGATGGCAAGCACTTGCTTGAGTTCCGCCTGGCCGATGTAGTCGGCCAGGCGGCGGGGGCGCAATCCGTCCTCGCGGCGAGGGCCATCCCCATCGCTGGCTTGATCCTCCAAACGCTCTCCCGGATCCACCAACCGTGGGGCATCGGCTGGAGGACCATCGCGATGGCCGCGGCGGCTTCCGGTCGCAGACGAGCGACCAGGGCCGGGCGACGGACTGGCTTGGGAGGAGACGATGGCCATGCTGGGAGGGTACCGGGCCCTGCCAGAGGCTGGCTCACTCTTGGGCGTGCCATGGCTCTCACCTAACGTCCAGACATCCAGGGAGGCACGATGGCCAAGGGGCCCGGCAGGGCGGGAGGCAAAGCCAAGGGAGATCCCTCCCATCGGCTCCTGGCCGACAACCGCTTTGCCCGCCATCAATACGAGATTCTCGAAACCCTTGAAACGGGCATCGAACTTCTCGGCACGGAAGTGAAGTCGATCCGGGCGGGGCACAGCAACCTGCGGGATGGATTTTGCCTGATTCGCAATGGGGAGATACAGCTGCACAACGTGCACATCTCACCCCATAGCCACGCAGGCCGTTTTTTCAACCATGAGCCCCTGCGGGTGCGACGACTGCTGGCCCATCGTCGCGAGATCGATAAACTGCGCATCGCCCTTGATCAAAAGGGCTTGACGCTAATTCCGCTGAATTTTCATCTCAAAGGCTCCTGGATCAAAGTGACACTGGGGCTGGGGCGTGGACGCAAGCTTCATGACAAGCGCCACGAGGAAAAGCGCAGACAGGAAGCCAAGGAAACCCGCGCCGCGATCGCCCGCATCTGATCTCAGCGTGGACGCGGCGAACCATCGGCGACCTGGATCGCCCCGCGCTGCAGGAGCCAAGTGTTGGCGAGCAGAAAGTAAAAAAGCGAGCCTGCCAACAGCGGAATCAGGGCAAATTCGGTTATCGGCTCGAATATCTTCACGGCTTTCATGCCAAGATCCGTATAGCCAATCTGCAGCCAGGGAAAGAACAACACAACCAGCGTCATCAGGATCAGCGCACTCGGCCAAAGGGTTTGCAGCCCGGTTCGCCCGGGGGCAGCGGCCAGGGCAGCAAGGTAGGCAATGAAGGGGAAAAGATAGAGAAAGCGGTAGTCGTAATTAATGGTAAAAATGTAACAGCCCAGCCAGACCGACGACGCAGAGAGAAGCGTGACCCACTGAAAGCCAGACAACCCGCGGCCAAGGGCATGAGGCTTTCGCCACACCCAAGACAATTTGGCTTGGTAGGCCAGATAAAAACCGGCGAGCAGCGCAGCGGCCTTCGCGATAAACAACACCCGAATCAGCAGCCGGGCCGTGTCGATGCCGAAGGAGTCAACAAGCGCAATATTCATATAACCAAAGGCGAGCAGGCCATGGCTACCTAGCCCTCCCTCCTTGATCAAATTACCCACGCTTCTGAAGTAGTTAAGCAAAGGGAAAATACCCGCAACCGCCGCAGCGAGGACCATCGCCTTTAATCTGAAAGAATCCCACCGGATCTTGCTTGTTGCCACTCCACCCCCGCGGGCAACAAGCAGCCCCACAAGGCCAAAGAGAGGATAGATTTTTAGCGAAACAGACAAGAACGTAAGCAGGCAAGCCAATAAATTGCCAGGCAGAGCAGCCAGAAAGCCCTGCAAAGGCCTGGAAACGAGGAACGCAAAAAGGAGCAACATCAAAAACAACATGACATCGATGTTTCCCCGCTCAAGAGCCTGATGGAGGGGGAAAGACATCAACATCGCCGAACCAAGAACGCGCCATTTCCAGGACGAAGCCAGCTGATCTCTCACCAGGCCTAGGATTGAAATCAGCAAAGCGAGGGCGGTCGTGATCGCAATCCACGGCGTGTGGCTGCCACGCACATGCAGAAATCTGCCCAGCCAAATCGACATTGGCGGGTAATCAAATCGGTAGGTTCGACCCGCCGGATCACAACCAACAACCAAACCTTTGTAGTAATCATCAAGATTCACGCCGCATTCAGAGTTGGCCGTTAGATATCGCAGATCAGCGAAGGGCGGCTTCATCCGCATCGGATGAATAAATCCCAGGTTGGAGAATGGTTCTCCCAACCCGTAAACGATTAGAGAGAACAGCAGAAAACCGCCGCCAGCCACGAGCAACAACCAGGACAATCCCTCAAGCCAGGAAGGGCCGGTGGCAGCATGCCTTTGCGACGTCATAGAGCGTTACCAACGGAGGACAAGGGTCCCGTCACCTCAGGGTTCTGGAGGCTGGGACGGGGTGGATGGCGTGGTGGCTGGCGGAGCCGGCGGAACCGGCGGAACCGGCAGAGGAGCTGGTGGTGTGGCTGCCGGTTCAGCGGGTGTGGCCGGAGCGGAGGGCGTGGCGGGCGGGGTGGGTGAGGTGGTCTCCCCACCACCTGGAGGCGCGGCCCCCTGGGGAGCAGAGCCTGGCTCCCCAGGGGTTCCCGCTGCGGGGGGAGGAGGTTCAACCGCAGGGGGATCAGCTCTGAGGGACAGGCTGATGCGGGAGGGAGCCACCCCTTCGTTGGTGATCAGAAGCTGCACCGGCGAACTCTGCTGGATGCCCAAATTCACCACCCGCAGGGGGCCGCGGGGCGCCAGCGACCGGCCATCGGCCCCGAAGACGCTCATTTGCAGCAGAGGCGTGCCATTGACACCGAGCACCAGGGCATGGCCCTGGGGAAGGCGAATCGGAAAGAGGCGGGCCCCGTTCGCCGGCACATCTGCAGCGAGCAGCTGGGTGATCTGGGGCCGCGCATCGATCGGCTCAATCGACAGGTTTTCCAGGGTCTGCACAGCGGCGGCATACCAGAGCTGGCGAAAGGGCTCCGCCGGCATCCCGCCGCTGGCTCGGCCGGGCAGGAGGTTTTGGGCACTGCCGGAAACCAGCTGTTGCAACACCTCCGAGCTGAGGCCCCGCTGGGCCAAGCTCTGCTGGCGCTGATCCCAGTCCGCCGCAGAGAAACTGCCCAATCGGCGTCGAATGGCCAGGGGCAGCTGCTCCACCCGAGCCAACCAGTCTTCCGCCAGATCGTTCCACGCCTTGCGCAACGGGGCATCTTCCAGGGAATCGTTGGGCAGGCGACCCCGGCGCTCTGGGTATTGGGCCAGCAAACTGGCGTTGACCAGATCGAGAAACCAGCTCCGATCGACCTGCATGGCCCGCAGGCGACTCACCAGCTGCTCCCGCTGATCCACTTCGCCGGGGGGGAGGGAGGGAGCAGCCTCTGGCATTGAAGCCCCTCCCTTCTCACTCGAGGGAGCCCCCCCCCGACCAAGCCACCACCAGCCGATGGCCGTGCCCACCACGGCCGACACCACCAGGGCCAAGAACAC
>JAYKHK010000191.1:0-21125 GCA_035284785.1 Cyanobacteriota bacterium | reverse complement strand
GGAGGGAGGGAGCAGCCTCTGGCATTGAAGCCCCTCCCTTCTCACTCGAGGGAGCCCCCCCCCGACCAAGCCACCACCAGCCGATGGCCGTGCCCACCACGGCCGACACCACCAGGGCCAAGAACACGGGCCAAAGCCCCCCTTCGGCCTGCTCCTCCCGCTCAAGCTGCCGGGCACGGGCGGGGCTAGCCTCGCGCCGAGGGGAGGCAACTGGCGGCGGAGCCACTGGCCTCGGCTGCTCTGGCACGGCCTGCGCGGGCTGCCTGCCCGCCTCTTCCTCAGCCTGGGCGACCTGAAACGATGGGCCAGCGGCAGAGGCCTTGCCCGCCTCGGGATCGCCAGCTTTGGCCGCCAGCGGCTCTTCGCTGGGGGCCGTCGGCGATGGGGGTGGGGTGGTTGGCACAAGAACCAACGTGCGATCCGCCCTGGGCACGGGCCCCGTGCTCTCCGGCATCGGCAGCCCTTGAAAGGCTGACAGCGCCTGGGCAGCCGTCTGAAAGCGTCGGTCTGGCTCCCGTTGCACCAATCGCTCCAGCTGCTGGCGAAGGGCCGGTTCGCCATCAAGAACAGAGGGCCAGCGCCAATCCAAGGAGTGGGCCTCCAGCAAGCGCTCCGGCCCATCGCCACTGAGGAGCACCAGGGCCATCACCCCTAGGGAATAAAGGTCCATCCAGGGCTGGGGTGGCGCGCCCTTGAGGAGTTCTGGCGGGGCGTAGCCGGGGGTCGCGCCCAACACCCCCCCCTCTGGCCCCCTCATGAGGCCGAAATCGAGGAGCACGGGCAAACCGTCGCTATCGCGTCGGAGCACGTTGGCAGGGGTCAGATCACCATGCAGCAGATCTTGGCTGTGGAGAGCCAAGAGCACAGGCAGGAGCTGGCGGAGCAGCAACAGCACTTCTCCGGCGCCGAACACCAACTGGCGGTCCTGCCGGGCGCTGAGCAGTTGCTGATAAGTGCGGCCCGCTTGCCACTCCCGCGCCAGCCAGAGCTCATCCCCTTCGCTGATCGCCGCTCCCACCCGGGGAACCTGGGGATGCAACACACCTTGCAACCGGGCCCAGAGCTGCCGCGCCTGCCGCTGATCGCGATCTGGCCCCAGCCGCCTGAGAGCCGCAGGGGCCTCTGAGGCGAGGGTGTCTCTGGCGAGCCAGAGCTCCCCCTGGGCGGGAGACGCAGCACTGAGCGCACGCTCCAGCCGATATCGGCCACCAATCAGCTGGCCCGCCACGGGCACGGGGCTCATCACAGGGCCACCGGCATGGAGCTGCGTTGGGGTTGGCTCAACCCCCGGGAGGCCAGCCAATCAGCGTCGTAGAGGCGGGAGCGGTAGCGGTCGCCGCTGTCACAAAGCACGGTGACGATGCGGTGGCCTGGTCCCAAGCGGCGAGCTGTTTCAACGGCGGCAGCCACGTTGATGCCGACCGAGCCACCCATGAATAGCCCTTCTTGCCAAAGCAGACGATAAATCGTCTGCAGGGCGTCCTGATCCACGACGCGAACGGCATCATCGATGGGGGCACCTTGCAAATTGGCCGTGACGCGGCTGTTGCCGATGCCCTCGGTGATCGAGTTGCCCTCACTGCGCAGCTCCCCGGAGGTGGCCCATCGATAGAGCGCGCTTCCGCAGGGATCTGCCAACACACAGCGCACCGCCGGGTTGCGCTCTTTCAAAAACATGGCCACCCCGGCATACGTGCCACCGGTGCCGGTGGCGGCCACCCAGGCATCCACCCGCCCCTGGCACTGCTCCCAAATCTCTGGTCCCGTGGTGGCGTAGTGGGCCCGGCGGTTGGCGAGATTGTCAAATTGGTTGGCCCAGAGGGCGCCTGGGATCTCCTCGGCCAGGCGGCCGGAGAGCTTCACGTAATTGTTGGGGTCGGCATAGGGCACCGCCGGCACCGTGCGCACTTCCGCCCCGAGGCTGCGCAACAGGCCGATCTTCTCCGCCGACTGGGTGTCAGGGATGACGATCAAGGCGCGGTAGCCCCGGGCGTTGCACAGGTGGGTGAGACCGATGCCCGTGTTGCCCGCTGTGCCCTCCACCACCGTGCCTCCAGGCTGGAGAAGACCACTGGCCTCAGCCTCCTGCAGGATTCCCAAGGCAGCGCGGTCTTTGACGGAACCACCAGGGTTCATGAACTCGGCCTTGCCAAAGATCTCGCAGCCGGTGAGGTCACTGAGGGCCCGCAGGCGTATGAGCGGCGTCTGGCCGACAGCCCCCGAAAAACCTTCGGTGATCCCCCCCATGCTGTTGGCCTTGTCCTGCGTGTGCATGCCCAGGATCGTAGGCACCCCCCCTAGGCTCTCCTGCAGCAATGGTGCCAGCGATCGGCCCTGCCTCCCCGTCGACGGTTGCCACCACCCGAGTGCCCTCTGGCAGCTGCTTGGACGGTGCGGAACAACTCCTCAATCGCCTCCTGGCCGTGCGCCAGCACAGCGAGGCCCTGATTGCCCCTCTGGCTCCAGAGGATCTCTGCCTCCAGGGGATGGCCGATGCCAGCCCGCCCAAGTGGCATCTGGGCCACACGACCTGGTTTTTCGACACGTTTGTGCTCTCTCCCCACTTGGCGGATTGGCCGCCGCTGGATCAGCAGTGGGGTTTCCTCTTCAACTCCTATTACGACGCCATCGGCGCTCGCCATCCGCGCCCCCAGCGAGGACTGCTCACCCGCCCCCCCATTGAAGCCGTGCTGGCTTGGCGAGAGCGGGTGGATCGTGGGCTGGAGAAGTTGGTCGCCCAGCTGGCGCCCCTCGCAGCGGAGCAGGCGGCCCGGCCCCTCCAGTTGCTGGAGCTGGGGCTGCACCATGAGCAACAGCATCAGGAGCTCCTCCTGATGGATGTGCTGGATGGCTTCAGCCGCAACCCTTTGGAGCCCGCCTATCGGCTCGGCCTGGAGGCCAATCCACCCGACCCACCCCCCGGGGACGGAGCTGGCCCCAACTGGTGCGCGCACCCCGGCGGGCTTGTGGAGATCGGCCATGGGGATCCCCAGTCGTTTGCTTTTGACAACGAGGGGCCTCGTCATCGGGTGTGGTTGGAGCCCTTCGCCCTGGCCAGGCGGTTGGTGAGCAACGCTGAGTACGCCGCCTTCATCGCCGACGGGGGCTATCGCCGTCCGGAGCTGTGGATGAGTGAGGGCTGGGGTCTCGTGCAGGCGAGAGGCTGGTGCGCCCCCCGATATTGGCGGGATGGGCAGTGGGAATTCACCCTGGCCGGCCGGCAACGGCTCCAGAGCGATGCCCCTGTGCGTCACCTGAGCTGGTTTGAAGCGGATGCCTACGCCCGTTGGGCAGGAGCCCGGCTGCCCAGCGAAGCGGAATGGGAGGTGGGGGCCCTCACGACTCCGCTGGAGGGAGCCTTTGCCAGGCTCTGGCAGTGGACCGGCAGCCCCTATCGGCCCTACCCAGGATTCCAAGCAGCTGCTGGGGCTGTCGGTGAGTACAACGGCAAGTTCATGAGCTCCCAATTCGTGCTCCGCGGCAGTTCCCACCTCACACCATCGGGACACGCCCGACTCACCTACCGCAACTTCTTTGGCCCCGCCAGCCGCTGGATGGCCAGCGGGCTGCGCCTGGCCAGGGATTCGGCATGAGCCCCTCCAATGCGGGCGAACTCGCCCCCCTGCCATCCGATCTGCTCGATCTGCACCCCCAGCCGGCAGACATGGCCAGGCTGGTGCGCGAGGGCATGGCGCGCACCCCAAAACAGCTGCCCGCCTGGTTTCTTTACGACGAGGCGGGATCCCAGCTGTTTGAGCGGATCTGCCAACAGCCGGAATACAGCCTCACCCGCACCGAAACCGAGCTGTTGCAGCGACTGGGGCCTGAATTGGCGGCCGCTTTAGGGCACGGCACCCTGGTGGAATTCGGCGCCGGGAGCGCCCGCAAGGTCAGCCCCTTGCTCGACGCCAGGCAGCAGAGCGCCTATGTCGCCCTCGACATCAGCAGCGAGCACCTCGCCGCGGCCTGCCAAAGGCTGCGGCAGCGCCACCCCTGGCTGCCGATCCTGGGCATCTGCTGCGACTACAGCTGCCTGGCGAGCCTGCCAGCCCACCCTCTGCTGCAGCCGCCCCTGATCGGGTTTTACCCCGGCAGTTCCCTCGGGAACTTCGACCCACCCGCAGCTGGCAGGCTCTTGCAGCAATTCGCCCACTTGCTGGGGGAGGGCAGCCGCCTGCTGGTGGGCCTCGACCAACCGAAGCCAGTGGAGCGGCTGGAGGCGGCCTACAATGATGCGGCGGGCTTGTCGGCCGCATTCGCCTTCAACCTCCTTGCGCGTCTCAACCGGGAACTGGCAGCCAACTTCGATCCCCGTGGCTTTGCCTATGAAGCCCGCTGGGAGGAAGAGCAGAGCCGCATTGCCATGGCGCTGGTGAGCCGAAGCGCGCAAACGGTGGTGGTGGCTGGGGAGCCGGTGACCTTTGCTGCCGGAGAGCCCTTAATCACCGAATACAGCGTGAAATACAGCCCCGAGCAATTTGGGAGCTTGGCCCAAAGAGCGGGGTGGCGGTCGTTGAAGCGTTGGAGCGACCCGGCCGGCGATGTCTGCCTCCATCTGCTGGAACGGGCAGACTGAGGCAGCTCAAGCAGAGTGCATCCCGAGGGGGCCCGTCCATGAGTCGCGAGGAACAACGTCAAACGATGCGCCAGGTGCGGGAGGGGTTGATCGGGGATCTTGAAGCGGTTTACCGCCAAGCCTTTGAGCAGCTCAGCGACCTGGAACTGGGGGAGGGGGCCATTGCCCGCCTCACCCAGCTGCTGCTGCGCTCAAGGGAAGCGGCCATCACGGCATTGCAGGAAGAGATTGAGGCCCCTCTGATCACCACCCCGCCCGGCAGCCGCCCCCCGGACGGGGAGACATCATTCCCCTCGGAACCGGCAGAGGAGCAGGCGTGATGGCTGGCTCAGGAAACTGGCTCGATCAACTGGAGGCCCGCCTGGACCAGACGCTGGAGGGATTCCTGCGGGCCAATCCCCAGCAAGACACCCTCCTGGCCGAACAGGAGGCGCGGGACCGTCAGCAACAGCTGCGCCGCAATCGACTGGCCTTGAAAACGGAAGCCGAACTGCAACGCCAGGGGCTCCTGCGCTTAGCGGAGGACATCCGCTGCTGGCAAGCCAGGGTGGATCGGGCCAAGGGGGCGGGAGCCTTGGATTTGGCGGGTCGGGCCGAAGCCCACATCGCCACCTTGATGGAGCAAGGCCGGGCCCGCTGGCAAACCTTGGGTGAACTCGGGGAACGATTCGCGGCGGTGGAACAGGAGTTGCAACAGCTGGGGGCGGCGTCCGGGAGCAGGGGCCCAGCCGCTGCAGCCAAGCCTGGAGGCCAGCCGAGTGAGGCAACCGGGCCGGATCTGGAGGCCGATTGGTCCGCCTTCGAAACGCAGCAGGAGCTTGAGGAGCTGCGCCGCAAGATGCAAGGCTGAGGCAACAGCCGAGGTTTAGGCCTTCGGAGCGGGGGGCACCAAGCTGACCCCCTCAGGCGGAGGGGTGGGATCTGGATCGGCGATCAGCATGTGCTGAAGCACAATCTCAGGACGTTCACTGTCCCGCCAACGGATCCTGTAGGCGGGCATTTTGGTGCCACGGCTGGTGGTTTGTTCCACGGGCTCCATCACCCAGCCGCGACGGGATCGACCCTGGGGGTTGCGCTTCACAACCGCATCAGCATGTTTGAAGCGAAAACCGACCCGCTCGCCACTCATCCTGGGGGGGAGAACTTACTACAGGCATTATCCCATTGCGTCGGGCGCATCCTGCTGGTGGCTTTCGGGCCGCAGCAAAGGGAAGGCAATCACATCCCGAATCGAGGGACTATCGGTGAGCAGCATCGCCAATCGATCGATGCCGATGCCCAACCCACCGGTGGGTGGCATGCCCACTTCTAGGGCAGCGAGAAAGTCTTCGTCCACACTTTGGGCCTCCAGATCGCCGGCATGGCGCCGCTGCTGTTGGAGTTCAAGGCGCTGGCGCTGATCGACAGGGTCAATCAACTCCGAGAAGGCATTGGCCGTTTCGCGGCCGGCGATGAACAGTTCGAAACGCTCCACCAGGCCAGGCTTGGAGCGATGGGCGCGGGCCAGGGGGGAAGTTTCCACGGGGTAATCCAGCACGAACGTGGGCTGGTCCAAGGAACTCTCCACAGCCTGCTCAAAGGCTTCCACAAGCAGGCGGCCCACGCTGTCGGCCCCCTCCGGAACATCCAGTCCCGCCTTCTGGAGAGCCGCCGCCGCCTCCTGACGACTGGTGAAGGCATTGAAATCCAGACCCGTGGCCTGCTTCACCAGCCCATGCATCGTCTCCCTCCGCCAGGGCGGCGTGAGATCAATGGTGCTGCCCTGATAGGTCAGGGTGGTGGTGCCACACACGGCCTGGGTCACAGCAGCAATCAGCTGTTCCGTGAGATCCATCATCGTGTGATAGTCGGCATAGGCCTGGTAGATCTCGACAGAGGTGAATTCCGGGTTGTGGCGGGTGCTGACCCCCTCATTGCGAAAGATCCGGCCCAGCTCGTACACCCGCTCAAAGCCGCCCACAACCAGACGCTTGAGATGGAGTTCGGTGGCAATGCGCAGCGTCAGCGGCAGATCCAGGGCGTTGTGATGGGTTTCAAAAGGGCGGGCGTCCGCCCCTCCGGCCTGGGTTTGCAGCACGGGAGTCTCAATCTCCAAGAAGCCGCGTTCATCCAGCCAGCGGCGCAGGTGGCTCACCAGCAGTGCCCGCTTGCGGAAGGTGTCACGCGTGTGGGGAGACACGATGAGATCCAGATGGCGCTGGCGGTAGCGCTTTTCGACATCCGCCAGACCGTGCCACTTGTCGGGGAGGGGCTGGAGGGCCTTGCTCAGCATGCACCAATCGCTCACTTTCACCGAGAGCTCCCCTCGATCGGTGCGCCGCAGGCACCCTTCCACTCCGATCCAGTCACCGATATCGGTGAGGGTTGTCAGGTGCAGAAAGCCATCCGGCTGCTCGGGATGGGCCGTCAGCAGGTGAGCCTTTTCGATGTAGAGCTGGATGGTGCCGCTCTCATCAGCCAGGGTGAAAAAGGCCAGCTTGCCCATGACCCGCCGGGCCAGGAGCCTGCCAGCCAGCGCCACCCGCTCAGGCCGCTCCTCGCCGTTGGGAAGATCCGCGTGAGCTGTTTGCAGCTCAGCGGCCCGATGGCTCGGGGCGTAGGCGAAGGCGTAGGGAAGAAACCCGTGGGCCTCAAGGGCTCGGGCTTTCTCCAGGCGGGTCGCGCGCAGATCCGACAAGGCGAGCAAGTTGGTTTAGGGATGGCTGCCATCCTGAAGGACGGCCGCCCCCGCTCGCCTAACCGGCGGCGGCCAAAGGCCCATCGGCCATGCGTTGGGAGGCGTAACCCGTGCCGCGCACCGTGAGGATCAGCTCCGGATTGCGGGGATCGGGCTCAAGCTTGCCCCGCAACCGGGCCACATAGACATCCACCACTCGCAGATCGGCGGCCCGACGTGGCGGATAGCCCCAAAGCTGCTCGAGAATCTCCGCCCGGGGCACCACCCGTCCGGGGTCGCGGAACAGGAGTTCAAGCAGGCTGAACTCGGTGTAGGTGAGGGAGATGCGCTGGCCATCCCGGCTCACTTGGCGGCGATTGGTGTCCACCACGAGGTCACCCAGGCGCATCACGCCATTGCCAGCCGGCACATCGCGTGGTTCGGCCGTGGCCGAGCCACGCCCCACCCTGCGCAGAATCGTGGCGATGCGCACCTCCAATTCCTTGGGGCTGAAGGGCTTGGGCAGGTAATCATCCGCCCCGAGATCGAGACCAGCCACCCGCTCTGCGATGGCGTCCAGGGCCGAAAGGAAGATGATCGGCACGCAGGATTCAGCCCGCAGCCGCCGACACACCGCAAAGCCATCCAGCTTGGGGAGCATCACATCCAGGACCACCAGGTCGGGTTGTTCCCGGTGAAACACCTCCAGCGCCTCCTCTCCGTCTTCCGCGCACACCACGTGATAGCCCGCCAATTGCAGCCGCATCACCAGCACCCGGCGCACGGCAGCCTCGTCATCCACCACCAGGAGGGTGGGCTTGGGGCTCCAGCCCGGATCCCCACCTGAGGGATCCCCCGGCAGATCTCCCTCAGAGGGATCCTGGGGAGCCTGCCCGGAGGAAGCCGTAGGGGAAGAGGACGGTGGGAAACAATCCTCCAGACTCATGGGGGGCGCGCCTGATGAAGAATCGCAACCATACCCTTGAGCCGTTCCTGGGGTCATCCCCTAAATCGAAAGCAGCCCGAGGCAAGGGCAGTTTTTAAGCATTTCTACCAAAACAGACACCATCGCAGAGGACTGCTAGAGGGCCTGCGGCTGATCTGAACGCTTAGCCGCAGGCCACCGCGCCGCGGCGTAGCGGTTCCATTCCCGAGCCGCCGCCTCCAAAGCCTTGTCGCTGGAGGTCTGCCCAAGCATCGCCTGCTGCAGCTGGGTGTAGAGGATGGTTTGAAGGCGCTTGAGGCCCGGGGTGGGAGGCACAAGCACCCGCGCCGTTGCCAAAGACTGAACCGCGAGCAAACGGGCTTGCAGCACCAATCTCTGCGCGGGCGCATCAGGGGTCTGGGCCGCCAGCTTCCGCTCCAGCTGCGCCAGGGCCACCCGGGAGGAGGGGAGCACCCGTGCCTCTTCGGCAAAGCGCAACTGGTTGGCAGCGTTGGTGAGAAACAGGGCCAGATCGACTGCCGCGGCAGGCACACCAGTGCCTTTGGGCACCACGAGATTCATCACAGCCACATTGGTGTGGCCTGATGGCCCTGTCAGCGGAGGGTGGGGCGCGGTGACGGCAGCGATGCCCGGGGCGTTGGTCTGCAAATTGCGCAGGAAATCAGGACCGCTCGCCACCTGGGCGAGGTCTCCAGCCTGATAGAGCTCAATCGCCCGGCGATAGCCTTGGCTCACCACCTCCCGGGGGAGCAGACCCTGGCGGTAGAGATCCGTCCAAAAAGCAAAGGCTTGCCTCCCGGCAGGGCTCAGAAAGGCCGCCTGGTGATCGCCATCGAGCAGCTGCACCCCCATCTGAACCAGGGATTCCAGCAGCTCAGCCGAGTCTTCGGGCACCACGGTGACAAAGAGGGCGTAGCGCCCCGTGCGCCGGCGAATCGCCGCCGCGTAGGCCGGCACCTCCTGCCAACGGCGAGGAGGGGCATCGAGGCCCGCTTGGTCCAGGAGTCGGCGATTGGCCATCGTCAACCGGGTGGTGAGGTACCAGGGGATGGCGAACTGCTGGCCGGCCAACTGCCCCGAGGCCCAAACGCCTGGCAGATAGGCCTCTGAGGAGCCTGGCGGGAGCTCTGAATGGAGGTTGAGCAGGCCGCCTCTGCTGGCCAGGCCCGTGGCGAACAGGGGATTGAGGTTCACCAAGTCGGGCGCGGTGCGGGCATAGACCGAGGCCAGGAGCTTCCGCTCCACCGAACTCCAGGGCACGTCGGTCCAGCGCACGGCCATGGCACGCCCTGGAGGCCGCTGACGCTCCCACTCGGCCAACACGCCTTGCATGTAGGCCGTGAACTTCGGCGCCAGATCAAGGGTCCAAAGCTGCAGGGTGGAGGCGCGTTGGGAAGGGCCCGATCGGCGAGCTGCCCCGCAGGCGGTAGCGCCGAGGGTCAGCCCGCCGAGGGCCAGGCGGCGCAGGAGCGCACGGCGGGGCAGCAGCAGAGAAGATCTAGCCACGCCAGCTGGGATGGGCGCGGCGCCACAGCTTCAGCAGCGGCGGACAGATCAACGGGGCTAACAGGGCTGTCAACAAAGTCTGGGCGAGAAGCACATGGAGGCCCGCGGTGCTGAGATCCTGCCAGGCCCAGCCGGGTTGGGCCAGCTCGGCTGGATCCGGCCCGCCCATGGCCCGGCTGAAGGGGAATCGCCAGCCCCAGGCCAGCCACTGGAGCATCAGGCTGCCATTGGCCACAACGGTGCCCGTCAGGGCCAGGAGGCCCAGGCTGAAGGGTCGCTCGATGGGAGGCCTGCGGGAGCGGAGGGGACCCCACCACCAAGCGAGCAGGAGCAGGCCAGGAATCCAGCTCACGGATGGGGGATGCAGGGCATCCATCAAGACGCCAAGCATCGCAGCCAGCAAAAGGGCCGAGCGGCGTCCATCCGCCAAGGCCCATGGCAACAGCCAGAGCACGGGCCAGCAGGGGGGCACCCCTGCCAGAGACAGCCAGGAGGGAGCGGCCAAGACCAGAAGAGGCACCGCCAAAAGGCTGGCTGCAAACCAGGGCTGGCGCTCAAGCAGCTCCATCAGGGGCGCAGCACCTGAACCCAATCCACTGCCTGAACGGGTGCGATCAACTGCACCACGGCCGTCGGGGCGGGGTCGGCGCTGGCATCCACGGTCTGGATCACCCCCACGGGCAAGTTGGGAGGCACCAGTGTGCTCGCCGGCGACGTGACAATCACGTCGCCGGGTCGGGCCTCGGGATCTTTGTCGAGAAAGCGCAACACGGGGCGGGCGGTGCCCACGCCCGTGAGCAGGCCATGGTGTTGGGTGCGACTCAGCCAGACCCCCACCCGGCTCGAGGGATCGGTGAGCAGAGTGATGGTGGCAGTGGCTGGGGTGACGCTGGCCACCAAGCCAATCAGGCCACCGGGGGCCAGCACCGGTTGGCCCACCCGCACCCCTGCGATGGCACCTTTCCCGATCACCAACTGCTGCCACCATCCCCCGCTCTGGCGAGAAATCACAGGGGCCGACAGCAATTGATCAGCGCGGGCTTGCTGCAATCCGAGCAACTGGCGCAAGCGAGCGTTGTCCTGGGCGAGGGCCTCGAGCCGGGCCTGATCCTCCACACTTCGGGCTGATCGCAACCATTCCGACTGGGCTGGACCTGGCCAGAACGGGCGGCTCAGCAGGGCATAGGCATCCTTGAGCACCACCCCCTTGCTCAGTCGCACCCCAACCAGGAGGAGGATCAGCAAAAGAAACAGGGGCCATGGCTTCAGCCTCGTCCGCAGAGGAGCGGGGCGTCGCCGAGTGGTAGGGGGCATGGATCAGGCTACTTGCCTGTTGTAATCAGGGATCTCAAGCACCCATTCATATTGCTTGAAATCGTCGAGAATCATGCCACAGCCCCGCGCCACACAAAGCAGGGGATCTTCAGCCACATGGCTGAGGATGCCGGTTTCTTGGCTCACCAAATCGCACATTCCCTTCACCAGAGCTCCACCTCCAGCGATCATGATGCCGCGGTCCACGATGTCCGCGGCCAGCTCAGCCGGGGTGCGCTCCAACGTGCGTCGCACCGCCTCCACGATCACATTGGCTGACTCAGCCATGGCCTCTCGAATTTCACCTGCCCGCACGTTCACCGTGCGGGGCAAGCCTGAGAGGAGATGCAATCCCCTCACATCCATGGTGAGCTGGTCATGGGCCTCATCGGGGAAGACGGAGCCAAGGCGGATCTTGATGTCCTCGGCGGTCTGTTCGCCCACCACGAGGTTATGCACTTTCTTGAGGTGCATGCTGATGGCATCCGTGAGCTCATCCCCCGCCACACGAATGGATTCACTCAGCACCGTGCGTCCGAGGCTGAGCACGGCCACCTCGGTGGTGCCCCCACCAATGTCCACAATCATGGTTCCCACAGGATCCATCACAGGCATGCCGGCCCCGAGGGCTGAGGCCACAGATTCATCCACCAGGAACACCTGCCGGGCGTGGGCCTCGCCAGCCGCCCTGAGTTCTCTGCGTTCACTTCCTGTCACTCCGCCAGGCACGGCGATCACCATGCGTGGCGCGATGACATCCCTTCCCTCATGAACCTTCTGCAGGAAAGCCTTCAGCATGCGCGCCGCCGCTTCCGAATCAGAAATCACCCCGTCGCTGAGGGGGCGAACGGCAGAGATGTCACCCGGGGTGCGTCCAAGCATGGGCTTGGCCTTCTCACCCACCGCCAGGGTGCTGGCGTTGTGCCTCAAGTCAACAGCCACCACGGAGGGTTCTTGCAGAACGATCCCCTTACCCGAAATCCAGATCAGGGTGTTGGCGGTTCCCAGATCGATACCGATATCTCGAGAGAACTGAAGGCGACTGAGAAACACGCGACCAGGAGGCTTCAGGGGGGATCATAGGGTTGGCTGCCTAGAAAGCCAGAGCCCTTCAGGACCAGTTGTGTGACAACAGGGATCTGGGGTGGAACTGGAGGTGCAAGCCCCCCAAAGCGGGGTGGCCCATCATTGATCCACTCATCCACAGGAGACTCCGCCATGGGCGTCAACTCCATCACCCTCGTGGGCCGCGCTGGCCGGGACCCGGAGGTTCGCTACTTCGAATCCGGAAGCGTGGTGGCCAATCTCACCCTTGCCGTCAACCGACGCAGCCGGGACGACGAACCCGACTGGTTCAATCTGGAGATTTGGGGCAAGCAGGCCCAGGTCGCCGCTGACTATGTCCGCAAGGGCTCTCTGTTGGGGGTGATCGGCTCCTTCAAGCTTGATCGCTGGACAGATCGCACCAGCGGGGAGGAGCGGAGCAAGCCAGTGATCCGGGTGGATCGGCTGGAGCTCCTGGGAAGCAAGCGCGACGCCGAAACCGCTGGAGGTGGTTTCGGCGGCGGTGAACCCAGCGACGAGGAAGTGCCGTTCTGAGCGGAAGGCGATCCTGAGGCCAGCGCCAAACCACTGCAGAAGCGCCCATCCGGGCGCTTCTTAAGCAGCTGTTGATCAGTGGGTGCCTGCTCGCTTCTTCCAGATGCGAAGTCCAAGCCAGGCCACACAGGCCAGGGCGGCCACAACCAGCAGCACTTTCACCACTTTGGCCACCGGCTCAATCCAGAGTTCCACCCGGCTGTAGCCCTCGCCCAGGAGCAAGCCCGCCAGAGTGAGCAACAGGGTCCAGATCAGGCTGCCGGCCGTCGTCCAGACAAAGAAGGGGGCCAAGGGCATCATTTCAATGCCCGCTGGCACGGAGATCAGGGTGCGGATGCCGGGGATCAGCCGTCCCCAGAACACCAGAGCCGTGCCGTGGCGGTTGAACCAATTCCTGGTTCGGTGCAGTTCCTGCGGGCTGATGCCGAGCCAGCGGCCGTGGCGAGAGAGCCAATGCTCAAGCCGCTCCTCATTCACAAGACGACCGATGCCGTACCAGGGCAAGGCGCCAAGAACCGTGCCAAGCAAACCCGCCAACACGACAGGAATCAGATCCAGCTTTCCCTGCTGCACATAAAAGCCACCGAGGGGCATGATCACCTCGGAAGGGATCGGGGGGAAAAGGTTTTCGAGGAACATGGCCGCAAAAATGGCCCCGTACCCGGCGAGGGGGTTGGCTTGGACGGCCTCGCCGATCAGATCAGGCAACTTCTGCACCAGTTCGATCGCCACAGATCACCAATCAACAAGTGGTGATTTTTTCACGCGCTGCGCTGCGGTCTGCCGCACTTCATCCAGCCAGCCATCTGGTAACAACCCAGCAGCCGCGGCAAAAGAGTTGGCCAAATCCCCCCGTCCATTTGGCGAATGCTCCTTAAAGGAGGGGTTCGCCTATAGTGGAACCCTGAATGAGTCATCTCAAACAACCTGACTCGTAGAACTTTTTAAGAAAGAATGATGCTTCCATTTGTATCCATAGTCATCTGTTCACGCAATCGGCTCAAGGCGCTCAAGCGATATGCCCTCCCTTCGCTTGAGAGCATGGATTACCCCTCCTTTGAGGTGGTGGTTATTGATGATGCCTCCACCGATGGCACGCTTGAATTTTTACAGGGCTATCGCCTGGAGCACCCCTACATCAATGTGGTCAGAAATGAACATGCCAAAGGCCTATGCAATGCCCGCAATGTAGGAGTGGCCAACTGCAGGGGAGACATCATCGCTTTCATCGATGATGATTGCGCCGTCTCCACCACGTGGATCCATGAGCTCGTGAAGGCCTACAGCCGTGACAGCATCGCTGTGGTTGGAGGCATCAGCTACAAAGGAGACAGCAACGATATCTACATCAATGACAGGCACGTATGGGGGTGCAATATGTCATTCAGGGCCTCCATCTTTCAGCAGTTTAGGTTTGATACTGGCCTTAAGTATTCTCACTATGCTGATGAAACCGATCTGATTGGCAGGATCATCTCCCATGGTTATGAGCGGGTGGTTGCCCCCAAGGCAGTTGCCAAACATTATGTGGAAGATGCGGCCTATCGAAAGCAGATTCCCCTCAGCGCCTACCTGAACTACCACTACCTAAATGCCAAGAAGGAGACCTGGTGGGGCTACTACAAATACGTGCTCACCCACTCCCTCAAGCACGTGGCGATCGTGGAATATGGATTGAATTTCAAAGGCCAGCGCAGGCCCCCACTTGCCACGCTGGCACTAATCATCAGAAAAATGATTTACTACCCATATGTTCTCCTCCTTGAAATCCCCATTTCCGCAAAAGTTAAACATGCTCAAGAAGAAAGGTTGTTCAGATTGAATGCTGGCCACGCCTCCTTGCCCCGCTGAACACAAGCAAGCCAAAAGCCCTGCCTTGCGGCAGGGCTGAGGGGAACCTTTGACTTGGCAGGCTCAGTAGCGGTAGTGCTCCAGCTTGTAAGGGCCCTCCACGGGCACATTGATGTAGGCGGCCTGCTCAGGGGTGAGCTCAGTGAGTTTGGCGCCGATCTTGTCAAGGTGGAGGCGGGCCACCATCTCGTCAAGGTGCTTGGGCAGCACATAGACCTCCTTGCCATACTCGGAGCCCTTGGTGTAGAGCTCGATCTGGGCCAACACCTGGTTGGTGAAGGAGTTGCTCATCACGAAGCTGGGGTGCCCTGTGGCACAGCCCAGGTTCACCAGCCTGCCTTCTGCCAATAGCAGGATGCGGTTGCCGCTGGGAAGGATGACGTGATCCACCTGAGGCTTGATGTTTTCCCAGGTGTATTGCTTCAGAGAGGCCACATCGATTTCATTATCAAAGTGGCCGATATTGCAAACGATGGCCTGATCCTTCATCTGAATCAGGTGCTCATGGCGAATCACCTGGAAGTTGCCAGTGGCCGTCACAAAAATGTCCACATCCTTCACCACGTCATCCAGACGCACCACGCGGTAACCCTCCATGGCCGCTTGCAGCGCACAGATGGGATCGATCTCAGCGATCATCACGGTGGCGCCAAGGCCGCGCAGGGATTGGGCCGAACCTTTGCCCACGTCGCCGTAGCCCATCACCAGAGCCACCTTGCCGGCCACCATCACATCGGTGGCGCGCTTGATGCTGTCCACCAGCGATTCGCGGCAGCCGTAAAGGTTGTCGAACTTGCTCTTGGTGACCGAATCGTTGACGTTGATGGCGGGAAAGGGCAGCTCGCCACTTTTCTGGAGCTGGTAGAGACGCGCCACGCCCGTGGTGGTTTCTTCGGTTACGCCCTGGATGTTGGCGCGGATGCGGGAGTAGAAGCCAGGCTCAACGGCCAACTTGGCGCGGATCGATTTGAAGAGCGCAACTTCCTCTTCGCTGCCGGGGTTATCAAGCACCGAGAGATCTTTTTCCGCCCGGCTGCCCAGGATCACCAGGCCGGTGGCGTCGCCGCCGTCGTCCAGGATCATGTTGGGGGTGCCACCATCGCCCCACTCCAGGATGCGATGGGTGAAAGCCCAATATTCATCCAGGTTTTCGCCTTTGTAGGCAAACACCGGGATGCCGGCTGCCGCAATGGCGGCAGCCGCATGATCCTGGGTCGAGAAGATGTTGCAACTCGCCCAGCGAACCTCGGCACCCAGGGCCACCAAGGTTTCGATCAACACGGCGGTTTGCACGGTCATGTGCAGGGAGCCGGCGATGCGAGCGCCACTGAGAGGTTTATCAGCGCCATATTTGGCCCGAAGGGCCATCAGGCCAGGCATCTCGGTCTCGGCGATATTGAGCTCTTTGCGGCCGAAATCCGCCAAACCGATATCGGCGATCACATAGGAGCTGGTGGCCTGCAGATGGGGAAAAGCCTCTGACGGGGCCACGGGTGTCGCAACCATGAAAACTCTCCTTAAAAATGGAAGGGAAATATCTGCGGAGACGCCGAGGCTTCGGGCTCGCTTCGGGAGAATCTACAGGCTTCAAGCCAAGGGGCGTGATGGAGGTGTGCCAACTCGCCGATGTAGACGCCACCTTTGCCCTGGGCCGGCGGCTGGCCCAAGGGCTGTTGGAGGGCGGAACGTCCAGCTGCCAGCTTCTGCTGCTTCAGGGGCAGCTGGGCGCCGGCAAAACATCCCTGGTGCAGGGGCTGGCGGAGGGGCTGGGGATCAGCGAGCCCATCACCAGCCCCACCTTCGCCCTGGCCCACCACTACCGAGGGGAGGTGGCGAGCCAAGCCACGGCCCTGGTGCACCTGGATCTCTACCGGCTGGAGCAGCCCGCCTCCGCCGCGGAACTCTTTGCCCAAGAGGAAGAGGAGGCCGCAGCCCTGGGGGCGGTGCTGGCTGTGGAGTGGCCCGAGCGGCTGGGGTTTGTGCCCGAGCCTTGCTGGCGGGTGGAGCTGGAGCTGGCCGGGGAGGGGCGGGTGGCGCGGCTGTTTGGGGTGGGGATCAGCGGAGCCCATTGATCAGCGCAAGGCCCGCCAGCCGGCTGAACTCCCGCAGGATGTCCGCAACCAGCTCGGCGTTCAGCGCCTGAGCCGCAATCCAGAGGTCATGGGCGCCGATCGGTGGGCCCTGGCGTTCGAAGGTGGCGCGGATCTCTCCGTAGGCCAGGGCCACGGACCGATCGACCGGCACCAGTTCAAGCTGTTCCACCAGGGCAAGGAGCAGACGGCGGTTGCGCTCCGGCCAGGCGCGAGGGATTCATGGCCAAAGCGAACGTCATGCCACTGCCCAGAGCCGACTAAAGCAAGAATTCCTGACCCGCACGCGTTGCGGCCATGGCATTGGTGCTGATGCGTGGCGACTCCGACCTCCTGGTGGGGAAACACCGGCTCAGCCCTCTGCTGATCCTGGATCCAGCCGCCTTTCGGGCCTGGCTGCTCCCGATAGGGTGAGAGGCATGCCCTCCGCCAGCAGCCAGCCGTTCCGACCCCCTGCGATCCCCTGGCTTCAGCCGCGGCCCTTGGAGCTGCCGGTGGATCTGGGGCCCGGTCTGGATCCGCACGTCTGCGGCCTGGCGCTGGCGCGGCTCTGCGCAGAACCCGATGTGCGGGCCCTGGTGGTCTTCGGCTCCAGGGCGCGGGGAGAGGCCCGGGCGGATTCCGATTTGGATCTGGCGGTGATCCTGCGCCTGCCCCAGCTCCCGCCAGCCGAAAAGTTGGCCTGCTGGCGACGGTTTCGGGAGCGCCTCGGACCGCTCGGCGTGGGGGTCGACCTTTTGGTGGCCGGCAGCGCCGACGCGGAACGGCTCAGCGGCTCCCGCTGGCATGTGTTCGGCGATGTGGCCCGCGAAGGGAAGGTGCTCCATGTCGCCAGCTGAGGACGTGCGCCTGCTGCTGGCCATCGTGCGGCGCCACTTGCGCGGTCTGCGGGTGGGGCTCGATCCCGGCTTTCCAGAGGAAGATTGGGGCTTCACTGCCCAGCAAGCCTTGGAAAAGCTCCTCAAGGCCTGGATCGTACTGGCCGATCGCTTGCCTCCCAAAGTGCACGATCTGGCCGACTTGGCGGCGCTCGCGGGGCAGCCGCTCGACCCCCTTCTGCAGCAGCTTCAGGTGTTCGCATTGGAGGCTCGCTACGAGGAAGGGCCCTTCCCGCTCCCCGCGGAACGGCAGCGGCTGCTCACCTTGCTGGAGCAGGAGCTGCGGCGGTGTGAAGAAGCGATGGCGGGAGAGGACTGAGCGGCGCACCGCCAGCGCTCAGGAGCCCCCCACCCCCAGCCGCTCCTGCAGGGCCGCAATGATGCGGGCGTTGGCTGCGGGGAAGGGGTAGGTCGTCAGCTCTTCGGGCGTCACCCAACGAACCTGCTGCGAGGCCAGGGGTTGGGGTTCGCCTGACCGCCAGCGACAGAGGTGCACCACAAAACGCAGCCGCTTATGGCTGTAAGCGTGCTCCAGGGTGATCAGCTCCTCCCCCACCTCCGCCTCGATGGCCAACTCCTCCCGCAACTCGCGGCGGATGGTTTCAGCGATGGGCTCCTCGGGCTCCTGCTTGCCACCGGGGAATTCCCACAAGCCCCCCAGCAATCCCTCCTCCAAACGCTGATCAATGAGCACGCGTCCGTCGCCGTCTTGCACCACGCCAACACCGATCACCTGAAAAGGCACAGCTCGGGGGGCTTCCTTCACGGGGAACCGGATTGGATCGCCGGCAGCATAGGCACCGCAGGCCTGGCGCCAGGGACACTCCTGGCAGCGGGGGCGGCGGGGGGTGCAGATGGTCGCCCCAAGATCCATCAGGGCCTGGTTGAAGGCCCTCGGCTGTTGGGGGTCCAGCAAGCGCGAGCTCCAGCTCCAAAACAGGGGTTCATCCGCACGAGGGGAGCGGGGGTGGGCCATCAGCCGCGCCAACACCCGGCGCACATTGCCATCGAGCAGGGGGGCGGGCCCGTCGACCGCTGAGGAGAGAATCCCCCCGGCCGTGCTTCGGCCTATGCCGGGGAGTTCCATCCATTCCGCCAGGGTGCGAGGCCAGGGATCGGGAGTGCCGAGTTCGGCCTGGCGGTCCAGGAGTCGCCGGGCCCCCTGCTGCAGCCGCCTTGCCCGGCTGTAATAGCCCAGCCCTTGCCAGAGCTGGAGCAGGCTCTGCCCGTCCGCCTCGGCCAGGGCCTGCAGATCGGGCAGGGCAGCCATCCAGCGGCGCCAGTAGGGAAGCACCACCTGCAGTTGGGTTTGCTGCAGCATCACCTCCGCCACCATCACACCCAGAAAGCAGAGTTCCTCCCCTGGATCGGGCCAGCGGCCATCGGGCGTGAACATCCAGGGCTTTTGGGTGATGCTGCGTCTTCCACAGGCCTCCCACCAATCGAGGAGCCGCTGGCGCAAAGTTGGTGCGATGGCCGACAGTCTGGCTGTATCAGGGGCATGGCTGAGAGCAGATGGCATGGACGAAGCAAGGGATCAGGCAGCGATCTGGAGCCGACGGGGCGTGACGCGCAGTCAATCACTCGGATGCGCAAGAGTCCCATGAAGATGAACGATTGCCCAGGTTTCCCCCAATTTGACTACCGATTTCCCCCCGCCAGGCGCTATGCCTTTGCCATAACTCATCGCAACGGAAAGCCTGTCATGGTGAGCCTGGCGCAGCTGGAAGCTTTTGATGGTCTGCTGTGGGTGGGGAATGGGCAGCACGCCGGGAGGATCTCTGCCCTCAGCCAGCCCACCATCAGCCGTGCCGCCCATCACGTGGCCAAAAGCCTCGGACTGACCCTTCAAAAGATCCGCAGTGAATGGCACGTGACGGGGGAGACCCACCAGTTGGCCCAGGAGCGGCAACACCATCAGATGGCCCGGCTGGCAGGGACAGGCAGTCTGCGGCTGGAAGCGGGCGCCATCTCCAGCCGCGTGCTAGCCGACCCGCCTCTGAATTCTTGGATTCTGGGTCGCCCAGATGCCATCAATCAGCCGCGCTCCCTGGCTCTGCTGCACCAGCGCGTGATCGACGCCTGGATCTGCACCAGCGCTCAGGATCTGCCCACCGACCTGGGCGAGACGGAGGTTGTGGAGCTGTTCCGCACCCCCCTGCAGCTCGTGGCCAGCCCGAATCATCCACTAGCCAAGGAACGCGCCCTGCGCCCTGCCGACCTCTCACAATTTGCGAGTGTGGCCCTGGATTGCAACTGGTTTCCCAAGAGTGCGGACCACCTCAAGCAGCATGGCTTGTGGCGCAATCCTCGACGCCTGAACCACTACCGCAGCCATCACTGGGAGGGCCGCACGGCTGATGGGCACACCCTGGCCTATGCCTCACCGCTGATGCTGGCGAGCAACCCTGCCCTCACCGCCCTCGACTACGAGCTCGGCTTGGAGCAGTCGCTCGCTCTCGTGGTGCGGAAAGACCTCGCCAAAGAACCGCCAATCCAAGCGCTGCTCGAGGAAATGGGCCGGCGGGTGGTGCGCCTCCAGCCTGGACGCGTCTCCAGCCCTTGCGCGGCGTAAGGGGATCCCCCCCGCTTGGGGATCAGCCGAACCCCCCAGGGCGCTGGCGGGCAGTTGAGAGGGACACATTGGCGGATTTTGGCCTGTCGCCTGACACCTGAACGGACGGTCCGGCGCCGGGGCTGCCCACGGGGGGTTGTTGGGGCAGGGCCACCACGTTGAAGGCGATCGACCAGCGCTCCCCTTCCCCCCGGAAGGGAGCCACCGAATGGGGTTGCCAGGCAGGAAAGACGTAATACTCACCAGGCACGGGCAGCACGTAATGGGCCATGCCGGTGCGGAAGGTTTGAATCTGCCATTCCTCCGGGCCATGGAAGCAGAGCTGGCCATCAAAACGGTCTCCGCAGATCTGAGGAGGCACCTGGAGAAACAGCACGCCAGAAAAACTTCCCCCATGGGTATGGGTGGGGTTGTAATCACCCGCGCGCTGAACGTTGAGCCAAAGATCGATCAACCGCAAGCTGTAACGCCCTGGGGTCCATGGACCTCGACCCTGAGGGGGCTGCTGATCGATCACATGGCGAATCCAACGCTCGCAGCCCGGGAGAATGATCTCCTGACAGAGGCTCTGCACCACGGGATGGTGGGGGGGGAGTTCTCTTTGCTGGGCCAGCTGACCAGCAAGCTTGCGAGAAGCATCTGGGCATTGCTCGGGTGCGGACGCCACTTGCCTAGCCAGGGTCTGCAAAGCCTCCAACAGAGTCGCCGAGAGGTGGCCGTGCAACACGTAACGAGGAAAGAGGGTGAGCATCTCCATGTCTGGAGCTGGCTCTGAGCCCATGGAAAGGGGGCAGCACTGCCCCGAGGCTAGATCGTTCAGGGGCAGGGCCCTGATTTAGCTCGCCATGTAAGCCTCAATGGCTGAGCGGCTCCGGCGGAGCCCCGCCAGGGCGTCACGCTCGAGATTGCGCACCCGATCGCGGCTGATGCCAAGCACCCTGCCAATTCCCGTGAGGCTCATCGGCTCTTCGCCCTCCATCCCATAGCGCATCTTCAGCACCCTCCCTTGCAGCTCTGGCAGCTGCTCCACCAGCGCTCGCAAATCCCCCTTCAAACACTCCCCATCCACCATCTCGGCTGGCAACATCCCATCCCCCGCCAACAAATCCAGCAATTCCGTATCCTCTCCATCGC
>JAYKHK010000190.1:0-2642 GCA_035284785.1 Cyanobacteriota bacterium | reverse complement strand
GTGATCTTGCGGCCCATGCTCCAGTTGGGGTGGCTGGTGGCATCGGCCACGGTGGCCTTGTGCAGATCGGCGGGGTCCCAGTCGCGGAAGGCGCCGCCGCTGGCGGTGAGCTGGATGCGGCGCAGGCCGGGCGTGGGGGTGCCGGTGCTGAGGCGCGCCGTTTCGGCGTAGGGGGTGCCCTGCAGGCACTGGAAGATGGCGGAGTGTTCCGAATCGGCCGGCAGCAGGCGGCTGCCCGATTTCTCGAGTTCCGGCAGCACCACGGGGCCGGCGGCGATCAGGGTTTCCTTGTTGGCCAGGGCCAGATCTTTCCCTGCCCGGATGGCCGCCAGGGTGGGCAGCAGGCCGGCGCAGCCCACGATGCCCGTCACCACCAGATCGGCTGTGGACCAGGCCGCGGCGGCCTCCAGCCCCTCGCTGCCCCCCAGGATCTCGGGCGGCCGGGGCGGACGCCGCTGGGGCTCCAGGGCCGCGAGCCGCTCCCGCAGAGCGGGCACATCCTCCCCATCCGCGAGGGCCACCACCTCGGGCTGGTGCCGCAGGATCTGCTCCATCAGCAGATCCAGGTTGCGGTTGGCGGTGAGGGCCACCACCCTGAAGCGATCGGGGAAGTCGTCCACGATCTCGAGGGTTTGGGTGCCGATGGAGCCCGTGGAGCCCAGCACGCTGATGGCCTTCATCACACCTTCTCCGCCGGCGAAGGTGCCCAGTCTCCCACCGCCCATGGCGGGCCGACGCGGTTGACTGGGCCCAGCGGAATGCATCCCATGGCCTGGCTGGATCGCTGGAACTTCATCGCCCGGGCCCGCCTGGAGCGGGAGCTCTGGGACGCCTTCGAGCGGGGGGAGGATCCTGAAGCTCTTGTGGCCCAGGCGGTTCAGGAGGCGGAGGGAGGGAGCGACGAACAGCGCTTTCGCCTGGAGGTGTGGCGCAGCACCCTGGTGCGGATCCGCAAGATCGAAGCCCTCATGCGGGATCAGCGGCCACCAGCAGGGCCACCGCCAGGCTCGTCGCCAGCCCCGCCCCCGCCCGCAGCAGATCCAGACTGAGATCCGCCACGATCACCCCGGCCGGACGCCCCTGGCCCCGGCTGGCGAGGCCCAGCTCCCGGCCCGCCAGCAGGCCCAGAAACAGCCAGGAGGTGCTCATCGGCAGCCGGTTGCCCCCCAGGAAGGCGAGCAGCACCAGGCTGTAAAGCAGGCTGATCAGGCTGGTGGAGCGGGGATCGTCCGTGCGGCATTTGCTGCGCAGCCTTCCCTGGATCGGGCCGCCCCCCAGGGCCACCACCAGCCCCACGGCGCCGCAGAGCACCACCAGGCTCACGAGCAGTTCCGCCAGGTTGAGCCGGCGCGGGAGATAGACGTAGATGTTGGCCAGGTCCTGGATCAGCCACTGGCTCCAGAGGGCTCCCGTGGCCAGCCATTGCAGGGCGAGCCAGCGCGTGCCGCCCTTCGCCTCGGTTCCCTCCAGCCAGGGGGAGAACAGGCCATACACCAGTGCCGCCACCAGGAAGGCCACCCCATAGCCCGCCAGGGATTTGCGCAGCATCCCTCCCAGCTCCAGGGGGGCCAGGGCGGTGAGCACCAGAAAGGAGGTGCTCACGGGCAGGCCGAGGCGGGTGAGCACCAGCAGGGTGAGCAGGGGCAGCAGGTGGATCCAGCGCCAGTGCTCCGGGAGGGGAAAGCGCTCCAGCCGCCCCCAGGCCGGATCCCCTCCTCCGGCCCACCAGCTGAGCAGGAGCACCACGCAGAGCACCCCGGCGAGAAACAGACCCTGGCCCAGCCGGCTGCTCCGCCAGCGCTGGGCCGCCAGAAACGGGCCCAGGGTCTGGAGGGCGTCATTGCCCATCACCGCCAGGCTGGCCAGGCCGAAGGCCGCCAGCGGCAGGGGGGTCACTCCCGGATCCAGACGGTGACCCCGCCAGGTTTGTCCACCAGCTCCACCCCCTGATCCCGCAGTTCGGCCCGGATGCGATCGGCCTCCGCGAAGTTGCGGGCCGCCTTGGCCGCTTTGCGCTGCTCCACCAGGGCCTCGATGGCCTCTGGGGCCAACCCCTCCCCAGCCGCTGCCGGCATCTCCTCTTCCGCCGCCAACCCCAGCACGCCCGCCAGCTCCACCAGCACCTGCCAACGGGTCTGCAGCTCCCGCTGGGCCGGGGTGGGAGCGTCATGGATCTGGAGCTGGTTGGCCAGGGCCCGCAGGGGGCGGGCCAGCTCAAACAATTCGCCCAGGGCGGCAGAGGTGTTGAGGTCATCGTCCATGGCGGCGATGAAGCGCTCCCGGCTGCCGGCCAGCTCAGGGCCCAGGATGTCGGGCTCCAAACCCTCGGCTCCGGCCCAGCCCAATGCCTCTCCATGGCGGGCGCCCAGGGAGAGGGCTCCGTTGAGGCCCTTCCAGCCGGTGGCGGCCGCCTCCAGCGCCGCTGCCACAAAATCCAGCGGTTTGCGGTAATGGGCCTGCAACACGAAGAAGCGCAGGGTCATCGGGCTGACGCCACTCTCCAGCAGGGCTCGGATGGTGGTGAAGTTGCCCAGGGATTTGGACATCTTCTCCCCGCCCACATTCACCATGCCGTTGTGCAGCCAGTAGCGGGCCAGGGGTTTGCCGCTCGCCGCTTCCGATTGGGCGATCTCGTTCTCGTG
>JAYKHK010000189.1:0-4145 GCA_035284785.1 Cyanobacteriota bacterium | reverse complement strand
TCGTGATCCCGTTGGCCTTGGTCATGTCATTGCAGACCTTCATCAGGTCAGGGCCAATGCGCTTGCGAAAGTGCACCATCATTGATGGGTCAAACGGCTGGAGTGGCTGGTAACCGCTCAATCCAATAAAAAATTGCAAATACGGTGATTCCGTGATCAGCGCCACTGTCTCCCGATCCGTCACGCCCAACCGTTGCTGGATGTACACCGCTCCGAATGCCATCTGAAAGGGCTTAGCTGGGGCTCCTGTTTTGGCGTTGAACTGGGGCGCATAGTGGCTTTCCAGTGATATCCACGGAATCACCTTGTGGAGCAGAACCCAGCGGTTACTGGGATCCAGCTTTCCACCGAAGGGCGAGTGAAACTCTTCAATCGATAGCTGACCAGTATGCTGAAAAACGTACATTTGTGCGCCAGCAGGTTCTTCCAAGCCGGGAATGGCCGATTGCATCCAATCCTAACGCGAGATTGACCCTGGAATCAACTGTGGCGCAACGGATCTGGGTTTTTCAGCAAGCCCTATTTAGAGCCGTATTTTAATATACTATGATACGCAACATGATCATAGCTTCCATCACTTGTCTGAATCTTATAGGTATTATCGGGGTGAACTTCCATGACCGTGCCTGTGTGTTCTTGGTTATCGGGTCCTTGGAACAGAACTTCTGCATACTTATTGATATTAGCTGGCGAAGAAGGGGTAAACTCAGTGGACCCTGAACGCTGATGATTCCCCTCAAGTTGGAAATGAGAATCCGCAATCAGATGCGAATGGTCAATGGATGGAGAATGCTGCAGCGAAGCAAACGGCTGATGAAGAGGATCAAAAGGCTGGACGCTGTGGAAAGCTTCGCTGTCGTAGCTATTGAATGGAGTTGAAGTTATTTCGAAGTGATGGATTGAGGAATCAAAAGGATTGTGATCCTCAAAGGGGTGTTCATCGAAAGTGGGTAAGTGGCTTAGAGACTGCTGGAACGGATCAGAGCTGATGGCATCAGGTGTCAGCGCTGAATTAACCTGAAAAGTGTTGCTCTCTTCCAAGGGCAGAGGCTGGTGGTCAGCAAAAGGGTGTTCCATCGGGCATCCTCTCTGTGGCTGGATGGTGATTGCGACTGAATCGCAAGAGATGACTTAAGCCTAGCCCTCCATGCCTCGCCAAGCCAAGCCTTGGTCACGCACTTACACAGAGTTTCGACGCTGTGATGTCCATTCGTCTGCCAGTTTTGTCATATTCCATACATAGTAGCGGCCTGCGGACTCCTGGCCTGAGCTGTCAATGACAGATTGTCCCTCATCGATTCAATCCGCTGCCCGTGCCAAACCCGCTGGATCGGCATGGCCATCGCCAAACAACCAGCGAAACTCTGTGAACACCGCATCCCACTCGCTGGTGTCATCAGCAAAGACGATCACGTTGTAGCCGGCCTCATCCAGCTCCTCGCGCTTGCGGGCATCCAGCTGCCGCTGCAGCGGTTGCTTGTGATGGGGGCCATCCACAAACACCAGACCCCAGGCCTCGCAGTAGGTGAAATCGGGCACCACGTAGTGGTCGTCCACCGGCGACTGGGCTTTATCCGGCAGTCCTTAACCCCGCTCCTGCACCGTGCGCAGCCACAGCCGCTCCAGATCGCTCTGGCTCAAGGGCAGCAGCTTCTCTATCAACTCCCCGCGACCACCAGCACCCCCTTGCCCCACCACATCACTGCGGGAGAGATCGAGGAGAAACTGCTTGAGCGAGGCGAGCCGGCGATCGATCTGTTCGTGGTCCCGTTGGTTGTTGTAGCTCAGCAGGCAGCGGTAACAGCCGGCTTCGCAGTCCTCGTCGGCATTGATCAACTCCACGTGCTGCTGCGGCAACGGTCCCTCCCAGCTCCAGTGGCAAACCTCCAGCGCCTGTCGCCCCACCATCTGCAGAGCCGTGGGGCTCTCCACCAGGCGACTGAGCACCCCGGCGCCACCCTCGGCGGCCTCATAGAGCAACAACGCCGTGGCGTTGGCTTCGTTTGGCATCAGCTCGGCGGCGAGCTCGTTCGGATCCAGCTGGAAGGCCACTTCGATCCCGCGCTTGAGGGCATGGCGCACGGTGATCAGATCTCGCGGTTCCCATGGACTGTGGAAACGAATCAACAGGGCGTTTTTGCGGTCCTGCACATAGGGCGTGATCTTCACGTAGCCCTGATCGCCATCACCGTCGTCCTCCTCCTCGGCACCGATCGCCAGATCCGATTCCTTGCCCCAGCTGCCCTTGCTCGGATGAATCGGGAAGCCGAAGTTGGTTGGGGTTTTTCGGTTGCGGCGGCCTAGATTGACGCTGCTGATCTGGGTGGCGGCGCCGTAGCTGAGGGAGAGCAAGGCCTGGCCGTTCACATTCACCTCCGCCAGCGCCACCCGCACCTGACCATTCTCCTTGGGGAATTCATAGGTCGTGAGCAGTTCGTAGCCCAGCCGCTGCCGCTCCTCGTCGTCTGAGGTGATCCGCTCAGCCCGCTTGGTGGTGACCTGCTCAATCTGATACAGAGAGGGAATTTCAAATGCCGTGCCATCCGGGTGCTTCTTGAGAACCGCGCCGCAATGGCAGCAGAGCCCCTGTTTGGCATCCTCGCCAAGATGGGCATGACCGCATGCACCGCAGATCAGGGCATCCCGCGTCGCCAGTGTCTTGGTGACGGTGCCGGCCTGCTCCTGCAAATTCAGAATCGCGCCACTCACTTTGTAGGTGTTGCCTTCGTGGTAGATCAGAGAGTGGGGGCCGAATTCACTGATCCCCACAAAGCGAGGTCGGCTGATGTAGGTGCCGCCATTCACCTGCTCGCGACTGCCTGGAATGAAGGCAATCAGGGGGAGCCGCGGGAAGTTGTAACCCGGCATGAAGCCCTGGCTGGCCAGATAGCGGTAGGTGCTGAAGTCACTCTCACTGCCCTGGGGGCCACTGCGTTCAGCCAGCAACAGATCCCGTTGCAACAACGCCGAACGCTGCCGTTGCTCCGCCGTCTTCTTCTCGCGCTGCGGCAGGGCGTAATTGACCATGTCCTTGCTGGCCTGGTTCAACTGGCTGGTGACGGCATCGAGCAGCCCGCGCCAACGGTTGAGGGAATGATCGAAATCCCGACCGGTGCCGCTGATCAGCCCCTCCAACCAGCTGTCCGTCAGCCAGGGCGGTGGGCTGGAGCCCAACCACTGATGACGTTTCAGATCCTCCACGATCGCTTGGCATTCCCTCCAGGCGCGGTCCCTGGCCTCAGGGTTGTCCAGGGCCTCCGCGATCTCTCCGATCACCAGTTTGGCCTCGCAATCCAGCTGCACCAGTTCCTTCACTTTGCCGGGCAGCGCCTTGCCTGTGGCGGCCAGCCACAGCGCCCGAAAGTGGGCGGTCAGCAGCTCCTCATTGGCCAGCTCCAGAGTGGGTGCACTCACGACACCCGAAACCATGCGGGCGGGAGCAGAGAAAAAGTATTGGTCATGCGGTGAGGTCGCTCCGCAGTAGCTGAGCACCAGGGCCGGCTGGCCACTGCGGCCCGCACGGCCGCTGCGCTGCGCATAGTTTGCTGGTGTGGGCGGAACATTCCGCATGTACACCGTGTTCAGGGAGGAGATGTCCACCCCGAGCTCCATGGTGGGCGAGCAGTAGAGCAGGCGCAACTGTGCCTCCCGGAAGGCGTCCTCGCGGTCCTGGCGCACGCGCGGGTCGACCTGAGCGGTATGCTCCCGAGCCACCAATGTCTGCAGGTAAGGCTTTCCCTCCTTGCTCAGCACACTGGCCAGATCGTTGTAGAGGTGACGGAAGTATGCATTCACAGGCCCTCGCCGCCCTGCTTTCGGTCGCCGCCTCCACAGTTCTGCCTGATAGTCATCCACCGGATCGGCATCGGGGGAAGTCAATCAGGGCTCATTCAAAGTCAGGCAGAACTCAGTCCCTGCCTTGGGTCTCGCCAGCCTAAAAGCTCCAATAGGCCCTTGATGTCGTGGGCCAGGGCGTCGAGCCCATGGGTGATGGACCAGACACCACCGAGACGCAGAGCGTTCATTGCCAAGCTTCGAAGTGTCGCCATCACCTGCACGCCGTTGCGCTCGCCGTAGCGGTGCGCATCCTCGTCGAGCTGTGTGTCGCGAGGCCAGTGCCAGGAGTTCTCAATGCTCCAGCGATC
>JAYKHK010000188.1:0-13445 GCA_035284785.1 Cyanobacteriota bacterium | reverse complement strand
CCTGCCAGGTGACCCGGCCGCCGGAGGCCATGCCCCACACCGCCATCGATACGCCCAGCAGCAGGGGCACATCGCGTTTCACCAGGCGGCTCTTCACCCGCAGGGGCACGATCACGGCGCTGAGCCCCAGCACCACGAGCACGTTGAAGATGTTGCTGCCCACGATGTTGCTCACGGCCAGATTGTCTCCACCCGCCACGCCCATGTTCCCCTGGATGGTGGAGATGAGGCTCACAAACAGCTCCGGCGCGCTGGTGCCAAGCGACACCACCGTGAGGCCGATCACGATCTGGGGAATCCCCAGCAGCAGGGAGAGGGCCACGGAGCCGGCCACGAACAGTTCGCCGCCGCCGAACAGCAGGGCGATGCCGGCGATGATGGCAATGGTGCTGTTGAGCAAGGGCACGGGAAACGGGGAGGGAGCAGGGTGCACCCCTTGTTGTGGATGGATTCTGCGGTATGGCAAGCGAGCCCCGCCGGTGCTGCCTGCCTGCCCCGCCACCAGCATCGGCGACGCAACGCGCTGGGGGCCCAAAGTCGGCAGCGCAATAGTCCAGCTTAGAAGTAGGGAATAAGCTGATCCTGACTTGTTGTTTGCGCAAAAAAAGCTCGAATAGGCCTGGCAACTGCCTGGTATTGCTACACCTCAAAACCGTGTATTCTGCCTCTGATTGCTTTGCGCCTGTGCAGGATCTGGTTACGGGGGTGCTCCAGCCCGGCGCCCTGATCACCTTGCTCACCCTGCTGGGCTCGGCGGTGATTTTCATCGGCGGCTGGCTGGCACCGGAGGTCACCGGCCTGCTGGCGATGGCCCTGCTGATCGTGGGCGGCGTGCTCAAACCGGGTGAGGCGGTTGAGGGCTTCGGCAGCCCGGCCCTGATCACCCTGATGGGCCTGTTCGCCCTCTCGGCCGGCCTGTTCCGCAGCGGCGGCCTCGACCGGCTGCGCGAGCTGATCGGCTCCGATGCGATCCGCAGCCCCAAGCGCATGATTGCCTTGATGGTGGGCGTCGTGGGGCCGGTTTCCGCCTTCGTGCCCAACACCCCGATCGTGGCCAGCCTGCTGCCCGTGGTGGAGAGCTGGTGCCAGCGGCGCCGCATCTCCCCCTCGAAGGTGCTGCTGCCCCTGTCGTTTGCCACCGTGCTGGGCGGCACCCTCACCCTGCTGGGCAGCTCCGTGAACCTGCTCGCCAGCGAGGTGAGCGGCAAACTCGGCTATGGCACCTTCGACCTGTTCAGCTTCACGCCGATCGGCCTCGGCGTGTGGCTGGTGGGCAGCGTGGTGATGGTGCTTCTGGCCGACCGCTTCCTCCCCGATCGCGGCACCGACGATGACGACCTGATCGCCAACCTCTCCAGCAGCGGCTACCTCACCGAGGTGATGATTCCCCAGGGGTCCCAGCTGATCGGCCAGTCGCTGCATTCCTGCCGCCTGCAGCGCCGCTTCGACGTGGATGTGCTGGAGCTGCACCGCGGCAGCGAGCGCTTCCTGCCCCCCCTGGCCGACCGCACCCTGGCGCTGGAGGATCGGCTGCTGCTGCGCTGCAGCCGTGGAGACCTGCTGCGCCTGCAGCAGGACCACACCGAGGTGGTGGCCCCCACCCCAGAGGAACCGGGGATGCCAGACCAGCAAAACAAACAGCGGATGGTGGAGGTGCTGTTGCCCTCAGGATCCGCCCTGGCGGGCGACTGCCTCAGGGACCTCCGTTTTCGTCAACGGTATAACGCCACTGTGTTGGCCTTGCGGCGCGGCAACGAAGTGGTCCGTGAGAGCCTCGGGCGGGCCCAGCTGCGCGAAGGGGACGTGCTGCTCTTGCAAGGTCCCAAGGATGCCATCCGCGGCCTGCAGGCCAACAACGACCTGGTGGTGCTGGAGCAGCTGGAGAAGGACCTGCCCACCGTGAGCCGCAAGGGGTTGGCCCTGCTGATCGCTGCCCTGGTGATCCTGCTGCCCGGCTTCGAGATCATCCCCCTGGTGGCCTCGGTGCTGCTGGGTACGGTGGCGATGGTGGCCAGCGGCTGCCTCCGGCCCGGCGAACTGCAGCGCGCCATCCGCCTCGACGTGATCCTGCTGCTGGGATCCCTGGCCAGCTTCAGCGTGGCCCTGGAGAAAACAGGCCTGGCCGCCGCCTTCGCCAAATCCCTGTTGCTGGGGCTGGACAACTGGCCCGTCTATGGGGCCCTGCTGGTGGTGTTCCTGTTCACCACCCTGCTCACCGAGGTGATGAGCAACGCCGCCACGGTGGCCATGCTGATCCCAATCGCCGGCCAGCTGGCGCTCGGCCTGGAGCAGCCGCCGATGGCCTTCATCTATGCCGTTCTGTTCGGTGCCAGCCAGAGCTTCCTCAGTCCGGTGGGCTATCAGACCAACCTCATGGTGTTCGGCCCGGGGCGCTACCGCTTCCTGGACATCGCCCGCTACGGGTTTCCGCTCACCATTGCCATGACGCTGGTGGTGCCGTTCCTGATCTGCCGCTGGTTCGGGCTTTGAAACCGGCTCAGGTGAATCTGCCTCAGGCGATCTGGCTGAGGAACTGGCGGCTGCGCTCGTGCTGGGGATTGGTGAAGAACTGCTCCGGCGGCGCCTCCTCCACCACCCGGCCATCCGCCATCAGCACCACCCGGCTGGCCACCTGGCGGGCAAAGCGCATCTCGTGGGTTACCACCACCATGGTCATCCCCTCCCGAGCCAGCTCCCGCATCACCGCCAGAACCTCCTGCACCATCTCCGGATCGAGGGCGCTGGTGGGCTCGTCGAAGAGCAGGATGCGCGGCTCCATGCAGAGCGAACGGGCGATCGCCACCCGCTGCTGCTGGCCGCCGGAGAGCTGACCCGGATACTTGTGGGCCTGCTCGTGGATGCCAACCCGCTCCAGCAGTTCGAGCGCCTGGCGCTCCACGTCAGGCCTGGGCCGCCTGCGCACCAACACCGGCGCCAGGGTGAGGTTGTCGAGCACCGTCAGGTGCGGGAAGAGATTGAACTGTTGAAACACCATCCCCACTTCGCGGCGGATGGCATCGATGTGGCGCACATCGTGGGTGAGGGCGATGCCATCCACCACGATCGAGCCCTTCTGGAAATCCTCCAACGCATTGAACGTGCGGATGAAGGTGCTCTTGCCGGAGCCCGAGGGGCCCATCACTACCACCACCTCGCCCTGGGCCACCGTGAGGTCGGCACCGCGCAGGGCATGGAAGCCATTGGGGTACCACTTCTCCACGCCGCGGGCCTCGATCAGGGTGGGGACCGACGGGTTGGCGCTGGTGGTGGGGCGTGTCATGCCTTGGCAGTGGCGCGATGGGGGGGGGTGGGATTGAGGCGGGTCTCCAGGGCGCGGCTGCCCAGCCCCAGAGCAGCGCAGCAGCACCAGAACAGCACGGCCAGCACCAGGTACACCTCGGCGTTGCGGCCCAGATAAGCAGGGTTGGCCATCACCGTGCGGGCCGTGCCAAGCAGTTCCAGCAGACCGATCAGCGAGAGCAGCGTTGTGTCCTGTAGCAGGCTGATGAACTGGCTGACGGTGGCTGGCATGGCCACGCGCATGGCCTGGGGCAGCACCACGTGGATGAGGGCCTGGGGAAGGGGCAGACCCAGGGAGCGGGCGGCCTCCAGCTGGCCGGCGGGCACGGCTGCCAGGCCGGATCGCACCGCCTCGGCCACGTAGGCCGCAGCGAACAGGGTGAGCACCCAGGCTGCGCGCCACACCCGCTCCGGAGCCATGCCTCCGGGCAGCAGGAAACCGAGGATGTTCTGGCCAAGGAACAGGAGGGTGATCAGCGGCGCTCCGCGGATGAACTCGATGTAGAGCACCGAGCCCCAGCGCAGCAGGGGCAGGTCGCTGCGGCGGCCCAGCGCCAGCAGCACCCCCAGCGGGAAGCAGAGCAGGATGGCGAAGCTGGCCTGCAGCAGGGTGAGCAGCAGACCACCCCACTCCGAGGGAGCCACCTGGACCAGCCCCAGGCCACCACTGATCAGCACCATCCCCACGAGATAGAGGAGAGGCCAGAGCAGGGGCACCAAACGCAGAACAATCGCTGGCAGCTGCAGGGCCCAGCGCCCGGCTGCCCAGCGCAGCCCCAGGACCATGCCGGTGATCAGCCACCAGCGGGACTGGATCGCCAGGGTGAGGCCCAGCAGCGCCGGCAGCAGCAGTGTCACGAGCACGAACAGCACAACGGCGATCCGGTCGCTCAGCGGCCAGAGCACGGCCTCCAGGCGCCGGTCGCGGCGGGGCAGGGCCCGCAGCAAGCCCCAGCTGATGCCGCTGGCTGCCGCCAGCAGAGCCGTGACCACCCACAGCCTCCACTGCTGCTCGATGGGGTATCGGCCCACCGCGAACAGGGTGGAGTTGACCTGGATCACCGCCCACTGGGCCTGGAACAGGGCCCAGCGCACCAGGCCGATCAGTGCTGCCCCGAGCAGCAGGATCAGCAGCACCGTGATGCCGGTGTCCAGCGACGTGGCGAAGTAGTCCCGGCGCAGGCGACGCAGCAGGGCGGTCATCAGCGTTCCCTCAGCTGCACGAATCGGTTGAGGCCGTTCATCACGGCCGAGATGCCCAGATCGATCGCCAGATAGGCGGTGAGCAGGATCAGATACACCTCGATCGCCCGACCGGTCTGATTGAGCGTGGTCTCGGCGACCGAATAGAGGTCGGTGTAGCCGACGGCGATCGCCAGCGACGTGCCCTTGGCGAGATTGATGTACTGGCTGTTGAGGCCCGGCACGATCACCCGCAGTGCCTGGGGCAGAACGATGCGACGCATCGTGTTCCACCAGTGCAGGCCCAGGGAAGAGGCTGCCTCCCACTGGCCGCGCGGCACGGAGGCGATGCCACCGCGCACCACCTCGGCGATGAAGGCGCTGATATGCACGATCAGGCCCGTGAGCAGGGCGGCGAATTCGACGCTGAGCCGCAGCGGGGCGTGCCAGACGCCGTTGATCAGCGAGGGAAGCTCCCAGCCGCCGGAGCCGGGCCCGGCGAGGTAAAGCCCGGATTTGGCCAGGACCACGCCAGGCAGCTGCACGGCGGCGGTGCCATTGGGCAGGGACAGGAACACCACGAAGTACCAGAACACCAGCTGCAGCAGCAGCGGAATGTTGCGGTTGACCTCGACGTAGACGCGCACGAGCCGGCGCAGCAGGGCATTACTGCTGAACGAGGCCATGCCCACCAGGGTGCCCAGCAGCGTCGAGCCGATCAGCCCGGCGATCACGGCGCGCAGGGTGTTGACCAGACCGACCACCAGGGCGCGCCAGTAGGGCAGGTCGGGGCTGAACGGCAGCAGCGATTCGCTGACGTCGAAGCCGGCGGGCTGCCCCAGCCAGCGCCAGGTGAGCAGCAGGCCGGCGGCGCTGAGGTTGCGCACCAGATTGCCGAGCAGGAAGGCGATCAGCAGCAGCAGCAGCAGTCCGACGATGCCCTGGACCAGCCAGGGCAGGGTGCGGCGGTTCTGCCACCAGCGCGGGGGTGGGTTGGCGGCGGCGCCCGGCCCCGGGGTGGAGACCGGCATCAACGGAAGGGCGGTGAGTAGATCAGGCCACCCTGGGTCCACTGACGGTTCAGACCGCGCTCGAGCTTGAGGGGCGAGCCGCTGCCGACGTTGCGCTCGAAGATCTCGCCGTAGTTGCCGACGGCGGAGACCGCCTTGACGACGAAGTCGGCGGGCAGGCCCAGCTGCTTGCCGAACTCACCCTCCACCCCCAGGAAGCGGCGCAGGTCCGCCTGGTTCGTGTTGGCCTTGGCGGCCGTGACACGATCGGCCACGTTGGCCTTGGTGATCCCGAGCTCCTCGGCCTGCATCAGGGCGTAGGTGACCCAGCGCACGGCGTCGGCCCAGGCCGGGTCGGCGTTGACCGTGGCCGGAGCCAGGGGCTCCTTGCTGAGCACGTCGGGCAGCAGGACGTGTTCGGCGGGGTTGGGGAAGTTGGTGCGCTTACCCGCCAACTGGGAGCGGTCGCTGGTGACGGCGACGCAACGGCCACCCAAGTAGGCGGCGTAGGTTTGGTCACCAGTTTGGAACTTCAACGGGGTGTAGGGGACGTTCAATTCCCGCATGCGGTCCGCCAGATTCAGTTCCGTGGTGGTGCCGCTCTCCACACAAATCGGCTTTCCAGCTAGGGCCGTCAGGCTGGTGATGCCGCTGGATTTGGGAGTCATCACTCCCTGGCCGTCGTAGAAGGTGGTGGGGGCGAAGCTCAGGCCGTTCCCCCCGGCCGCATCCCGGCTGAGGGTCATGGTGGTGTTGCGGGAGAGCAGGTCCACCTCGCCGCTGGCCAAGGCGGCAAACCGCTCGCTGGAATTCAAGTCGCGGTACTCAACTTTTTTGGGGTCGCCAAAAATGGCCGCCGTCACGGCCTTGCACACATCCACATCCAAACCGGAATAAGTGCCGTCGGGACCGACAAAACTGAAACCTGGCAATTTGCCATCTACGCCGCAAATCAACTTGCCGCGACCCTGGATGGCGGAGAGCTTGGCACTCTGGACACCTGAGCCGCCATCCGGCGCGCAACCCGCAAGAAGGGCGCCGGCCATCACGGGGACGGGAAGCCAACGGGCCAAACGACGCATGGTGTCAGGGCATGGTGCCAGGATTGTTACATGCGTGCGGCGGGAGCAGGCCTGTAAGGAACCGCTGGAGGCGCTGACCCTCCATCCTTGCCAGGTTACGGACAGCGAGAAAAGGGGGCCCCAGGCCCAGGTCAGCCGGGAAGAATGACACGGTTGATCACATGCACCACGCCGTTGTCGCAGATCACATCGGCGCTGAGCACGGTGGCGTTTTTGACCTCAAAGGGATCGCCACAGCGAATGGCGACGGGGGCACCCTCCAGGCTGGCCCATTCGTCCTGTTCCACTAATTCTGCCTTGCGGTGGGCGCCTGACAAGACGTGATATTTAAGAATGCGGGCTAACTGGGGTGGATTATCCACCAGGGTTTGCACCGTGCCGGGGGGCAGGGCGGCAAAGGCGTCATCCACCGGAGCGAACACCGTAAAAGGACCTGGGCTTTCCAGGGCGGCGGTGAGCCCGGCCACCTCTACCGCGGTCAGCAAAGTGGCGAAACAACCGGCCGCCTTGGCGGTTTCAATAATGGAAGCCATTGGGTAGAAAAGCGAGAGGCAGCGACTAACGATAATCTTGGGTTTGCACGTCACCCAGTCGGGCTTCCGGGCGAATGAACCGATCCATCTGGGCCTCGAAAAACCGACGGTTGGCCATGAGGTGTTCCGGGTCGGGATCGTCCAGTGGATAGAGCAAGGCGCAGCGCAAGGCCTGAATCACGGCGGAGGTGACGTTGTACATGGAGCGCTGAAAGGTGATGCCGAGCTGGATGAGCTGATCTTCATCACCCCGCCGATGCTGCCGATACATCTCCTGCAGGTAGGGGGGCAGGAAATGCAACATGTCCTGCATCAACAGGGTAGGAGGTATGCCAGCGGAGCCAACCGGGAAAACATCGGCGTAAAGGATGCCGTAGTGGAAATCGGCCTGACTGGAGGGAACTTGATAGGCTTGAGCGTTGTAGCTTTTCGTGCCGCGGAAAGGAGCTGTCCGATAGAAGACTGCCTCTACATAGGGAAGGGCTGCCTCATAAAGCCAGGTAAAACCCTCTGATTTAGGTATGATCTCAAAACATTCATCACCGACAAAAACATGGTGATAGATCGGTCGGCCAGCCACCGCAAAGATCCCATTAACGAGAAAATTCATGGCGTCCGGCACACCTTTGAAGCCTCCCTCGTCGTAAATATCACTCATCTCAAAGAAAACTGGAGCCATCACCTCCCAGAACAGGCCCAAATTGGCATAATAGCTCATTTGCTTCACCTGTTCCATAAACATTTCTGGAAAGAGCTTGTATAAACCAAGCATCAGGGGGTTGCCTTTAAAATAGGCTTTGATCGCTCGATCAGCATTGGACCGGTAGGCATCACTTTCCATATAGTCGTTGAATCGTCCGCCCATGCCCTGATGCCAGAGCATGGCCTGCATGCAGGCCTCGGCGAATTCCATATTGATGCGATCATGCCAAAGGTGATGGAGAAGTTTGGGCATCACCCTGGTTTCCCCCTTCGCCATGAAGTCCAGCAATTCGGGATGGGCCTTCTCCCCGCCCCTCCAAATCCGCAACTTGGACTGATCCCCCGCATAGGAATTGGGCCGGTCGAGATAGGCCTGTGAGGGGAAATACTTGAAGGCAGGCAAGGGGTTGAGAAACACCTGCTCGGCGATGTAAAGCAGGTCGCGCCAATAAAAATCCATCGGCACGGCATAGGCTTTGTAAATGCCAATGATTTGTTGCAGATTTTCTGGCGTATCTGGCAACATCGAGCCACCAGCCTCTAGACGATGGATGACATCGGCCCAACGATGCTCGGAGGCTGGAATCAGGGGAGTTGGGCTGGCTTCGACGACGGAGGCTGAGGGGCGGGTCATGACGGCAGCGACTGGGGAAGGGTGGCGATGGTCGTGGCGCTCTGCGCGGACGCGGCCATGGGGGAAGGCAGGGAAAAGGGACGAAGGGCAAGGGAGGCGGTGGTGTCCTCACTCCACCCCGTCAAAGCTGCGGGCCAAAGACCGCAAGCAATGATCAACAGGGTGAGCACAAACGCGGGCGCCCGTTCAGACCAACGGGTGGAGGACCAGTTGGCACGCGCGTTGTCGAGCCGCCCGAAGCCGACCCGATTGACGAGTCGAATCGCATACACGGCCGTGAAACCGGAGGCAATCAGACAAATCAGCGTGGCCCTTGGAAAGACCACCCAGCTGCCCTCAAAGACGATCAATTCCGCCGGGAAACCCGCCAGGCCAGGAATTCCTGCGGCGGCCATGAGGGCCAACAGGAGCATCCCCATGGTGAAGGGCAAACCACGCAGGGGATTGAGCAGGCCCGAAAGCTCTGGGATGGAGGAGCTGCCGGTCTTGCGTTCGATCAATCCGACGCAGGCAAACAGGAGGGAGACGATCAGACCGTGGGCCAGGATTTGGGCCACTGCCCCCTGCAGGCTGAGGGGCGTGGCCGCGGCCAGCGCCAAAACCAGAAGCCCCATGTGTCCCAAAGAGCTGTAGGCCATCAGCCGGCGGATATCCTTTTGAGCAATGGCATTCAGGGCCCCATAGACGGCGGAAACGGCCCCCAAGCCCGCAATCCAAGGCGACCAGGCCACCCAAGTCTCAGGAAGGAAGCCGACACCGAAACGCAGCAGGCCATAGGCGCCAAGTTTTGAGACAGCCCCTCCCAGCAGCATCACGGCGGGGATGGGAGCTTCGGCATAGGTGAAGGGCTGCCAGCCATGGAGGGGAACCACTGGGAGCTTCAAGGCAAAGGCCACCAACAGCAGGCCAAGCACCCAGGCGCGCGCAGAGCCACTGAGCTGGGCCTGGGCAAGGTCGGCGTAATCAAAGCTGACCCCCTTGGCATTGAACCAGCCCATGGCCAAAACGCCGCCCAAGAGGGTGAGCCCAGAAACCGATCCGTAGACCAAGTAGCGAATGGCGGCGCCGGCCCGTCGCGGCCCGCCCCAGGTGGCGACCAGCAAGGTGGCGGGAATCAACACCAGCTCGAAGGCCAGCAAAAAGAGGAGGGCATTGCGGGCCAAAAAAGCACCCACCACCCCCAAATTGGTGGCCAGCAGAAGGGAGAAAAACAGGCGTGGACGGTGTTGGTCCTCCGGTGCGGACAGGATGGCCATGGTGCTCACCAGGGCCGTGAGCAACACCATCGGCAGCGACAGGCCATCCAAACCGAGGTCGAGGGAGAGCTTGAGCTTCGGCAACCAGGCCAGGTGCAGATCCGCTGGCGGCAGACGCCAACAGGCCAGGCCAATGAGGAATTGGGCCCCGCTGGCCAGGGCCGCCAGGTTGCGCAGCCGGACCGGGCTGGAGCTGGCCAGCAGGGGCAGGAGCAGTGCCGCGGCCAGGGGCAGGGCCAACAGGATCAGGAGCATGGCGGCAGGCATCAGCGGAGCGGACGGAGGAGTTGGGAGGACACGGGGTGGGACAACAACCAGGCCGCCATCAGGAGGATGCCCAACAGGAGGGTGAGGGCATAGGCCTGGGACCGGCCAGAGGTGGTGAAACTCAACCGCTTGGCCCCCTGGAGAGCGACGGCGCCGGTGGTGCCGCTGAAGCCATCGACGATGCGCTCGTCAGACCAGGCGCTCAGGCGGGCGAGGGCGACCACAAAACCACCGATGGTGCGGTGGTAGAACCGCTCGGTTTGCATGTCGTGGGCCAGCCAGTCCTGGAGGCCGCCGAGGGCGGAGGGCAGATGGGCCAAGGGATGGGGCCGCAGGTAGAAGAGGGCCGATAGTCCGCCGCCCACCAGGGTGCTGGCCAGCAGGGGCCAGGCCAGGGGACCCCATCCCGCCAGGGGGGTGAGGGGATAGACGCCATTGCGCACGAGCAGCTGGGGGAGATGGAGGACGAAACCCATCAGCACCAAGGTGGGAAGCACCAGCAACCAGAGGGTTTCCGGCGAGCGGGTGGTGAAAGGGCTGGGACGTCCACCCCAAATCAGGCCAAAGACCCGCATCAGACCAGCGCTGATCAAACCATTGGTAACCAAAACGATGGAACTGAGGAGCCAGGGGTGGCTGGCGCTGGCCGCCATGGCCAGGAGCTCCCGCAGGGCGGCAAAACCGGCGAACGGTGGCAGAGCCATCAGACCGGCCGCACCGGAGAGGAAGGCCAGGCCCAGCAGGGGTCTTTTTTTCCAGAGTCCGCCCAGTTGGGTGAGGTCTTGCGTGACGTTGGTGAAGACGATTCCTCCGATCGCCATCAACATCAGAGCCATTGGCAGGGGATAGACGAGCATCAAATGGTCCGCCACATTGATGCCTCCCAGTCCAACGGCCATGAAGAGCAGGCCCATCCAACTGGTGACCAAGAAGGAAAGGGCACGTTTGACATCAATTTGGGCCAAGGCGATCAACGCACCCACCAGGGCACTGGTGCCCCCCACCACCACCAACACCGTTTGCACCAGGGGACTGAGGGCAATCAGGGGCTCCAACCGCAGCAAAACCCAAATGCCTCCCACCACCACCACGGAATTGCGCAGCACCGTGGAGGGCAACGGGCTCTCCATGGCCTCATCCAGCCAAAGATGGAGTGGAATCTGGGCACATTTGCCCATGGGGCCTGCGATCAGGGCCAAAAGTATGAAGTTGATGGCCGGCGTGAGGGGAATGTGATTATTGGCCTGATCGGCGGCCCAAGCCTGCAGACCATGGAAATTCCAGGTACCTGTGATCGGCAGCAGGGCGATCACACCAGCCAGCAAAATGAGGTCTCCGATCCGCTTCGTGAGGAAGGCATCGCGCGCTCCCTTAACAACCAGAGGCTGATTGTACCAAGTGCCAACAATCAGATAGGTGCCAAGGGTGAGTAGTTCAAGGATGACGTAACTGAAGAACAGAGAATCCGTGAGGACAAGCGCACACAAACCCGCTTCAAAAAAACTCAATGAGCCAAAGAAGCGAGGCCAGCCCCAATCCATTTCTAAATAGGCAATCGAATAGATCTGCACCAACACATGCAATCCGGTAATCACCGTCATCGCGATCAGGGCCGGCTCGGTGATCAGGCCATCAAAACCAATGCGAAGCCCAGCGGAGTCCAGCCAGGTCCAGCCGAAGGTGAGGGGCCTGTAGATCGCTGATGAACCCGCGGAAGAATTGGAATGGAGCGCCACCAATGCCAAGCAACTGTGGACAAAGGCCACGGTCACCATCAAGAGGTTGATGTATCCACAGGGGCGGGGCCCTGTCCGGGAAATGAGGCCCGGGGACCAAAGCAGTGAAAGCAGCGAAGCCAGCAGGGGATACAGAGGCACCAGCCAAGCGGACTGGGCGAGAAGCAGTGTCATGGCGACGGGGAGAAACTGGCCGCGGGGCCCAGCTGGCCGAGAAGACTAGAGATGATTCCCCGTGGCTGGGTAGAAGCTTCACAAGGAAATGCCAATGGGCACCACAAGTTGACGTTATGGCTCGCTGTGAGCCAGTTGTGGACCAGAGGGGATGCCAAAGTTTTCTTTTGGGCTGTGACGCCATGGCCTGCCGTCGCTGCGGCTGCCGGATGATCGCCAAGGTGGGGCGGACCCACCCCATGCTGATCTGCACGGATTGCGGCCTGCCCATGGATCAGAGGGAGACGCGTGCCCTGGCGCGGCAACGCCTCTGGAACGCCATCACCCTGACGGTCATGGCCACGGTGGGAGGTGCCATGGCGCTGCTGGCCACCATCAACGAGGCGCGCACGTCGCGGCCCCTGGACGACGGTTGGGATCGGAAAGGGGAAGGGGAAAGCGACGCCCGCGGGGAAAAGCCAAACCCCTTTTTGCTGGAGCCCAGTGGGCTATCAGAGCTGCTGGAGCGTCCAGAGGTCCGAGCGCCGGGGCCTGCCGGGCCCGGGTCTGTTGGAGGAGCCGCCGTTTCAACCTCCAAAAAACCGGCCGCGGCAGCGTCTCAGCAGGAACCAAAGCACCAGCCCCACAACAACCGCAACCCCTAGCTGAAGCACAACCGCGCCGACGGGCTCCATCCAACGCAAGACCTTGCCATAATTTTCCCCCAGGGCTTTGCCCGCCAGGGCAAGAAGGATCACAAGAATGCTGCTGCCAGCAGTGGTCCAGACCAAAAAGCCCGGCTGGGGCATCATTTCGATGCCCGCCGGGACAGAGATGAGCGTGCGCACCCCCGGCACAAGCCGTCCCCAAAACACCACGGCGGGGCCGTGGTGGTTGAACCAGCGGCGACTCTGACGCAACCCATGGGGCGTGACGCCCAGCCAGCGGCCATGGCGACCGAGAAGATGCTCGAGACGCTCCTCATTGATCAGACGGCCGATGCCGTACCAAAACCAGGCGCCCCCCACGGTGCCCAAGAGGCCGGCGGCGATCACCGGCACCAGTTGCAAGGTGCCTTTGTGGGCCAGGTAGCCCCCCAGCGGCATGATCAACTCGGCCGGAATGGGCGGCACCAAATTCTCCAAAAACATGCCCAGGCTGATCAGGGCGTAACCGAGGAGGGGATGGCGTTCCGCCCCCTCTTGAATCAGCCTGGGGAGGGCCTCCACCAGCGTTTTGAGAACCTGGAGACCTTCAGGCATGGGATTGGGCACGCAGGCGCCATAGGCGCCAGAGTTTTTCGGCTTCGAGGTAGAGGAAGAGCAACAAACTGAAGCCCACGCAAATGGCCAAATCCCTGCCCGAAAGTGGAACCGTTCCGAAAAATTTTGCCAGGGGAGGCACGTAGAGCAGGGCGAATTGAAGGGCCGTGGTGAGCAGAACCGCCCAGAGCAGCCAGGGATTGGAGAAGGGCGCCACCTGGACGAGCGGCCGGTCACTGCGGGCCGCCAAGGCATGGCCCATTTGCGCCAAACAGAGGGTGGTGAACACCATGGTGCGCCACGGGCCATCCGGTCCATAGGCCCGGTA